>JAJFHC010000120.1 GCA_021775835.1 Hyphomicrobiales bacterium | reverse complement strand
GCAGGTTACATCCGTCGCTTTGTCCGCACTGCCGCTGTTACACATGACCAATATGGATGTCCGGGTTGGGTCAAACCTTCGCATTCCGGTCCCACCGGATCATTGCGTCTGCGACATCATTCGAAGGTCACGAATGGGCTCGAAACAGACCTCCGTCGCTCAAGGCCCGACGGCGCAAAGTGGCACACAATCCCCGTACGACGATAGGCAAAATTACTTCCGTTGATGATCCGACTACAGACATTTGGCGCCGGAAGGTCCGTTCTACCCCACCTTTTCGCCGTTAATTTGGCGGGTGAAATACGGGGATTTGTGACCCAATCCGGAAGTACGACTGATTGTCTAGTTCGCTCTTTCAGTATGCGCCTGGTGCACACACCCTGCCATGGATCGATTGCGAGAGCTAATGCCCATTAGCGAGTAAATGGACATTTGTGGCGTGGTTTGTGGCGAAGTGGCGCAGGCGCCGGAATTGGAGTGATGACGAGAAGCAGAAACGAACAGCGCCAGATTCCGGGTACTTAACGATAAAGGTGAACGTCATTTAGGGCGCCGTACATGGAAATCATCGGAAAACGACTTTCCCCCCAGCGAAATTTTCGTAACGTCCGGCTACGAAGCTGGATTTTCTGGATCAACCCCAGAAAAAGACTTTGTGTGTCCGACAGGCAGTCTGCATAGGCACCAGAATCAAGCTTAACTTCTGTTTGCCAACCGGGGCCAGCGCAAAAGACTTCTTTGATCTCGCTTTCGTACTGAGCAAGAGCGGGTGCCGTCCAAAAGAGCGCGGCAATCAGAACCAGTATCCTCCAAATTCATTCCACGACTCAAGTCCCACTTCCCTGTCGCTCCAATCTATGTTCTTATTTTGTTCTATGTGGAGCATGAGGACGGTATGGGAAAGATCCGGTGGACAAAATGGCGGGGCGGACACGGTGCTGTAAAGGCTGAATCTCTTCAGCTTGGAAGCGTGGAAATGTCCGTTCGATTGCTTCCTTCAGGCAAGTGGCATGCCCAGATAGGTGCTGGCGGAACTATGTCACTCGGGGAATTCGACAGCCCGGAAGAAGCAGAGGGCCGCTGTCTGGAGCGCGCCCGCGTAAGCATCAATGAGTCATTCGGAGATCTGAAAGCACACGAGGCGCTTGTTCAAATTGGGAAGGGACACAAGGGGCCGAAGGTAAAGTGAACCGGAATGTTCAAAACGTCCGTATACGTCTGAAGCAGGCCATCGACCGTCGGCACGTCCGCAATCGTCAGATTGTTACTTTAAGATGCTGCTCGCCTCGGCCACCCCTGCAATGCAGGCGGCTTCATCGCCACCTATCTGTGCGGCTTCGGCTGTGTCGAGCAGGTCATTTATTTTCGCCGAATCTTCGTCGGAGACATCAACCGTTTCAAGTTGTTCATAAATCTTTACGAGATCCGCCTCGCAGTCCGCCCAGGCAGGCAGACTGAAAAGCACAAGAACACAAGCTGTTGTAAAGGACTTCAACATAGTTGGTCTTCTCCGAAAACTCGGTAGCGCACGGAGCCAAATGACCAGCTGTACCGAACATATTTACCCCTCAATACAACGCAATCATAGTCATGTTGGAGGTTGACGCGCAACAGAAAAACCCCGGTTTTACAATTTCACCTCTTACTGCCTATTTCGGTAATTTTGACAACGGGGTGTATGCTGGGTTCGAGAAGTTCGTGGCGACGAGGTTTTCCAATGGGACACATTCTCTATCACGGCGTGAAAGTGCGTTGGAATGACGGCGGTTCAGAAATGCTCCGCTACGACACTGGACCTGTCGGCCATAAATTTAACTCCTCAGGACTCACTGAGATGACTAAATAGGAACTATCGTAGATAAGCTTGAAAAGGTCACGAGGTGAGAGCCTTCTACGGAATATCATTTGACGAAAATGCGACTTCTGTTTTTGCCACTGCGCTGCCGATCCTGCTGGGAAGTTTGGGATCTGTGTTGCAGCGATCCGTTGAAACCGCAGGACTTAGCTGCCGTTCGAAAAACAGTGGAAAGCTATGTTCGAATTTCAATGAAGTGTGCTACGGCTGAATAAAAAAAGATCAGTTGAGGAAAATGAGATGTTTGACTTACCAAAGGGTGTTGCGTCTCGTGTATTGGAAAACGGAAATGGGCTAGGCAACTAAACAGGAGGGAAATCTAATGAAAACCGACATACCTGAAGGGGCACGAGCGCCTCATTTTTGGGAGGCAATGATATCGTTGTTCTCGCTTGTCGTCGGAATCAGCATATCCATAGTTGTCTACGGACTCGATCCACATATTCCAATGCTGCTTGGTGTTGTCGTAGCGTCAATTGTCGCGTTGCGTTGCGGATTTAGCTGGCAGAACATACAAAATGGTATGGTGCGTGGCATCACCAACGCATTGCCGGCAACCATTATTTTGATCATCGTCGGCATCCTGATCGGCGTGTGGATTCTGGCCGGCGTTGTTCCGACTTTGATTTACTATGGCCTAACTTTCCTATCACCGGCGATTTTTCTTCCCATCACGGTTGTCATTTGTGCATTGACATCTCTTGCCACTGGAACCAGTTGGGGCACGACCGGTACAATTGGTGTCGCTCTCATGGGGGTTGGCGCGGGTCTTGGCTTCCCACTTCCATTGGTTGCCGGTGCGGTACTATCTGGGGCCTATTTCGGCGACAAGATGTCACCAATGTCAGACACAACCAACATGGCGCCTGCGCTTGCCGGTACCGATCTATTTACGCACATCAAGCACATGTCTTATACGACCGGTGTGGCGATAACTCTCACCCTCATCATCGAGGTAGTTATCGGGCTCCAGTACAGCGGGGGCGAAGGCAATCTTGAACGGATCGCGACGATCCTCACGGTTCTGGAGAAAAACTTCACAATCAACGTTGTGATGCTTCTGCCACCGATTATCGTAATGGTAGTTTCGTTTCGCAAGATGCCGGCAATTCCGGGGATCACAATGGGCGTTGTTGCCGGGATCGTTATTGCCATTGGATTGCAGGGAGCAAGCTACGATACCCTCATGAAAGCAGCTTTCAGCGGGTTCAAAGCAGCAACCGAAAACTCCGATGTCGACAAGCTATTGTCTCGTGGCGGCATGGAATCAATGATGTACACGATCAGCTTGGTAATCGTTGCCATGATGTTCGGCGGTGTTATGGAGCGCACTAATCAACTCAAGGCAATTGCCGACAAGGTGCTTTCTCTGGCCAAGTCCGACGGGTCGTTGATACTGTCGACGGTTTTGACCGGTATCGGCTCCAACATGATATTGTGTGATCAATATATGGCTATCGTTATGGGAGCACGGACGTATGCCCAAGCCTATAGTGACCGTGGTCTAGCGCCCGAGAACCTGTCTCGTGCGGTGGAGGATTCCGCGACGGTCACGGCTAACTTGGTTCCCTGGAACTCAGGTGGTGCTTATCAGGCTGCCACTCTGGGCGTAGCAACGATTGCGTATCTTCCATTTGCATTTTTCTGCTGGTTATCACCACTTGTGACCTTACTGTTTGGTTTCATGGGGTGGACGATTTGGAAAATTGATCCCAATAAGGAAGTAGCAACAGACGCTTCAAAAGTGCCGGCTGAATAATCTCCCCTCAGTCTTCCGACTGACAATGATCCCCTGGACAATCCTTGAAAAAGATGTGGTTTGGGGGATCAATTTTTATATAGATAAATGTCATTTTAGGATCTGAATCATATCTTGAGTTTTCGAACACTGCCTCATTTACGACACGCGTTCAATGACAGCTACGGGCTTATTCTGTTGAAAAACTCGGTAGCGAATACTTCAAGGTGTTTCTGGCGCAACTATGATTCACTGAGAAGGTTGATCGCGGATGATCATTGCGCAAGAGCCTTGCGCATGATTCAAATGTAACGAGCCAAAGCGGCTTGCGGAGTTTTTCAACGGAATAGGCTCACAGCGGGCTTTCGCTGCACGAAGCATGAATGACCGCTGTTGGCAGATTTTGTTGATAAAGTCGAAATTTTGCGGAACTGATTTTTTCGGCAGGAACCATTTCACGCCGCCGCTATATCCAGAAGGCCCGTGAGCGTCATTCACAGCGCCGTACAAGGAAATCATCGGACAACGACTGCCCCCCCCAGCCAAATTTTCGTAACGTCCGACTACGAAGCTGAATTTTCTGACTCGGCCTCAGAAAAAGACTTTATCAACAAAATCGGCACATTTGAGAAGTTCGAACACCCTCAAGTGCACCGCCGCTCCTCATCCAACTACGGAAGTCCGGATACGCTTGTAGGGTCCAACCGTGAACTATACCGGCCTATGTGATTGCCAAAAAAAAGTTTTCGGAAACTCGCGCGCAGAACTTTTTCACTACCCGGCGGTCTAGGTTTTGAAGGGTCCAGACTTTTGACCCGCCCTCCCCCTCAGCCGAGACCACGACGGATGCCGCGTTATTCGAACGGCATGAGCTTGTCGATCCCGGTCTCGATTTCAGTCTCGCGCCCAAACAGCGAGAGCAACACCTTGGCCTTGATACCGTTGAGTTCACTGACAACGACGTCACGCCCGGTGAACGCCCCGTCGACCACTTCCACAACATCGCCCACTGCAAACTCATGGTGGGTTCGCATCGCTCGTTGTGCGGCCGTTGCCGTTGGCTCGCCTTCACTGCTATGCAAACGGAACAACCGCTCCATGGCCGGATAGGGGATCTCTGCCGGCACGCCGCCAACACAAACAACTGACTGGACAACGGTGAAGCGGAACAGCGAGAGCCAAGCCGGTACGGCCTCAGCAAACCCGATCAGCACATACCGGATCAGCAACGGATACCGCATGGCCTTGCGCTGTGCGCAGTATCGGTTCTTGCGCTTGAGCTTGACGCCAAACGGAATGAACACCGTGTAACCTGCCCGTTTCAGCAACATGCAGGCGGCGGCCTCCTTCTTTGCCGGAACCCTGATCGCATACCAGTGCAATCCCCTCGCCACTTCTTCCGATGGCGGGGTAGTGTATTCGCTGGCATCAATCTGCGTCCTGGCGTTCATGAGCTTCCGGTTTCTGTTGGCAGGGAGTTTTCGGTCAATGGCCGGTAGCCAGAACGGACCGTGGAAAAATAATACTGCTTCAGTGCCGCCAGTACGGTCCTGGCCACCTGGCTGATCCAACGGTCGTTCCATGCCACGGTCGGTAACAAGTTGATTTGATTCGACTTCTCCCTGCCCCACATCAACGGCGCCCGGGCACGCCTGGACTGGTTCTCCAGGACGAGGTCTCCAAGCGCTTCAAATATCACGTTCATGAGAAAAAAATCTCCGAATGAGGGGGCGGCGGTTGCCGTAACGAAGGGTTTTGAGAGATCCGATACCCCCTGCCCCGTTGCGTGTGGCGGTCGCTGTCAACCTGCATCATTGTTGTCAACCTCGTTTCAAATCGTGATCACTAGACAAACCACGCCGTGCGCATTACCCGCATTGAGTCAGATCCCTGGGAGGACCCGTGGCCAAAAGATGATCGGGTACCAGACAACCAGGTTGCCGGGGTGCCGGTCCCCAGCTGTCGCCCCACTCGCCTGTTTGATCGAGATAATCGAGACGCCGCTGCCAGTCCTCATCCGAGAACGTCGATGGATCGGCCTTTGCCGGCAGAGTGGGCATGTCCGCTCCCGCTGCCCGCTGTTCCATCCAGTCAGCGACGACACCGTCGAAGAACCGCCATGAGCGTACCGATCCGGGTTTGAGCGATCTGGCCCGTGTGGCGATGGCCGGTACCACGTCACCCTGCAGATCCGCACCGTTGCCGAGCCACCGCTGCGGTGTGGCGAGGATCAGCAATCCCGGTGATGCGGCATTGAGCGCCTCGCCTGCCGCATCCCTCAGGGCTGTTTCTAATCGATCGAGATCAGGTTGTGCAGTTGGCGCGTCCTCGCGCGCGCCCGACTTCACGTTCCCTAACGTTCCTAACGTTTGGGTATCAAGCTGTGACACCCTTAATGGTCGCTGGTGACACCCTTCCTGTGTTCCGGTGACACCCTTCTCCTCATCTAAGGGTGTCAGGGTGACACCCTTATCTTGACCACACCGAGCCGCGACAGACTCTGTTCCGGACGCCTCGACCGGCGCCTCACTCTCACTAACCAGTTCACCATCCGTGTTGGTATCCTGATCACCAACGACGTTGGCGTCCGGGAGGTCGGTGAGCATAGTCGGCCCTTTGCTCAACGCCTCCAGAATGTCCATGTTGAACGCATACTGTGTGGTTGAGCGAGGACCACGACCGCCCTCCTGGACAACCACCAGCAACCCCTTTGCCAGAAACAGCCGGATCGACCGGCGCACCGTGGCAAGACTCACTTCCGCATGATCGGCGATCGTGCGTTTTGACGGATAGATCCGCCGGCCCTCGTCATCACCCACATCTGCAAGCTTGAGGGCAACGGCCTTGAGCGATGTGCTGCCAAACCTTGAGCGGTAGACCAGCCCGTTCACGTAGACGCTCATGCCGCTTCATCCTCCTGTGCCTTGCTGCGCATGACACTGGAAGCCAGATCCACGTATGCCTCAACGGATTTGCACGGTCCGTTGCGCTGTTTGGCGATGATGATCTCGAGCACATGGGCCATCTTGTTAAAGCGCTCATTGCGCGCCATGTCCTTGTCCTTATCGTGATGGCGTTCCTTTTCAAGGTAATAGGCCTCACGGAAGAGCATGAAGACGATGTCGGCATCCTGCTCGAGCGCGCCCGACCAGCGCAGGTCCGACAGCATCGGACGCTTGTCGTTGCGGGCCTCGACTTCGCGGTTGAGCTGGACCAGTGCAACCACGGCCACGTCCAGTTCCTTGGCGAGGTCCTTCAGACCAAGACTGATCTCCTCGGTCTCCGCCGCCTTGTTGCCGGCATACCGCGATCCGGGCCGCATCAGGCCCATATAGTCGATGATGATGACATCGAGGGTGCGGTCCTTCTTTTCCCAGTTCCGCTTGAGACGGCGTGAGCGCGCCCGGATATCCTGCACGGTAAGAGAGGCTCCCTGATCGACACCGAGCAACAGCCCGTGGAAGTCCTCGGCTGTCTTCATCAGCGGATCCCAGTCATCGTCCGGCACCCGGCTGTTCATGATCGCGTTGAACGGGACACTTTCAGTGCGCGACTTCCAGTGCTGGTCCGACAGCACGCGCGCGCCCACCGTCTGCCAGTTCATCTCCAGCGAGTAGAAGTGGACACCAAGGCCGGCTTTCGCCTGGGCCAGGGCGATGCCGGTGGCAAACACGGACTTGCCCATTGAGGGACGCCCGGCCACGATATAATACTCACCGCGACGCATGCCGCCGGTATGGCGGTCGAGATCTTCCAGGCCCCACGTCATGGGCTTGACCGCATCCATCTGCAGGGCTGACTGCACGACCTCGTCAATCATCGCCAGGGTCTTTTCGGACGCGTGGCCGGCAACGATGTTCTCAAGCCCTTCGGCCACGATCGCGCCCGTCTGTGATGGGGACACATCGAAGTTGCGGGCTTCCTGCACCAGGTGTTCGCCAATCGCCATCATCTGCCGGCGTGTCCACATCTCTCGGACAGTCTCGGCGTAGTGCGGGGCATTGAGGACCGTGGTGGCAGATCCCATCAGACGGGCGAGGTACACCGGCACGGACACATCGCCGATATTGTCCTCGCCGGCGAAGGCCGGGCCCAACGTGACTGGCGTCACAGCCCGGCCCTTGCCGATACCGTCGGCGATCGCGTCGAATATGCGGGCATGGAGGGGATCGTAAAAATGATCGGCCGTCACCACGTCGGCCACGCCCCACCATGCCTCGTTATTGATCAGAAGGGCACCGAGCAGGTCCTGCTCGACGGCAATGCCGTGCGGCGGCTGCGGTTCGGTGTCGTGATGGTAATCGAGGCTCACGCGGCAGCCTCATTTTCTTCACTGCCCTCAGCTTCAAAAGCCGGAAGCATGCCGAGTGCTGCCATGTAGACATCGAGCAGGGCTGCTTCCTCCTCGCGTTCGGCCTGCTCCATCTTGCGTAGCTTTATGACCTTGCGGATGATCCGTGTCGCAAACCCGTTGCCCTTGGCCTCGGCATAGATCTGCTTGATGTCATCGGCGATTGCCTGCTTTTCCTCCTCCAGCCGTTCGATCCGTTCCACGATCGATCGCAGCTGGTCACGTGACACATCTGTCGTCATGGTGGCCTCCTCTCAGATTGTCAGTTGTTCCCGCCCTCACGCCGCCTTCTTGCTGGTCGCACCATCCACTCGCGTCACAATTGGCTTTGCTGTCTCCAGATCCTCAGGCGATCCGAACTGCATGTCTCGCGGCAGGATGTGCGTGGTGCCGGACGTTTCCGTCTTCACCATTTCCCGCAGTGCCTTGGCTGTCTTTTTCTGAGCCGCGGCCCCGCCGTCAGTCCACTCGCCGTTGGCGCCCAAGATGTCGATCAGCGGCGGCTTCTTGCACAACGCCAGATAGTCGTCATCGATCGACCACCGTGCGCACATGTCGATGCCGAGGTCCGCGGCCAGCCGGACCGCAAGCGGGCTGTCGCCGAGCTCCGGATCGTTCCCGGCAAACGTTCCGACCTGCGCGGCAACCAATGCGGAGAACAACCGGTCGAGATTCGCGTCACTCAGCGCCTTGATCGCCTCATAAGCCTTCAGGCCCGACAGATCAGGTTTTGCACTGAACTCGCGTTTGAGATTGAGCAGACCGCGCCCGTAGGAGTCGAATGCCACTTTCTTCAATTTGTCACCGAACGCTTTTGCGGTCTCCAGCAGGCCGGTGGAGATGGTTCGGTCATCCGGGGTGATGTGGTCACACCCGAATCTGATCGTGTCCCGCTCACCCATCAGTGCCAGACAGGTCATGATCTTGGCCGTGCGAACACCCGCAGCCACCGCATCCTGCAGGGCCTCGGTCTTGCGGTTGGCCGCATAGACCAGGTGAGCCTTCGTGAAGGCCGGTTGCGGCTTTGGAGCGTCTCCGGACTTTTCCTGCTCGGCCGGTTTGACCAGTCCGTCATAGACCGTGATGTTGTCGAGGCTGACAACCTGGATGATCACGCCTGCTTTCTTCTTGTTCTTCGACTTCTCGTACATGTAGGTGCTGGCATAGCCGTCAACGACCTTGACCCAGGCCCAGGTTTCTCCGAGCGTCTTCCATAGTGCATCGAGTGCTGCCTGCTGCAGCTGCTCGAATTTGCCGCGATCGGCAAAGCGCCTGTCACCCTCATCGCCGTCCGGATCGTCGATCCAGTTGCCGTCATACTGCTCAACATCGAAGATCGCTTTGGCGACGGTTGGCAGGTCGCCCACAAGCGAATGTTTGATCTGCTGCTCAGCTGCCATGTAGCCACCACGGACAACCGCCTCGATGATCTCGTCCTGCCGTGTCTTTGGCCCCATGGTCAGCGTGCGGGCCTGCACGATGTTGATCGAGCCATCATCAAGGGCTGCCTGGCACTTCTTCGACAGCTTGTCGACCAGGGCCAGACGAACCTGGATGTACCGCCTGGACATCGACATGGCGTCTGCGATCTGGTCGGTCTCCCGGCCGTACTTGCGCATGTCGGCAAACGCGCGCGCCTCTTCCAGCGGTGTCAGGTTCTTGCGCTGCAGGTTCTCGATGGTGGCGAGTTCGACCACCTTGGCGTCATCGGCTTCAATCACCCGCACCGGCATCGGGAACGGTTTGCCATCCGGCCAGTCTTTCCCGTCCATGATCTGGCGGACAGCACGCCAACGCCGTTCCCCGGCGATGATCTCATAAGCCACTTCGCGGGCGGCCTTGCCTTTGCCGACTTTCAGACCGTCAGCCTTGCGTGCGATCAGGTTCTGGTAGACCTGCCCGTCCCGGGCGATCGATGCTGCCAGTTCGGTGATTCCGTCGGCATCAAAGTGCTTGCGCGGGTTGAGCGGTGATGGGGCCAGGTCGTCATGG
This sequence comes from Hyphomicrobiales bacterium, assembly GCA_021775835.1. Next base: position 78,921 of record JAJFHC010000120.1, on the reverse strand, counting down.
GAGACCGTAAAAACGTCGGCTGACTGGTTCATGGGGTTTGTCCTTTCCTCAAAAGAAGCCCGCGCACGCCGTGCGCCGGGCCAGAATCTCAGCGCGGTTCCACCGCACGTCTGTCGATGTTGTGTGCGTGTGTTGCGCGCTCGACTACCACCTGCAGTTGTGCCGGCATGCCGGGCAGATACCGGGCGATGGCAAACAAGACAGCGACCGCGACGACAAGCCCGCCAAGGGACAGGAGGACCTGAGACTGCCAACTCATGACCGTTCACCGCTGCTGGTGACTGGATAGTCCCCTGCCCGTTCGAACAATCTCCGGCACGCCGGGATCAGCTTGACCCGTGGATCTGCACCGGGACGTAAACCCGGGTGCAGCCAGACGAACCAGACGAACATCATCGGCTTGGCGGGCGATGTGCCGTCCAGCTGCCCCTTGAAGATGTTGAGCCGTTCGGCATAGGCCACGATGGTGTTGGCGGGTGTCGGCCCATGCAGATGCCGGCAGCGCCCGATGGTCTCGAGGAACTGCACCTTGACCAGCACGGCCACATTGACACGCAACGCCAGGGCTTTCAGCACGAACGCCATCGCCAGATCGTCAAACGGTGGGTTTGTGATCAGCCAGTCGACACCTTCTGGCAAACGCCAGGCAGGATCAAGGAAGTCGGCCACCATACCAAAACCCCGGTCGACCAGGTCTGACGCATGGACCTGGCCAAAGTATTCGGCCAGCGGCCTTGCCATGTCGCCGGCCCCGCAGGCCGGTTCGACAACAGACAGGTTCTTCATCCGGTCGCGACCGCCGACGATATCGGCCAGGACCAGTTCACAGAAGGCCCGTGTTGCCCAGGGCGGTGTGGGGAAGAAGTCATGATCGTCCGCGGATTCGAACCGCTGCGACAGAACAGACGGGTTTGATCTGGCCCCGGTCATCGCGCCGCCTCCTCTTCCCACCAGTATTTTGGTCGCGCGGATGCGGCGGGAATGGCGGCCGCAGGAGATTGTTGCGTGTCGCGGGCGAGCTTGAGGGCGGCAGACAGGAGCGCATGTGTTGCCGGCGTTAGTCCGCGCTCGATCACGCAGCACGCCGAGGCCCGCAGGACGGTTTCGATTTCCCCGAAACGGACGTGCCCGTCCCGGTCCGTGACTGGTGGCGGCAGGCCTTCCACAGCCGAGCGCAGTTCTGCCATCCGCGAAGGTGTTGCCGCGGACGGGCCGCCGACCTCGAGCACGCAAGCCACCCCGATCATGCGCATGATGGGCGATCGCCTGGTCATCCGGCCTCCAACGAAGCATTGGTGCAAAGGGCATCTGCAATCTGACGGTTGAAGGTAAGAACCTTGTGGCGATCGAGCGGGATTATCCGTTCCTCACCGTCGGTCACCACAACCAGTTCCAGAAGTCGGTGGGACTTGTACTCGCCTGTCGCGCGCAGGAAGGCCAGATCCGGCATCAGTCCTTGCCCCTCGTCATCGCGATAGCACGGTCGAGTGCCATGCCGAGCAGTCCGGCGGGGACACCTGCCTCGTTGCGTTCGAACGCCTGGGCCAGGTCCTCCGGCGGACATCCGTTTTGCAGGGCGAGCGACACGGCGATCGCCGCGTCGTGCATCATCACCGACAGTTCCGTGCCGGACTTGTCGGAATCGATGAAGAGCTCCCCCAGCCGTCCCTTGGCGTCGATCGACGCAGTGATGGTGTAAGTGAAATTGCCGTGCCGGATCTCGAACGTGTCCGACGCGCGGCGGTTGTGAAGGCGTTGACGCTTGTTCATCGAACCGTCACCCATCGCCCTTCCCGTCACGGAACGGACGCGCCACGTCAGCCACCGCCTGCATCGCGGCCATCGCCTCGTCGGCTTCCCTGATAATGCGCCCGGCCTCGTTTGCCGACAGGTGCCCGTCCTTGAGGTCCTCTGAGATCTCCGCGAACACATCGGACGACTCCTTGGCGGCATGCGCCATCGTGGTCAGCATGTCGCCCACCGCCGGGGCATCGAGTGCCACAAGCTTGAAGCCCAGTTCATGGGCCAGGAACGTCGATACGATCGGCCGCCGGCAGTGGGCCTCAAGCGCATGGGCCACATCGAGCGGCATATGGACGATCTCGTGGTCGCCGTCCGGGTCCGTGTACTTGTGCAGCGTCGCCCGGCCCACCCGGCACAACTCCGCCGCCTTGTCGGCACCACCACAGGCATCGACCAACTGCGTCTGGGCGTCCTTGATCGAACTCGGCACGCGAGGCTTGTACGGTTTAGGCATCGGCGACCGCCGGTCGCGAGGAGGTTTTAGAGTTCACAATCTCAGTGCATGGATCCAACGCATTCGATCTAATGGGATCCGAAAACAGATCGGGACGCATGGCGCCTTTATCAACTTGCCCATTTGTAGCCAATTCGATTTGCACCGCTGCTTCTGCTGGAACGATGGGATCGTTTGGTCGGGACCTCAATTTGGTCAACCACAGAGAAATTGTCTGTTGCTTGACCCCAATCAGGTCAGCAAGTGCCGCTTGTGATCCAGCAAGGACAACTGCGTTCTCAAGTGCGTTCAACATGGAATCATCGCTACAAGAATAATTGTGATTCTTCAACCATTATAATTGTAAAGCATGAATTGACGCAGTTTGTAGAATGTCGCTATGAGAATCTCGGAAAAAAAACTGACAGTCAAACGCCGTGCAAGGAAGATGTCGCAGTCTGATCTTGCCCGGGCCGTTGGCTGTCACCCCCAAACCATCCAATCCCTGGAGGCGGGCAACACCTACAAGACAGGCTATCTCGTGGCGATAGCCCGAGCTTTGGGTGTGGAGCCTGAGGACCTCTTGGAAGAGGATCACACGGGCTCTGCTGCAAAACACAAGCCAGGCGGAACGACCGAGACATTCGAGACGCTGGATCTCAGCAAATACGCGTCGGGAACTGCGGTGCCAATATACGGAAGAGCAGCTGTCGACAGTGAAGGATTTTTTGAGTTCAACGGCCAAGAAATTGGCAGGGTTATGGCCGCACGGAACCTCACGAGTGTTCCTGACGCATATGCGATTTATGTTGATGGGGAATCAATGGAACCCCGTTTTTTTGCCGGAGAGCTGGTATTCGTAAATCCGCACAAACCTGCAACTTCCAATTGCTTTGTAATTGTACAGATTTCAGTCGGGAAGGATAATACCCCCCTGTACGCCACAATCTGTCAATTTATACAGAAGCGCAGTGAAGAGATTGTTCTGAAGCAACTCAACCCACCCGAGGATGTGCGCATTCCATTGGAGAAAGTTGTATCTGTTCACCGGATAGTCGGCTCTACGGAAGACTAATTCCCTAGATGGGCCGAGAGTGGCCCGAAGCGCGTTACCTAAATTTTCAACCTGCTTGGAAGAGTGCCCAGCATACGGCCGGCACTAGCCAACCATAAGTCCGCAATGGCGCCCCAAATAGCCTTGAACTGGCTTGGCGCCGGCCAGGTTTCGAAAATCTGCCTGAAATAGACCTGCGCACACTCGATCCTCTCACCACTTCCGTTTTGCCTCCGATTCACCCAATCTATCTTGCGCATGTCGGTCGCAAGACAGGGCCACACACTTCGAGAAACTCTTCAAAGCCGTCGAGCTACAATAATCGCGCTTGCATTTTTCAATCGAATCTACAATTATTATTGTAATTTGAATCTGACGAATGCACCGGAGACATGGTTCTCATGCGCCATCGAACAGCATCCAATGTAGTTGACTTTTCCGCTGCACGTCTTTTGCGAGATTTGCCTAATGTCCGGATGGCACCAAACGATGTGGATCTCCAAGTCTATAGCGTTGGCGACAAGGTGAAGGTCCTATCGGTGCGATTCAACGACATCATCTGGACAAACGCCGTCGTCACTGCCTTCAACACAACCACTCGCACCGGCTTCGTCACCCTCACGAGCGGCAGACGACGCGGCGTTAAGAAACACGTCACCGCCGTCCAGCTGAAACCAGCCGGCAGGGTCGCGGCCGCAAACGGGCTGGCGTGATGACTGCTCAAGCCGGGTTCTACCGCGTGGACATGCTGAGCGAGGCCGAGGCCGCGATCGGTACCGGCAGGCGCACCGTATTCCTTGAACGCGTCGGTCCAAAGTGGGTGACGATCCGCAATCCCTACACGTTGCGCGCCGCACGTCTGAAGCGTGGCGAATGGAACCGCATTGAGCACACGGCGCGGCCCATCGACCGCCCGCGCAACGTCAAACGCGCCGTCACCATCTTTCTGAAGGCCACCAACCAGAAACGCACCGCCGCCATCCGGCGCATGTGCAACCACCGGGGAAAGGTGTCTGCATGAACGGCACCGGCACACAGGACGGGCTCACTGGTCGTTCAAGAGTTCGCCGTCTCTGGTTGATCGGTCCGCATGTGCTCAAGGTCGAATATATCACACCGGTCTATATCGCGGCCCGATGGCAAAACCCCTACAACGTCGAAAAATGGCCAAGACGGTGCTTGTGGCGCCGGGTGACGGACCGCGACATCGAGGGTGCGATACACGAGGTCGCCGCATTGCGCAGCGCACTCGAGCACCGGACGATCAGGCAGCACGACGGCGGTGCCTGGTGCGATCTCTGTGAACGACGAGTAGACGGCGGTGAAGACCATCAACATGGTGCCGCCTGCCTGCTGCATCCGGATAGAAAACCTGTTCTTTCAAGCGCTGGACGCCTGTGATGGAAGGACTATTCATCCTCGCCCCGTCGATTCCAGCTCCGCGCACGGCGTGCGTCAGACGGAAATGACCGAGCGGCTCCTCAACCTCGCGCCACGCATATTGCCAAGAAGAGCAGCGGCGGCTTATTGTGGTTTTGAAGAAGCGACGGACGCTTTCGACAAGTTCGCCAGGGCGATGGGGTTCAAGAAACTGCCGGCACGCCGTGGATGTTACGATCGCAAACAGATAGATGCCGCTCTTGATGCGCAAATGGGTCTGGATCACCGCGTGGTGGACAATCCGGGATTGGAATGGATCAGGAACAATGGTTAGCATTGAATTGGAGGGGGTCCACCGGGTCAAGGCAAAACTGGCATCCGGCAAACGGGTTGAATATCACTACGCCTGGCGCGGCGGCCCACTATTCTGGAAAACCGGCGAGACCACCGTGGTCGGGTCGGTCGCCTATATCGAGGCGTTCCAAGCGGCCGGCAAGGCACCGGCCGACCGCGCGGGCAAGAAATTTCGCGAGATGGCCATCGCGTTTCAAAAGAGTGGCGAGTTTACCAGGCTTAAACCCCGGACCCAAAAAGACTATAAGAAGTGGCTTGCCGAGATTGATGAGAAATACGGCGACGCGCCGCTCGATTCCTTCAATCAGCCGGAGATCCGGCCATCGGCTCTCAGATGGCGCGACAACTGGACCGGTCGGCAATCTCAATACGCCTGGTCAACCCTGCAACGGGTTGTCTCGTGGGGTTACGATCGCGGTCACCTAAAATTCCACCACTTGCGCGGAGGCGGCACGGTTTACAAAAGCAACCGTGCGGACATCATTTGGACCTCGGCCGATCTCGCGGCGTTCCACGCGGTCGCCCCTCGTCATATCAGCCGCGCTATGACGGCGGCCGTGGAAACCGGTTTGCGCCCGGGCGACCTGATCAACCTTTCTCGCGCCCACATCCAAGCCACCGACTACGGTCGGCGAATCTTGATCAGGACCCGGAAAAAGGAACGTCTGGCGTCAATACCGGTCACCGACGCTATGGCCGACATCATCGACACCACGCCCCAAACCGACATGCTAATCTTGCGTACGTCGAAAGGCGAGCAATGGACCGAAGGCGGATTGTCCGAAATGGTCAAGCGCACAGCCAGGCGTGCCGGCATTCGTGACGAGCTGAGATTCTATGACGCGCGTGGCACCGCCGCTACCCGGCTGTTGTTGGCCAAGGTGCCCTTGTCCGAAATTGCGGTGATGATGGGATGGTCAGTCAAGACCGCCGCGCATATGATCGAGACCTATGCGGCAATGGATCCGAGCATTTCGGATTCTGTCCTAATTCACCTGATCAAGTCCAAAAAGTGAACGTCTGGTGTAAAATGACCTGTAAAACACGCCTCGGCGAAATGCGGAAATTCAACTAAACCATTGAAAAGGTTGGTAGCGGGAGAGGGACTTGAACCCCCGACACGCGGATTATGATTCCGCTGCTCTAACCAGCTGAGCTACCCCGCCGCAACCAAATGACGCCCGTTGTGGGCATCGAACGACCAGATCATGTGCGTTCCGGCGCCGATATAAGGGGCCGGGCGAAGGCCTGTCAAGGGGTGATGCGCACCCGTATCGTCAACAACCGTTCCTGCGTGTCCTGCGAATGCCTCGCCGGCGGCTTTGTGAGCCTATGATGCTGGCGCGGGCTCGTCGAGCAACGGCACATCAGATACCGATTCTAACCCGATTGCCATAAGATCCGGTTCCGCGCGCGCGATCCAGCCACCGCCGAGCACCCGGGACCCCCGGTCTCCGTCGGCATAGAAGACGCAAGCCTGTCCCGGTGACACCCCGTGTTCGCCGTCGCCCAGCGTCACGCAGATATCGTCTCCGTCAAGTGACAGGCGGGCGGGCTGCGGCGGGCGCGTCGAACGCACCTTGACGAACAGGTCGAGGCCTGCCCGTGCGGTATCTTCGAGCCGGCCGTCGCCCAGCCAGTTGATGTCGCGTAGCGTGATCTTACGGGTAAACAACGCCTCGCGGGGCCCGACGATCACACGGGCATTCTCGGCATCGAGTTTGACCACGAACAGCGGATCGCCTGTGGCAACCCCAAGGCCGCGCCGCTGACCAACCGTATAGCGCACGATCCCGTCATGACGCCCCAGGACCCGCCCGTCCACATGGACGATCTCTCCGGGTTCGGCCGCACCCGGCCGCAGCTTGTCGATGATCGAGGTGTAACGGCCGGTCGGCACGAAACAGATGTCCTGGCTGTCGGCCTTGCCCGCCACCTGCAAACCCAGATCCTCGGCAATCTGCCGGGTTTCCGTCTTGGTGGTCTCGCCGAGAGGAAACCGCAGGAAATCAATCTGCTCCTGGGTCGTGGCAAAAAGGAAATAACTCTGGTCCCGTGTTTCGTCGACAGCGCGGTAGAGTTGTCGCGACCCGTCGCCGGCAGGCGATGGTTTGGTTGTGATGTAATGGCCGGTCACCAATGCCTGGGCACCCAGTTCGCGTGCCGTGGTCAACAAGTCGCGGAACTTCACTGTCTGGTTGCACAGGACACACGGGATCGGCGTTTCACCGGCGATATAGCTGTCGGCAAACTGATCGATCACCGACTTGCGGAATCGTTCTTCATAGTCGAGGACATAGTGCGGGAACCCGAGTGTTTCCGCGACCCGCCGGGCATCATGGATGTCCTGACCGGCACAACAGGCCCCCTTGCGCTGAACCGCGGCACCGTGGTTGTAGAGTTGCAGCGTCATGCCCACCACATCATAACCCTGGCGCGCCAGAAGTCCTGCGACCACTGAGGAGTCGACGCCGCCGGACATGGCGACAACCACCCTCGTGTCGGCAGGCTTGCCCGGCAGGTCGAGGCTGTTCAAACCTGTCGCGGGGTTATAGAAGTCCGTAGCACTCATCGCCTTGATCGCATCCGTTATCGTCACATTATGCCTGATGTGACGATCATATGGACCACAGCGGCGCTTGAAACAAGCCCGATTCCCCAAAGCCGGGCGTCGCCTATCACGCTTCAGACGGCAAAGTGGCCCCGGGAATACACACGTAAGGCGTCTGCAATCCTCGCGAGACTGGCCAGGCTCCGGACACGAACACTATGAAATTTTTGCCCAGCGCCCGGCAAGCCCCGCCCACCGCCGCACCCCAGACCGATTGATAATTCTGTAGTGTCTTGTTTTACAACGGTTTTTTTTAGCGTCCGAACTGGCCCCTCTTTTGCTTCATGAATGGACAACACCTGTCATTCAATGAGGCTCGTCTTGGAAAATCTGCTCTCTTCTGCCCTGAAACCCGACACCGCCGCACTCGACCGCGTTCGAGACAGACCGGCCCCGCGACCCGATGCCCGTGTAGACCGCGCCTTCGACCGCCATCTTGACGACATCGATCGCGACCGGAACGAGTCACGACCGGTAAATCGGGACCAGCCCGAACGTCGCCGCGCCGCCGAGCCCAACTCCCGCCCGGACACCCGGGAGCGGGAACCCGCCCAAGCCCGGACGGACAACCGCGATGAACGTCGGAGGCCTGATGATGGTGAGACCAGCAAAACCTCTCGGACGCCCAATGAGGACAATGCTGGACAAAAGGCTTCGACCCGCGATGAGACCCGTACAGGCGACCAACCGGATCAGGCAGACGGCAGCAGGACTGAGGCGTCCGCTTCGGCACAAGAGGAGTCTGACACACTTGATGCCTTGCCTCCCGCCAGCACAAATTCTGGTACTGCGACCGAATCTGACGGGACGATCACGCAGTCAGACCTCGCAATTCTGCCAACGGCAGACACGCAAAATCCGGTCTTCCTTCTTGAATCTGATGCCGTCGTCGCCGATCCCAGGATTGCCCCCGACCAGGCTCTCTTTGCTGAAAGTCCCAAAACGGAAGGTAGCTCCGGCGCGGCTGACATATCAGCAGAACTGGCTTTTGTGACGCCTGAGCAGATCGATCCATCAGTTACAGCCCTGGACGACTCCGCAGACAAACCCCTCGGCGAACTGGTCGGGAAGCTGACCGGAGATTCTGCAACCATCGCGCTGGCCGGCGCTCTTCGTAACATTCAGAGCAACACAGAGTCATCTCGGATTGGGCAAACGGGTGGCACACTTCCCGCCGGCACAAGCCCCACCGGACCGTCCCTCCCAACGGGCGCAACCGCGCCGGTGGCACCGACCGCACCTGCCGCCGCCGACGCGCCTTTGACGCTTGGCTTACCTTCTTCCCTGGCCGGAACGGCGGGTCCAGACGTCGGTGAAACTCCCGCAACATCGACCCAACAGGGTGGGGGAGACACCGCGCCGCGATTTGAGGACGCCCTGAAAACCGCCCAAGGCCCCGACAAGGCGCAGATCGCCCAGGCCGCCCTGAATTTTGCAAACACCAAGGCTCAGGCAGAAGCAGGGCCTCCCGCAGCACCCCCGCCGGTTTCATCGCTGGACAGCCTGTTTGCGGAGTCACTGACATCGGCCACAGGAACCGGAGCCCTTCAGGGCACGGCGGGTGACGCCACCCCCAGCTTGCGTTTCACAACCCTTGCCCGTGGCGCCCAGATCACCAACGTTCCCGTACACACCCTTGCCTTTCATGTTGCTAGACAAGTTGACAACGGGGTGAACCGCTTTCAGATTAAATTGGATCCGCCGGAACTTGGCCGGCTTGACGTGACACTGGAAATGAAGTCGGAAGGCGGCGTTAAGCTCCATCTAACGGTGGAACGGCCCGAAGCCCTCGATTTCCTGCAGCGAGACGCCCGCGCACTTGAAAAGGCGCTGAACGACGCCGGCCTCGATGCCGACAGCGGCAGTCTCTCGTTTTCTCTTGAAGACAATGACCAGCAGTTTGACGACGGCGAGGACAGCGACGCACCTCACACGAACGCGCCAGAACATCTGGCAAACGAAGACGGTCCCGCTGCCTCCCTGATGACTGGATATATCAGCCCCACCGGGGTGGATATCCACATCTGACCGGAAACCGTGTAACGCAAGGATAAAATGAAATGGATCTAGGTGCACTCTCCGCAATCTCCGATGTTGGCAAAGCCACTCAGGCGAGCAGCTCAATTGCCGGCAATTTCGATACCTTTCTGGTGCTTCTGACGACGCAGCTTCAAAACCAGAATCCGCTCGAACCTCTGGACACAAACCAGTTCACCGAGCAACTGGTCCAGTTCGCAGGCGTCGAGCAAACCATTCAGACCAACGACAATCTCGAAAGCCTCCTGTCGTTGACCACAGCAAGCACCCTGACCAATGCCGTCGGCTTCATCGGCAAGACGATCACGGCGGAGGGAATTACGTCGGAGCTGAACAACGGCCAGGCGGCCTGGAGCTACACTGTCGCCAAGGACAGTCCCGAAGCCAAGGTCACGATCAAGGATGTGTCCGGCAATGTGGTGTTCTCCGAAGACACCTCTCTTGAGGCCGGGACTCACACCTATACGTGGAACGGCAAACGCTCCGACGGCTCGCAGGCAGCGGATGGGATCTACCGGATTTCAGTGGAGGCGACTGACGAGGATGGTGAGGCCCTGGACGTCAATACCAGCGTTTCGGGCATCGTCGACTCCGTTGACATGACCGATTCAGAGCCTTTCCTCACTGTAAATGGCGTAAAAATAAAATTTTCTGCCGTAAAAACCGTGGAGCAGACAACACCTTAACTCCGGCTTTTTGGCTGGTTAGTGCGCGCCTTCGAACAAGAAACCCCCAAAACGTTCAGTTCTGGCACACCTGTGCCCGGATATTGAGGTTCTCTTTACCTTGAGCCTTAGTCCTTTTTTAAAACGCATCGGATAATGTCCCTGACATAGTGAGTTAGCTGGATATGAGTATTATGTCCGATCAGTACAGGCCCCGCGTAAATTATGTAATAGGGCCGGACGGAAGTCCTTTGACAATCGCCGATCTACCGCCAACCAATACGAGGCGGTGGGTTATCCGTCGCAAGGCGGAAGTTGTGGCTGCCGTCCGAGGTGGGTTATTGAGTATAGAAGAAGCGTGCAGTCGCTATACGCTGACCGTGGAGGAATTCCTGAGCTGGCAACGCTCAATTGACCGTCACGGTCTGGCTGGACTTCGGGCCACCCGAATTCAGCATTATAGACAATAGGTCTTCATGACCTGAACAAGCGGCTGATTTCTCAGTTTGTAAGTTTCTTAAGTTTTAGAAAGCCGGTGACCATGTCACCGGCTTTTTTCGTGTCCGTGAGCCTGCCTTCCCAACTGCCCTGCCTGTCGGGCGCAAACGGGCATGGGATTGAAGGCATATCGTGTTTTCGGAACATGTCCTTTAAGCCCGACGAGACCGAAAACGCACCAGGCGCGCTGGAGTGAACCTGTTCCCCCGGTTAATGTTCCCCGGCAATTTCTACCCCACTGCGAACGCTGCAAACGCCAAATCGGCAATTATTGCCGGGTAAGAGCAGGCATTAACGTCTTCGTTAATAACTTGTTTAGGCAAAACTAGGTAATTTTTGCCTACTGGGACGGGGCAGTCCTTCCGATTCGAAAACCGGCCATAACCTGGCCAAACCGATCGCAGCGGCAATCATGTCCGTTTGGTTCGCTGTGATGGATTACGAAACTAGCGAGGGCGTGAATTGTGGGTGGCTTAATCGAGTTCGGAAAAACGATCGGCGGCGCGCGTCTTGCCGCAATGGGTGCGGTTGCAGTCGGACTGATTGGCTTTTTTGTCTTTCTGATCCTTCAGATATCCCAGCCCCAGATGACAACCCTGTTCACCGAACTGCCGATTGAAGACTCAAATGCCGTCGTCACCAAGCTCGAAGGCATGAACGTCCCCTTTGAGCTGAAGAACGAAGGCGCAACCGTCCTTGTGCCAAAAGACAGGGTGTTGCGGTTGCGCATGTCTTTGGCAGAAGAGGGATTGCCAGCTGGCGGATCCGTCGGGTACGAGATATTCGACAAGGGCGACACATTAGGCGCCACCAGTTTTGTTCAGAATCTCAATCACCTGAGGGCGTTGGAAGGTGAATTGGCGCGCACGATCCGGGCTCTGGACCGGATCCAGATGGCACGTGTTCATCTGGTCATCCCCAAACGTCAGCTGTTCGCAAAGGACAAGTCCGAACCGACCGCCTCCATCGTGCTGAAGATGCGCGGTGGTCTCGATCGTGGTCAGATCAAGGCGATCCAGCATCTCGTCGCCTCGGCGGTTAAGGATCTGAAGCCTTCTCATGTTTCCATTGTCAACGAAAACGGCGCCCTGTTGGCCAGCGGCATGGGTGAAGGCGACCAGACGGCAATGATCAGCTCGTTTGAAGAACGCAATCTTGCATTCGAACGACGCCTGCAGGGCCAGATCGACAACATCGTGACCAGTGTCGTCGGACGGAACAATGCCCGCGTCCAGGTCAACGCCGAGATCGACTACAACCGCATAACGCAAACCTCGGAAACCTATGATCCCGAAGGCCAGGTCGTCCGCTCGACCCAGTCACGTGAGGAATCGAGCAACTCTCGCGACGGCAGCGGCAACGGCGCCGTATCCGTCGGCAATGAACTGCCGGGAGCAGGTGATAATGCCGGTGGCGAGAAAGCTTCAGCAGAAGCCGCCAACAAGACCGAGGAAGTGGTCAACTACGAGATTTCGAAAACCACCAAACAGGAAGTCGTCGAGGCTGGTCGGATAAAGAAACTCTCCGTTGCCGTACTCGTAGACGGACTTTACACCAAGGGTGCCGATGGCGCAGCGGTCTATGCCCCCAGGGCGCAGAATCAGCTCGAACAGATTGCCACGCTTGTTCGTTCAGCCGTCGGTTTCGACCGGGCTCGCGGCGACGTGGTCGAGGTCATAAATCTTCAGTTTGCCCCTGGCATAGCGCCTGCCGCACTTGAAGAAATCGAAGCTTCATTCCTCAATCTATCCAAGGAAGATTACTTCTACATTGCCGAACTGGTCGTCCTCCTGATCGTCTCCCTGCTGGTACTGCTGCTGGTGGTCCGGCCGCTGGTTCGCCGCATCATTACGCCGGATGCAGCAAGCAACGATGCCATTGACATGGAGCAACTGGCAGCGCAGGTCGCAAACAATGCCACGACCGGCAGCGAAGCGGCAGAGGATATGGACCCGGGCGCCAAGGCCAAGGCCGCCGCCGCCGCCCTGCCCCAACCTGAAAGCCAGGCGTCTACCCTGATCGAATACGCCCAGATGGTGGGCGAGGCGCAAGGCCACACGATCAAGAAGGTCGCCGAACTCGTCCAACAGAATCCAGATGAAGCGGTCTCCATCATCCGCCAATGGATCCACGAAGAAGCCGCATGACCGATAACACAACACGGAAGAACGCGTAATGGCCGAGGCACTGGTCATAAACGACAAGATTATGGAGCTTAGCCAACTCACAGGGGCGCAAAGAGCATCGATCCTGCTGATGACGCTCGGCTCCAGCAATGGTGCGCTGGTCTGGGATGTGCTCGACGAGGACGAAGTTCGTCTTATCTCGGTGGCCATGGCCAAACTGGGAGAAGTCGATGTCGGCGTGGTCGAGAAACTGCTCGTGGATTTTGCAACCCAGCTCTCTGCATCCGGTGCATTGCTCGGTAACTTTTCTTCGACAGAACGTCTGCTGAAAGAGTTCCTGCCCGATGACCGTGTCACGGCCGTTATGGAAGAAATCCGGGGACCGGCGGGCCGCAACATGTGGGAGAAGCTCTCCAACGTGCAGGAAACCGTGCTGGCAACATACTTGAAGAACGAGTACCCCCAGACTGTCGCCGTCGTTCTGTCCAAGATCAAGGCTGACCATGCGTCGAACGTATTGGCGATCTTCCCGGAGGATTTTGCCTTGGAAGTCGTCGATCGCATGCTCAACATGGAATCGATCCAGAAGGATGTGCTCGACAAGGTCGAGCAAACATTACGCACGGAATTCATGTCCAATCTGGCCAAGACCAGGCGGCGCGACTCCCATGAAATGATGGCGGAGATCTTCAACAATTTCGACCGCCAGACCGAGGGGCGTTTTCTCACCGCTCTTGAAGAAAACAACCGGGACGCCGCGGAACGGATCAAGGCTCTGATGTTCACGTTCGAGGATCTCGGCAAACTGGATGCCCCGGCAATTCAGACGCTCCTGCGCCATGTGGAGAAAGACAAGCTGGCGCTGAGCATGAAGGGCGCGTCCGATGCCCTGCGCGACCTGTTCTTCGCCAACATGTCCGAACGAGCCGGCAAGATGCTGAAGCAGGACATGGAAGTCCTGGGGCCGGTTCGGCTGAAGGACGTCGACGAGGCCCAGATGACATTGGTCAACATGGCAAAAGACCTGGCAGCCAAGGGCGAGATCGTGATCGCGAAATCGCGCGGCGAAGATGAGTTGGTGTACTGATGACAACGTTCTCTGAAGAAGCAGCTATGGGCCAACCGGCCAAGTTCACGTTCGACACGGAATTTATCGCCGACGCCGACGGCACGGCGCCTATGCCGCGTTCCTATAGCGATGACGATCTGGATGCCTTTCGTGTGGAAGGTCACGCGGCGGGATATGCCGCCGGCCAGAACGATGCCCTGGTGAAGGCCGAGCAGGAAACCGGTGCGGTTCTCAGGACCCTCGCCGACGCCTGCACCTCGATCCTGTCGACACTCGATTCCGAACAGGACCGCCTCACGCGCGAAGCAGGAGAACTGGCGGTTCTGATGGCCTCGAAACTTGCACCGACCTTGCTCGATCAACAACCAACGGCGGAAATCGAGGCCCTGGTCGAAGAAGTATTGTCCCACATGTCACACACACCTCAGGTGGTTGTGAGGGTCAACCCAAGCTGGCAGGACCGGATTGAGCCGAAACTGATGGCGATTGCCGCTGAACGAGGCTTCGACGGCAAGCTGATTGTGGTCGCAAAGCCGGATACACCGATCGCGGATTGCCAGATTGAATGGGCCGGTGGCGGGTTGGTGCGGGATTCCCGCGCACTCTGCTCGCAGATCGAACAGATCGTCGAGCGGCGGTTTGGTGCCCGCATGTCCGGCTTCGTCAGCGCAGGCTCTCAGGACCAGTAAATGAACAATTCAAATGTATGCGCCTACCGCGCAAGCGTAAGGAGACAAGACAATGGGTAACGGCGATGACATCGACCTGACCGAGTTCGATGCGGATAGCGAACCGTCCTCGTCTCTCGTGGACCCGGCCGCCGAGGGCGCCCCGTCGGGCGACTCGGACGACGGGTTCGGAGAGAAAAGCGCCACCGATCTGGGCGCGGTTTTCGACGTTCCCGTCAACATTTCCGCAGTCCTCGGACGTACCCACATGGAAGTCAGCGAACTTCTCAAGCTCAAGGCCGGAAACATCGTTGAACTGGATCGTAAGGTCGGCGAAGCCATCGATATCTTCGTCAATAACCGCCTCGTCGCGCGCGGTGAAGTTGTCATGGTCGAAAACCGGTTGGGTGTGACGATGACCGAAATAATCAAGAACGACCAACACTGAAGATTACCAAAGGCAAACCGGCCCTCTCCGGCCGGATCGGGATGGAGTTTGAACAATGAGATTATTGATTGCCGGCACACTCAACGGCCAACTGTCCTCTGCCACGAAGATGGCGATGGACCGTGGTGCCAAGGTCGTTCACGCTGAAACGATCGATCAGGCCATGCGCTGCCTGCGTTCGGGCCAGGGTGCCGATTTGCTGATGATTGATGTCAGCCTCGATATTGCCGCCCTGATTATTGGACTCGAACGCGAACATATTCATGTACCGGTCGTGGCCTGTGGGGTCGAAAACGATGCCCGTGCAGCGGTCAGCGCAATTCAGGCCGGCGCCAAGGAATACATTCCCCTGCCGCCAAACGCCGATATCATCGCAGCCGTCCTGGAAGCCGTCGCCAACGAAACCCACGCCCTGGTCTACCGTGACGACATTACCGCACGGGTAGTCCAGTTGGCAGGTCAGGTTGCAGCCTCCGATGCCAGCATCCTGGTTACCGGAGAATCCGGAACCGGCAAGGAAATCCTTGCCCGCTACGTGCACCGCAAATCAAGCCGTTCGGACAAGCAGTTTATTTGCGTAAACTGTGCGGCTATTCCTGAAAATCTTCTCGAATCCGAATTATTCGGCCATGAGAAGGGATCCTTCACCGGGGCGGTCGCCAGACGCATTGGCAAGTTCGAGGAAGCCAACGGTGGCACCTTGCTGCTCGACGAAATCAGCGAGATGGACGTCCGGCTGCAGGCCAAACTGCTGCGTGCCATCCAGGAACGCATCATCGACCGCGTCGGCGGCAACCGCCCGGTGCCCGTCGACATCCGGATCATCGCAACCTCGAACAGAGATCTCTTCGAAGCGGTGCGGGAAGGGCAGTTCCGGGAAGACCTGCTGTACAGGCTGAATGTGGTCAACCTGAAAATCCCGCCCCTGCGCGACCGGCCTGCCGACATCCAGGCGCTGGCAGAGCATTTTTCCAAACTCTACGCCCTGTCCAACGGACTGCCGGAAAAACCGATCTCCCAGGACGCCCGGCGCGAACTCGTGGCCAACCGCTGGCCAGGCAATGTGCGTGAACTCGAAAACACGATCCATCGTGCCGTTCTGCTGACCACAGGCGAGGAGATCGGCGTCGACGCCATCCTCAGCCCCGATGGCAGCCGGATCGATCAGAGCACCGTGCCATACGGGAACGATCCCGCAGCCCACGCAGCCGCCACCGCGGAAGCTGTTGCCCGATCGCTTGTCGGGCGCACAGTGGCGGAAGTCGAGCAGGACCTGATCCTGGAAACGCTGACCCATTGTCTCGGCAACAGAACCCATGCCGCCAATATCCTGGGTATTTCGATCCGTACCCTGCGCAACAAGCTCAAGCTCTATTCCGACGATGGTGTCAGGGTGCCCGGTCCGGGCGAGTCCCGTACGGCGGCATGACACATCCGGTACTACATCATGGATAATGAACGAACATGAGTGACGTCGCCAACACCGGTCAGACGCCGGTTCCCGATTCGGTGGGCGGCAATGCCGCCAACGCCGGTCCATCGGGACCCGGCGGCTTCTCCTTGTTCGTAGACGCCCTGAAGCGTCCCGATCTGGGGCTCGCCTTCGGTGTGATGATCATCCTTGTGGTGCTCCTCATTCCGATGCCGGCTGTCATTCTCGACTTCCTGCTGGCGATCTCGATAACATTCTCGGTCCTTATCCTGATGACCGGCCTGTTCATTCACCGGCCGCTCGAGTTCAGCGCTTTTCCCACGATCCTGCTGATCACCACCATGCTCCGGCTGTCGCTCAACCTTGCGTCGACGCGATTGATCCTGACCAACGGCCATGAAGGTCCAGACGCTGCCGGCCGGGTAATCGAAGCTTTTGGCAACTTTGTCATGCAGGGCAATTTTGTGATCGGGATTATCGTGTTTGCGATCCTTGTGGTCGTCAATTTCGTCGTCATCACCAAGGGTTCTGGCCGAATCGCGGAAGTTGCGGCCCGGTTCACCCTGGACGCCATGCCCGGCAAACAGATGGCGATCGACGCCGATCTTTCTGCCGGGCTGATCGATGAGAACACGGCACGCACCCGCCGCAAGAACCTGGAAGACGAATCCTCGTTCTTCGGCGCCATGGACGGTGCTTCCAAGTTTGTGCGTGGTGATGCCATTGCCGGCCTCCTCATCACTTTCATCAACATCATCGGCGGTGTCATCATCGGAATGGCACAGCGCGACTTGAGCCTGGCCGACGCAAGCCAGGTTTATACGCTGCTCACGATCGGTGACGGCCTTGTCAGCCAGATCCCTGCCCTCATCGTATCGACCGCAGCCGGCCTTCTGGTATCGAAGGCCGGTGTCGAAGGTGCCGCCGACAAGGCCTTGTACGAACAGCTCTCCGGCTATCCGAAGGCGCTCGGGATGTCCTCGTTTGTGATGGCATCCATGGCTTTCCTGCCGGGGATACCGATGATTCCATTCATGATCCTTGCCGGTGCCGCGGGCGGATTCGCCTGGCACTCGACCAAGAAGAAACGCGACGTTGTTGAAGAAGAGCACCTGCAACAGGAGATCACCGAGGCTGCCGAGGCACCCAAAGAAGAGCCGATTTCCACAGCCCTCAAGATGGACGACCTTCGGGTCGAACTGGGATACGCGCTGCTGCCCTTGATCAACAACAACGACGAAGATCGACTGACTGATCAGATCAAAGCCCTGAGGCGCCAGTTTGCCACCGACATGGGATTTGTGATGCCGTCGGTGCGCATCCTCGACAATGTCCAGTTGAATGCCAACCAATACATCATCAAGGTCAAGGAAGTCGACGCCGGTGACGGCGAGCTTCATGTGGATCATTACATGGTGATGGACCCGGCCGGCCAGAAGGTGGACCTGCCCGGCACACACACGATTGAACCCACGTTCGGTCTGCCGGCCACTTGGATCGACGCGTCGCTGCACGACGAAGCCCAGTTCAAGGGATATACGGTCGTCGATCCCGCCACTGTTCTGTCGACCCACCTGACCGAAATCCTCAAGGTCAACATGTCCGAACTGCTTTCTTATGCGGAAGTCCAGAAGCTTCTCGACGAGTTGCCCGAACACCACCAGAAACTGATTGAAGACATCGTTCCCGCCCAGATAAACACGAGCGGCATCCAGCGTGTGCTTCAGACATTGCTCAATGAACGCATCTCCATCCGGGATCTTGCCACGATCCTTGAGGGCATTGCCGAAGCCACTGGATTTACCCAGAACGTCAACGCCATCACGGAACATGTGAGAGCCCGGCTCGCGCGGCAGATCTGTGCGGCGAACCGGGGCCCGGCGGGCCATCTGGCATTGCTGCCGATGTCGCCGAAATGGGAGCAGGCCTTTGCCGATTCAATCGTTGGCCAGGGCGACGACCGGCAGCTCGCCATGGCACCTAGTGAGCTACAGCAGTTCATTGCAGCCGTACGTGAAGGTTTCGAGGCGGCGGCCCAGGAAGGCGAATTGCCTGTGCTTCTGACCAGTCCGGCAATCCGGCCGTTCGTGCGTTCCATTGTGGAACGGTTCCGCAATCAGACGGTGGTCTTGTCCCAAAACGAGATTCACCCTCAGGCCCAAGTGAAAACTGTCGGTCAGGTTTGATGTTCCGGGCCGGTAATTTCCGCTTTTTGCTGCAAATTTACAGCCCGTTCGTAACCGTGTCTTCAACATTTTCTGGCATTACTCTTGCGTGCATCCTTCAAAGACAAAACAAAAAAACCGACACGCCGGGACACGGCAATCACGACAGGAGACAGGCAAAATGCAAAAATGGTTGGACATGAATGACCAGCAGGCACAGGAATTTGGCGACCGGGAGGTTCACTGTAAACATCTCTTCGCCGACAGCGGTCTGTTCACCGATGAAAAGATCGCCCGCCTGATCGAAACCTATCCGCGCGAGCATTACAACGTGAACACCATGAACAGGCATGGTGAGGAACGGTTTTGGCTCGACGGCGAGATCGGCAGCGTACCCGGCGAACAGGTACTGGACGCCATCCGTGATGGCCAGATCTGGCTCAGCCTCCATCACATTGAAAAGAACGTACCTGAAATGGGTCGCATGGTGAAAGAGGCCTTTGGCCAGATCAAGGCTGGCAAACCAGGCTTTGACGCCTGGCGCTTCAATACCAGCCTTCTGGTGTCATCGCCGGGTGCCAAGGTCCACTGCCACGCCGATGTGCCAATGATCGCGCTGTGGCATTTGCGCGGACGAAAGCGGGTCTATCTCTGGGACGCGAAGGATCCGGAATTCCTCCCCCCTCACAAGCTTGAAAGCATTATTCTCAAGGAGACCGAAGAGGACTCTCTGGAGTATCGGCCGGATTGGGACAATCACGCTCATGCCTATGATCTGGAACCGGGCGACCTGGTTGCCTGGCCTCTGAATGCGCCACACAGGGTAGACAACCTCGACGGTCTCAACATGTCACTGACCACCGAATACGTCACGTCCGACGTGCAGCGCAGCTATGGTGTTAACTACGCCAACGGTCTCATGCGCAGGGTGCTCGGCATGTCTCCGCGTTCCCAGGCGCTGACAGGTCCTGCCGCTTGGGCCAAATGTGCGGTTGCCCTAGGCTACAAGAAACTCGGTCTGCGCAAGTCGCAGGAGTTCAAGTACATCTCCAAGTTCAAGATCGATCCGCAGGCCCCTGACGGGATTCATCTTTTGGCACCCGAAGAGTGCAAGGAGATCAATCTGGCCTGATAAACCGTCGGTTTAACGAATCTGCTTCAATCTCTGAAGTTAACGTATTGAAGGGGCTGGTCAATTTCCAGCCCCTTTAACGTTTGGATCGCTGCCTGCAGATCATCCCGCTTTTTGCCCGTTACACGCAGTTCATCACCTTGTATGGCAACCTGAACTTTGAGCTTTGCGGCCTTGATGTCCTTGACCAGCTTCTTCGCGAGGTCTTTCTCGATGCCCTCGCGGATTGCGATTTCCTGACGCACGGATTGTCCGGCGGCTTTCTCGACGGTCTTGAAATCAAGCACACCGGCCTCGACCTTGCGTCGGGTAAGATGGCCCTTGAGAAGCTCGTGCATCTGGCGCAGTTTTAGGTCGTCGTCGGCATGTAGCGTCATCACGCTATCGGCACGTTCGATGGTGCATTTCGCGCCCTTGAAGTCATACCGCGTCTCCATTTCCCGGACCATGTTGCCCAGGGCGTTGTCCACTTCCGCAAGATCGGTTTTCGATACCACGTCGAACGAAGGCATAGGTTTTCTCCTGACTGAATTTCAGACGAAATGAAGGCGCAAGGGACCACAACATGATCGAATGCGCAAGACCGGGTTTACGTGTTCCGGCGGTGTTGGATCAGTGGCGAACCTTCTAACCGCAACAATCGAGCCGGCACAGGCAGGACGCTTCGATCGGGACATCGGCACGGGCTTGTGCCAGTTCCAGTCTCGGGGCGATCAACTGTGCCTCCGCCGTGCGGCCTTGCCGCTCGAGACATTCGTTCAGGCCGTGCAGGGCCCACACGTTGTCGGGATGGCGACAGCATCTGATCAGGGTCGTGTCGATCCCAAGGTCTGCCCGGTAAACCGCTTCCGCTTCTGCCACGTGACCTTGTTCGAGCAGCAGCGCACCGAGGGCATGGCGGGCCGGCTGCATCCACCCCCAGGGCTCGTCGTAGGGTAGCTCGTCCGCCAGCACGACTGCACGGCGCAAGTGATCGTAGGCCGGTTCGAAATTACCCTTGCGATACTCCACTTCCCCTTCAGCCATGGCCGTGGCAATCGAGAGAATATCTCGAACGGAGTTGTTGAACACCATGCGAGTCAAAGGCACACGCTCAACGGCTGCCTGGAATTCCGTCATCTGCCGTTCGGCCGCCGGCACATCGCCCAGGACTGCATGCGCAAGGGTTTTGGCATAATGGAGCAGAGCGGTTGTGGAACAATAGAGGGTCTGGTCCTCGGGCAACGGCAGATCGATAATCTCTCGCCACTTGCCGAACCGTATCAACGGATGCACGGCCATGGCCACATACCCCTCGAGCCAGTCGGCCATGGGAGGGCTTTCCCATCGCAGCAGTTCCTCGGGGATTGTTTCCACAATTCCCCTGCCCGCACTCATTGCCGCTCCGAACTGTCCCAGAAGCATGGCCCCGTACAACTTGAAATGATGATTGTGCGCCCGTGACAAGGCATGAAAATTCATCAGGCCCTCACGCTCGACCAGTTTGGCGTCCGCGGCAATCGCCGCCGTATTCGAGACCACCACGTCATTATAGTGACCGCACTGGGCGTCGATATGCGTTGGCATATGGTTCAGGTGCCCCCCGTCAGGCACGAGCTTGCGTAAACGATCGGCCGACCGGAGCGCCCGCTCCGGATGGGGTGACATTTCCAGAATATGAATGTGGCAATGCAGCAAACCCGGATGAGGCTGTTCGCCTGCCGCATCCATTTTCGCAATTATCTTTTCCACGACCGCTATCGCTTCGAGAGTGTCGGCGCCCTTGGCGGTGTCACCAGAGGCCAGTTCCCACAGGGCCCAGGGAGTCCGGTTCATCATGGAATCGACAAACAGTGTGCAGACATCCGGATCTTCCGAAAACGATTGATAGACTTCGCGCATGGCGTCCCGATAGTCGTCATTCCACTGATCGAATTCTTCCATTGGCACTGGCTCAGATGATTGATAGCGCTGGATGAGCGCTTCGATCACGGCCTGCTCCATGGCAGTGGCACCGTCTTTCAATGCAAGCGCCTTCCGGCTCATCTCGTAGGTCCGGGCAACCGTTCTTGCCAGGTCTGCCTCGTCAAACTTCACCCATTGCTTGTTGTAGTAAGGTCCGGCGGCATAGGCGATGCCCCAATGCGCCATGGCACACTCCGGATCGGCCTCAAGTGCCTTTTCAAAACACCGTATCGCCTCCTCGTGGGCAAACCCGTAACACCAGACAAGCCCCCGGTTGAACCAGAGCCGCGCGACATCATTGGCGGCAGTCACATCACGGGCATAGGATCCCATATCGAAATAGGTTGTCATCAATCTCCGACCCTCTCCAAAGGCCCTCTTCCCGATCGGATCACAGGGTGACCCGCCTGACATTGCACCGAGCGGTCAAAGAGCAAGCAAATGCCTTTACTTTATCGATAAACAAGCACGCTTCTATCTCATCTCCGGATCGACCGCCAGTCAACAGAAATCGATTCATCGACTGTCGTTTTCTGACACAAGTTCCGATCGAAACCACAGTACCCTGACGGTTCTCTTTCAGAATGGGAAACGGTTGACACGAAATTGATCCGTCGATCCGCGAACATCATCTACAAAAGATCACGACGCGCAGCCAAAGGACATTGCCATCATGCCAGACCAGACCGAACAAGCCCGCACGTTTCACGCTCTCCATGTAAAGGGGAACCCGGTGATCCTCTTCAACATATGGGACCCGGGCAGCGCCAAAGCGGTGGCGGATGCCGGCGCGAAAGCCATCGCCACCGGCAGCTGGCCGGTCGCTGCCGCCCATGGATTCTCCGACGGCGAAAAAATTCCGCTGGACCTGGTCATTGATAATCTCCGCCGCATCGTCAACACCGTCGATGTGCCGGTTTCCATCGATCTCGAAGGAGGCTATGGCCCGTCATCCGACACCGTTGCGGAAACAGTTGGCCGGGCGATTGAGGCCGGGGGCGTTGGTTTCAATTTCGAGGATCAGATTGTCGGGACGTCGGACATATACGACATGTCACTACAATCGACGCGGATATCGGCCGCCCGCGGTGCAGCAGATACAACCGGCATACCGGCCTATATCAATGCGCGCACCGATCTCTTCCTGAAGGCAAAACCGGAACTGCATACTGACGCCATGCTGAACGAGGCGATAGAAAGGGCGAAATCGTATGAACAGGCCGGTGCCAGCGGTTTCTTTGCACCGGGCCTTGCCGACGAAAAACTGATCGGCACGCTATGCGACGCCATCGACCTGCCGGTCAACATCATTGCCCTGCCCCATGTCCCGCCAACAGCAAAGCTGGCGGCCCTCGGTGTCGCCCGCATCAGCTATGGACCAATCCCCTACAAACACATGGCCGCATGGCTGGAAGACCAGGCGCGGCAGGCCTTGTCCGGCAACTGATGTCCGGGCGTTTTCAGGTCACGGCGTGGCGTTCATGAAATTTTGGCTGATCCCACAGCCGTTGCTTCATGATGTTTTCCAGGATTGACGCAGCGGCGATCACATCGCCTTCGTCAATATAGAGTGGCGTAAAACCGAACCGGATAATGTCGGGCGCCCGAAAATCGCCAATGACACCGTGATCGATCAGGGCTTGCATGACCGCATAACCGTTGGATGATCTGAAAGAAACCTGTGACCCGCGCGAATCTCCATCCCTGGGGCTTGCCAGGACCAGATCCGGGCACCGGGCTTCCACCTTGGCGATGAACAGGTCGATCAGTTCAATCGATCTGGAACGCACGTCATCAAGATCCACCTGATCCCAGATATCGAGGGAAGTTTCCAGCGCCGTCAGTGCGATGACCGGTGGCGTGCCGACCCGCATGCGCTCGATGCCACTGCCCGCCCGATAATCCAGATCGAAGGCGAAGGGCGCCTCATGTCCGAGCCAGCCGGAAAGTGCTGGCCGCACATTCTCGATATGCGTCGGCGACACATAGATAAACGCAGGCGCTCCGGGCCCGCCATTGAGGTATTTGTAGGTGCACCCTACAGCGAAGTCGGCGCCGGTTCCCAGGACGTCGACGGGAAGTGCACCGGCCGAATGCGCCAGATCCCAGACACAAAGCACACCTGCGTCATGCGCCTTTCGGGTCAGGTTCGCCATGTCATGGCGACGTCCGGTCCGGTAGTCGACCTCCGTCAGCATCAGTACAGCGATGTTTTCATCGATGGCCGTCTCGACAGCCTCGGGTTCGGCGATACGCAATTCGTGGCCGGCGCCCAGTGATCTGATCAGCCCTTCTGCCATATAGATGTCAGACGGAAAATTGCCGCTGTCGGTCAGGACGACTTTTCTGCCCGGTGCCAGATCGATGGCCGCCGCCAGCGCCTGATAGACCTTGATCGACAACGTGTCGCCCATCACAACCGTACCCGCCGGCGCGCCAATCAGCCGGCCGATGCGGTCGCCGATCCGGCCCGGCTGCTCCATCCATCCAGCCTTGTTCCAGCCGCGGATGAGCATTTCCCCCCACTCGTCCTGCAACATCGAAGCAACCCGTGCCTGGGCTGCAAGCGGGAGAGGTCCCAGTGAATTGCCGTCCAGGTAAATCACGCCTTCGGGCAGGTGAAAAAGGGTCTTGGTGTGTTTGAAGTCGGTCATGTGCCTGCAGCCGTGTCCTGGAAACCATCATGCACTCTGGTTTCCACATGCCCGGGAAGCGACACCTCCAGCAATTCAAGGTCGCCGGAGCAGTTCCGGTACGCCGTTCGTGTATCCGGTGGAATGACAAACGCATCACCGGCCTTCAGGTCCTGCGCATCCTGGCCCTCACCGGCGAGCGTCATGGTCCCGTTCATGACGAACGTAAACAGGATATCGGTCCCATGGCTTGTGATCTGGTCTTCGGCCGGTCCTGTCAGCTTGGCGACCTGCACGTTGGCGACACCACCCGTCGCCTTGTCGATTCCCGTGTCCCTTGCCGAAAAGCCTGCCAGCCGCCAAGGATTCCATTGTGCGGTAGCGACCTGATGATGGCAGAACGTCTGTCCACTGAACACCCTGTCGGGTTTGAAGTCCGGGGTCGGCAGCTCCATGTCGTGGTCGATCGTGGTGACATGTTCAGCCGGAACCCCGATCTCGATGACTTCCAGATTGTCGGATGACTCGAGAACACGGTGACGAATTTCCGGCGGTTGGATAACACAGTCGCCGGCGCTCAAAATGAACGGCGGCCCCTGGTCTTCATAAACCAGCCTCACCCAGCCCGAGTAACAGAATATCAGTTGGAAGCCGACAGTATGGTAATGCACCATATCTGGCACCGGACCGCCATCGGGAATGCGGATATGCGAGGCAATGATACTTCCACCCAGCCGGTCGGGGATCAGGTCGCGATAATGCATGCCCGCGCGACCGATAACCCAGGGGTCGCTGTCGATCATCCGGCGCACCACAAAGGAGTGTTGGGTCGATGGGGTTTCAAGATGGGGATGGGCTTCGGCAATTTCGATCCTTGTGCCGTTCGGAGCCGTGAGAACGGTCTCGCCGCCGGCTATTGCTGCCGGGTCGTCACACAACAGACGAATTGTTCCCGGTGCCTCCTGTGCTCCACGTTCGAGTCGGATCCGGATGCCATAGCCTGACATAACGGCAACCGCCGGATCGTCAGCCGGAAAAATCGTGTCGAGACGAAAGCCCAGCGTTTTGTTGAAAAAAGGCAGGTCGTCTTTCAAATCTCCTGTTGGCAGTCTCACTTCGGCAAGAATTTCGTTACTCATCCAAACGTCCATATTGATTTGTTGTACGTTGACCTGGTGTCTGTAGAGGATCAGGGATGTGGTTTTCCACCCACATCCCACTCCAAAATATCGAAACCTGATTCAGTGAACGGTATATCCGTTTTTGTCCGATCAGGCGACACCGTCAAAAGGGCAGGCCGATGCTTCTGCTCAACTGCGACGCGAACAGAACCGCAAAGCAGACACCCGCCGAAAACAGGGCCCTCAGGAATCGTTGCCGCTTCAGTTCCCTCAATGCGGATACTTTCAGCAGTTCAAAGGCGATCTCATTGGCCGGGTCTGCCCGGTCGACGGCTTCGATCAGGGTCCGCACATTGCGGTGTCTGCTGGGTACAACATAAAGTACCTGTTCAATATCCACGATCATCTCGTCGGCCAGGTGTGGCGCCGACTTTCGAGTCGGATAAAGAACAAAACCAAATAACAGAATGGGGACAACGATGACCAGCCAGGCTGCAAAGATCTTCACGACCCCCACTTGAGTCGCATTCGGCACGACGGCATCCAGTTGGAAAACGATGCCCAGGGCAAATATGTAACCAACCCCCCACAATTTGTGCCTTGGTGTCATACGCCCGCACAGTTGCCTGGGCTTCCGCCAGTCCCGCATCAAGTAATTTTGCGCGATCGTCCGATTCCGCCATTGTCAAATTCCATTCCCGGGGTTGCGGCACCTTAAGGGTGCCGCTGCCCAGTTCCACAACGCAAGCGATTTCAACATAGTCCCAAAACAAAACGCCCCCGAAAGTTCGAGGGCGTTTCAGATTGAAACAGTTTGTGGTTTTGAAGGTTCAGCCGGAGATGGCGCTTTGGCGATGCATTCCCAGGCCCACATCGTCAAGTTCGGCCTGTTCCTTTGCGGAAAGCTCCGTCTTGCGGCGCCCGTCTTCCTTTTCCTGAAGCAACTCGAACTTCTTGAGTTCTGCGAAGGCCTTGGACAGGTCTTCCTTGGCGCCGTCAAGCTGAACGTCAAGTTCTTCTATGGATTTCAATAGGTTATCCCGCCGACCTTGAGCCGCCTTGGCAAAGGTGGGGTAGGCATAGTGCGTCATATCGGTAATGCCGGAACGCTCCTGCTCGGACAGCACTTGCTGCTCAAGCTCGGATTCCTTGCGCCGAAACTCAGCGATCATCATTTCAATATCGGCAACCTGCCGACGCTTCTCGTCAACCTGAAATTTGTGAAGACGGATAAAGGACTCACGTGACCTCATGATACTTGCCCTTGCATGTCGTTGTTGTTGTGATCGTTATCATTCAAAATCCGGGCCAACTGATCGTAACCATCGCACAGCAAAGTTGATTCTTCCTTTCGCTGTGAAAGAAAAGTTTCCAACATCGGTTGAAAGTGGATGGATTCGTCAATTTTCGGATCGGATCCCGGCCTGTAGGCTCCCAGACGAATAAGTTCTTCCATGTCATTGTAGATCGACATGAGCCGGCGCGCTTCCTGAACCACGGGGAGCGCATCATCCGGCACACAGCCTGGCATCGTTCTGGAAACCGACCGTAAAACGTCGACGGCCGGATATCGCCCGCGCTCGGCAATGCGGCGATCCATGACAATATGTCCGTCGAGGATCGAGCGCACGGCATCTGCCACAGGTTCGTTGTGATCGTCGCCTTCCACCAGGACCGTGAACAATCCGGTTATCGATCCAGTGCCGACTCCAGGTCCTGCCCGTTCGAGAAGCTTCGGAAGTTCGGCGAACACCGTCGGCGTGTAGCCCTTGCTTGTCGGCGGTTCCCCCCCAGACAGACCGATATCGCGCTGAGCCATGGCAAATCGGGTGACGCTGTCCATCAGGCACAGGACATCCTGGCCTAGGTCGCGAAAATACTCGCTGAGCGCCAACGTGAGATAAGCCGCCTGGCGCCGCATCAGGGCCGCCTCGTCCGAGGTCGCAACCACCACAATGCTGCGGGCAAGGCCCTCGGGGCCCAGATCGTCTTCGATGAATTCCTGGACTTCGCGTCCGCGTTCGCCGATCAGGCCGATGATCGACACATCACAGGCCGTGTTTCGGGCCAGCATAGAAAGCAGCACCGACTTGCCGACCCCTGATCCGGCAAAAATGCCCATTCTCTGGCCCTTGCAACACGTGGTGAACGCATTGAGAGCCCGCACACCCAGGTCGACGGGATCGCCAACACGAGACCGCTTGTGCGCCGGCGGCGGTGCGCTTCGCAGATCGTAAGCCTCGCAGCCGTTGCTCAGCGGTCCCTTGCCATCGATTGGAACCCCCTCCGCATTCAGCACACGCCCCAGCCAGCTGGGATCGGGGCGAATCACCGGGCGATAGTTCCCGACCACGGCCTTGCAGCCCATGCGAACGCCTTCAAGAGCGCCAAATGGCATGCACAAGGCTCGTTTTTCACGAAAACCGACCACCTCGCACGGAACATTTGCCTGACCGCGCACGTCAATCGAGATCCGCGATCCGATGCTCATCGCCTGCACTGGCCCGGCCACTTCCACGAGAAGTCCTTGTACGGACTCCACCCGGCCATACTGCTCCACATCCGGCAGCGCGGATATTTCGTTAATTAAAGCTCTCAATTTAAGCTGGCCCCGCCTTAGCGATTCCGCCTGCAAATCGGCGAAAAATCAAAATTTGAACGCACACGAATCACAATTACGCCTCTATACTGCGCGAAAGCGTTTAAGGTTTCGTAAACCTTGTTGGTCGAGTGTTGAGTTTGCCCGTCAGTTTGATGGGCTCCCAAGTGATTCGGTCATACGCGTTCTGTTCTGATCCATCACATGTACAATTTGGCTGAACCACTTCGTATAGTTGGGATAATTATAATTTGTTAACCAATTGTGGAATATCTTAACGATTGGAAATGTTCGGTGGTTCTGCGTTAGCGCCGGATTAATGTGTCCAGCGGCTAAGCCCAGAAGGGGCCACGCAAGAGGGGATTGGAATGAGAGTTCTTCTAATCGAAGACGACAGTGCAACAGCACAGAGTATCGAACTGATGCTCAAGTCGGACGGATTTAATGTTTACACGACAGATCTCGGTGAAGAAGGCGTCGATCTGGGTAAGCTTTATGACTATGACATCATATTGCTGGACCTGAACCTGCCGGACATGAGCGGGTATGAAGTCCTCAAGACACTGCGAGTGGCCAAGGTCAATACGCCGATCCTGATTTTGTCGGGGCTTGCAGGCATCGAAAACAAGGTCCGGGGATTGGGCTTTGGCGCCGATGACTACATGACCAAGCCCTTCCACAAGGACGAACTGGTCGCCCGTATTCATGCGGTCGTACGACGCTCCAAGGGCCATTCCCAGTCGATCATTGCGACCGGCGAATTGAAAGTGAACCTCGACACCAAGACGGTTGAGGTCAACGGCCAGCGGGTGCACCTGACCGGCAAGGAATATCAGATGCTCGAGCTTCTGAGCCTGCGCAAGGGCACGACCTTGACCAAGGAAATGTTCCTCAACCATCTTTATGGCGGTATGGACGAGCCTGAACTCAAGATCATCGACGTGTTCATCTGCAAATTGCGCAAGAAACTTGCAGCAGCGACCGACGGCGAACACTATATCGAAACGGTCTGGGGCCGCGGCTACGTTCTGCGCGATCCATCCGAAGGCGCCGAGCCCATGAGAGAATCCGCCTGAACCAGGCAACAGACAAGAATAAGAAAACCCCGGTTCATCCGGGGTTTTTTTGTGGCTGCAGGTCTATGGGATCACTTCCGGCAAACAATGCGAAACAGATTTATTCTCCAGCCGCTTTCACAATCGAATCGCCGTCCTTGATCTCTTTCTCAATCAGGCTAGCCGCTTCGTTACGAGGCTTGACCAGACCGGCGATGAGAATGTAGAGCGCAGGCGTCAGAAACAAGGTGAACATGGCCGCCAGACCAAGGCCGCCGAACACGACCCACCCGATCGCCGCGCGGGCCTCGACACCCGGTCCACCGCCCAGAATTAGTGGAAGACCAGCGAGCACTGTCGACATCATTGTCATGGCAATGGGGCGAAACCGCACGATCGAGGCTTCCCGAACGGCATCAAACACGGAATGGCCTTCCTCGCGCAGTTGATCGGCGAACTCGACCATGAGAATGGCGTTCTTCGCCATGATGCCGATCAGCATCAGGATGCCGATCTGGCTATAGATATTGATGGTGGTTCCTGTCAGGGCCAGGGCGAAAATTGCCGCACAGATGCCGAACGGGACGGTCAGCATGATGACCAGTGCACTGCTCAAGCTTTCGAACTGGGCCACGAGCACCAGAAAAACAATGAGCAGCGCCACAAGATAGGTGATCGTGACCCCATGAGACGTTTCGTTGAGCGCTGAGGCTTCGTCGAGAAACAACAGACCGATTCCCGCCGGCAGTGTTTCATCGGCCAGCGATTGTATGGCGTTGACGGCTTCGCGAAGCGAATAACCCGGGACAGGGTCGCCAAAGATCTCGATGGCGCGGCGTTGCCCGTGGCGGTCCAGTTCGGCCGCCACGGCATTTTCCTTGAACGAGACCAGTTGTGACAAGGGAACAAGCCGACCATTCGAAGCGGCGACATAAAGATTGCGCAAATCCGAAGGGTCGTCGATGACACCGGCCTGCGCCTGCAGCACGACGGACACCTGCTCGTCGTCGATCGTCAGTTCGGCGACCTCGTCATTATCGACCAGAACCTGAACGGTCGACGCCAGACTTTCGATCGGAACCCCGAGGTCAATGGCACGGCGGCGGTCGATGCTGACGGACAGTTGAGGTTGGGTTGCCCTAAACTCGACACGGAGGTTCTGGATCTGCACGACCTTTTGTTCCATAGCAACGACAAAGGTGTCGGCAGCATCGGCGATGGTCTCGTAATTCGACCCGGTCAGGGCAAACCGAATGCCGCCATCGGCATTGCGCAGACCCAGGCTGTTGCTGCGTCGTACACGAGCACGAGCCCCGGGAATGTTGCGAAGTTGGGCATTGATTGTCTTGGCAATCTCGCCTTCGCTTCGGCTTCGCTCGGACCAGTCGCGCAAGGGAGCGTCGACCTGGCCGCGGTTTAGATCATATCTCCCGGTGATCGTGAACAGGCCGGTCGCGGTGCCGTCATCAACCAAAGGCTGCAGTATGGCCTCGATCTTCTCGACCTGTCGGTCGGTATAATCCAGGCCTACACCATCGGGACCGGTGAGCCGTATGGCAATCAGTCCCCTGTCCTCTTCGGGCACCAGCTCTTCGCCAAGTGTGTGAAACGTGACCACAGCGCAGACCATGACGACTCCGCAAAGTCCGATCACCACAAGTGGAGCGGCCAGGATGAGATCCAGTGCTCTTGCATAACCGGCACCGATCGGTCGTCCGATCAACGAACTGACGGACAGTTGCCGATCGGCATCAGGTTTGGTTGGCAGCGCGATTCGCGACGCCAGAATTGGAACAATCGTCAGAGCGACGAAAGACGAAATACAAACTGTCACGGCGAGCACAAACCCAAACTCACCGAACAACCGACCGGCTGTCGAGGGCAGGAACGAAATCGGCAGGAATACCGAAATCAAGGTCGCAGTGGTCGCAATGACGGCAAAGAACACCTGGCGCGTCCCGATCACTGCTGCCGCCCGCGGTGCCAGACCCCGGCCCTTGAGCCGCTGAATGTTTTCCAGAACGACAATTGCGTCATCGACGACCAGTCCCGTCGCCAGCACAAGCGCCAGCAACGTGATCAGGTTGAGGGAAAAGCCGAGCAACCATATTGCGGCGATGGTCCCTATCAGGGCGACGGGTATGGCAACAGCGGGAATGAATGCGGCCCGGAGTTGTCCCATGAAGAGTGTGATGACCGCGACAACGATCAACACCGCCAGCGACAGGCTGATGAGAACCTCGCCGATCGCACCCTTTATGAAAATGGAATCGTCCGAAGTGGTGACGATCTTCACGCCTTTGAGGCGGCGGTTGAGTTTGCTGACCACTGCGGCCACATCGCGGGAAATCGAAACCGTATTTGATTGCGCACGCCGGATGACCCCCAGGCTCACAATCGTCCGACCATCCAGTCGCACAATGCTCTCAGCGTCGGCAGGGCCAAAAAAGACATGGCCTATGTCTCCAATTCTTATCGGATCACGGATGACAAGTTTTTCGATCGCCTCCGGTCTCGTAACCGACGCATTGGCCCGGACAATCACTTCCTGTTGGTTTGATTTGAAGCTGCCGGCCGGCACATCATAGCGAGCCCCCTTCAGGACACCGACCACATCCGACACGGACAGGCTATAGCTGGCGAGACGCATGGGATCGATCACGACCCTCATCACGCGCTCGCGTTTGCCGAAGAGCGCGACGTCGGCCACACCGGCGACTGAAGTGATCTCGGGGATGATCTCGTTTTCGACCTTGCGCGTGACATCTTCGATCGGCAGCTCATCACTCATAACAGCCAGGCGGATGATCGCCTGGGAATCGGCATCGGCCTTGATCACGAAGAGATCTTCCACACCGGCTGGCAGTTCCCGCTGTACTCTGCTCACCGCTTCGCGCACATCATTGGCAGCCGTAACCAGATCGACAGACGGCCGGAACACCACACGGATGCGGAAGTTGTTTTCTTCGCTAGACGAGCGCACTTCGACAACGCCATTGACCCGAGCAACAGCGCCTTCAATCACGCTGGTGATTTCTGCATCGATTGTCTCAGGCGATCCGCCCGGGAAATTGGCCCGCACTGTAACGATCGGCCTGTCCACATCCGGCAGTTCGCGAACTTCGACACCGAAGATTGCACTCACTCCGGCAATGATAATCAAAAAATTGAGCACTGCGGCCAGATAGGGACGACGAACGCTCAGGGCTGGAAGGTCACTGGCGATTCCCATCCGGTTCAACCCTTGTCAAGGGTTGGGGGAATGGCCGGATCCAGTCGCCGCGATTCAGGCAACGCAGCCGGTTTTGCTTCGGGTTTCGGCCCCGCATGGGATACCGCCCGGCCCTGGCGCAATCGCTGAACGCCTTCGACCACCACCAATTGTCCCGGCTTCAGGGCCGCATCCACCAATATGACGCTGTTGAGCCGTTTGACGGTCCGGACAAGGACTTTGGAAACTGTGCCGTCCTGCACGATCCAGACGTAGCTTTCTCCCTTGCGCCACTGCAGTGAAAGTTCCGGAACTGCCGGATAGAATTCCCCTGGCAGGACAGCTTCCACGGCAAAGGACATGCCCGGCCTCAAAAGGTCTTCGTCGTTGGGAATGACCGCCCGAACCGCAACTGTCCGGGAAATCGGGTCAACCCGGCTGTCGATATGCTCTATCCGGCCCGAAAACACACGTCCGTCATGGCTGGGCGTAACTGCCGTGACCAAGTCACCGGAGGCAATCCGCGCCAGAAATTTTTCCGCCACTTCGAACTCGACCAGGATCTCGGAACGCATGTCCAGCGAGATGATAGCGGTTGTAGAGGTGACACGATCACCGACTTCCACCTCCGGAATGCCCACAACGCCGCCAAACGGGGCACGGATTGTCAGATCCTGCAACACTTCGCGAGCCTGCTGAAGTTCCAGGGCGACACGCTCGACGATAGTTTGTGCGTCTTCGACCTTTGCGCTCGAATTGACGCTGCTCTGTTGTAGAAACTTCGACCGGTCATGCAGGCGTTTGACTTCTTCGAGTTTGCGTTCCGCAATCTCGACAGCGAGTTTTGCTTTCGTGCTGTCAAGGCGCACGATTGTGTCACCCTTCTTGACGCGTTCGCCCGCGCGCGGACCAAACGCTACAATTTCCCCGTCCGACTCCGGCTGTATTGTCACGGAACGACGCGCACGGGCAGTTCCAACGGCCGCAACGATCTCGTCGTTCTTGACCCTTCCGACTTCAACAACAATTACGGGAACCTTGCGCCCGACTTTATGTCCGCTGCTCTTCTGCGGCTTGCTGGCTGTGGAACTTGAGTGACCTGCAGCAGAATCCTTCTCCGGGCGCATTGCAAACCATACCAACGCCGCAATGGCGACCAAAGCCGCCAAAAGCAAAAGCTGCACCCGCATCGATATTGATCTGGCCACGAGGACAGTCCCAGTGTTTCACTGCATCGCCTGACCCTAAGTGCCCGATGGAGGTCACGGTATACGTTTGTTTGGCCAGACGCTAACGTCACATCAAGCCCACAAGTTAACACAACAGGAGTTCAAAGGCGCAAAATTAGCGCTTTACGGTTCCGCGCCGCGCTTGGGGCGGATGACGACCGGCAGGAAGCCTCTTGTCGGTACCGGCTTCATAGACAGGTCGACTGAACATCACCCGTTTATCACATTCATTGCCGCGGCACCTCGCGGAGCGAACGAACCACTATGGCGCGATGCCGGGGTTTCCTTGGCATCCTTGAGCGAGATGATGCCTCGTTTGCCGGGGACCGTTTGTAAGCTATCGGAAAGACCCATTATCGTTTCAGCGGCTCCCAAAACAACGAAACCGCCTGGATTCAGCACAGAAGCGATCCTCTTGAGAATGTCTCTTTTTGTGGGTTCGTCAAAATAGATGAGCACATTGCGGCAAAAAACTATGTCGAACTTGCCCAACCTTGAAAAATCTTTGAGCAGATTTGCAAATTCGAATTTTACCGACGAGCGCATGGCGTCGTTGATCTGCCAGGTCTCGTCTATCTTTTTGAAATACTTCATCAAGAGTTTGATAGGCAGGCCACGCTGCACTTCAAACTGGCTGTATATGCCCAATTTTGCCCGTTCCAGAACCTGTTTGGAGATGTCGGTCGCAACAATTTCAGTCGACCGCCCTTTCAGATCCCGAGCCATTTCGCTCAGTAATATCGAAATTGAATAGGGCTCCTGACCGGTCGATGCCGCCGCGCACCAGACCCGGAGTTTGGGTAAAGCCCGGCCATTTTCCAGAAGAGACGGGACCATGAAATCTTTCATCAGATCAAAAGGTGTGCGATCCCGGAAGAAGAATGACTCGTTGGTCGTCATTGCTTCCATCACGTCAGTTGCCAAAGCCTGATCCATGCCGCGCCGCAATTTGGCAATCAGTTCGGAAAGGTCTGCAAGACCCTTTTCACGGACGATCGGGCCGAGTCTGCTCTGCAGCAGATACTCCTTGTTCGGCGCCAGGGCCAAACCGGATTTCTCCTTCAGATACCGGACCATAAAGTCGTATTCTGTTGGGTTCATGATACCCTCTCCCCACGCAATAATTTTGTCACGCTTGATGCAATAACGCTGACCGGCACCACGGCACTGCACAATCCCGCACGAGCAACCGCGCCAGGCATGCCCCAGACGACACTGCTGGCTTCATCCTGGGCAAGCAGCGTTCCGCCCTGTTCGACAATGGCTCGTGAGCCTTCAAGCCCGTCGTGGCCCATACCTGTCAACATCACAGCCAGGGTCTCCGCCTTGTAGATAGCGGCAACACTTTCGAACAACGGATCAACCGCGGGTTTGCAAAAGTTTATCGACGGACCGTCGTACAGCCTGGCTTTGATTTCACCGTTCTGAGATTCCAGCTTGAGGTGAAGATCCCCCGGAGCAATGTAGACGGTGCCGGACGTTATTGTCTCACCGTTCTCCGGCCTGCGGCAGTCACGTTTAGACTTCTTGGCAATATGATCGGCAAGCAGTACGGTGAAGGCATCGGGCATGTGTTGAACCACAACGATGGGAACGTCATGTGGTCCGGGCGGCATCTGGCAAATCAGATCCATCAGGGCAGGCGGACCACCAGTGGAACCTCCAATCGCGAGAATTCGAGGCCGGTATCTCGAAAAGGGCCGCAGAGCGCAGCTTTCGCCAGTCGCTGCCGGCGCGCGCGCCGACACTGTGGCACGCGTGGTGGCAACCGGCGCTGCAGGACGTGCAGCACGGCGCGCCTCGTTCGGCCTGGATGCGGAACTGCTTCGCGATCCTCGTTGGGCCAACGTGAGGACACTCATCGTGAACGTCGATTTAAAAGCGCGGGACTCTTCGGGTTTGGACATGCTCACGGGTTTGGTAAGAATCCCTTGAGCGCCAAGCTTTTTTACCCTCTGGGCGACAACAGCTGAGTCGTTTTGCCTTGCAGCCAGGACCAGGATCTTGGTCTGTGCAAACTTGCTGTGCAGCGCCTGGAGAACCGAAAATCCGTTGGTGTCGTCCATTTCAATATCCAGGACGATAATGTCGGGGGCTTCGAGATCAGCCCGTCTAAGTATCGAATCCGCATTCGAGAACGTGACCACATCGGCAATCTCAGGCAGTTCCGACAACCAGCGCGATGTCAGGCCACGAAACACCAGTGACGCGTCGATGATGACCACCTGCGCGCCCGTCTGTGCTGTCTCCGGCGAGGGACGCAATCTGATAGCGGTACTTTGCATACTGACTTCGGACAACTTTAGAGGAGGCCGACTTCCTGGAACTTGGCTTCGATGATATCTCGGTCGAAAGGCTTCATGACATACTCGTCAGCTCCCGCAGAGATGGCTCTCGAAATGTGATCGTAGTCGTTTTCTGTTGTGCAGAAGACCACAACGGGTTCGTCGCCACCGGATTCTTCGCGCAGCGCCGTCAGGAAATCGATCCCATCCATGACCGGCATGTTCCAGTCGAGGAGAATTGCGTCAGGCATTTCTTCCCGACACTTGTTCAACGCAATTTGGCCGTCTTCGGCTTCACTGATCGAAAAATCGAGTTGCTCCAGTATCTGCCGCGCAACCTTACGGATCACGCTGCTGTCGTCGACAACCAGGCATTGTTTCATAACTTTCCTCTCATCAGAATTTCTCTTGATGCGTCAGGCCGCGCGAATTTCCTGCTCGATTTCGAATATGCTTTCCGGATCGAGAACCATCATTAAACAGTCATCGAGCTGAAGCACGCCGGTACAAACATGTTTCCAGACCTGGTCGAGGTGAGACGGCACAGACTCCACGACAGATCCATCAGGGCGGATAACATCGCCAACCTGATCGACCATAAGAGCATAGGCGCCCTCATCCCGGCGCAAGCCGATCGCCATCGGTTTTTCCACGGGTTCACGGGAAACGCCCAGCTTCACGCAAACATCGATCAACGTTACCAGGCGACCTCTGAGATTCAGGACACCGACGACTTCCTTTGGCGACAGTGGGACCCTGGTTACCATTTGCGGTTCAAAGA
Source organism: Hyphomicrobiales bacterium (assembly GCA_021775835.1). The sequence goes on along the minus strand of JAJFHC010000120.1, from coordinate 42,188 downwards.
CATCCTCAACCTCCCCGATCGGGAGACCGAACAGCTGACCTTGAATCAGAATGGTTACATACTCACCATCATAGTCATCGCGCTTGTTCCCGACGGAGACTTCATTTGTATCACTCATGCGGCAACCCTCATCACTTGAGAACGGTTTTGAAGAACATCGAGAAGGCGCATTCGATCGAACTTCGCAACGTGATCGGTAAACCCACTTGCCGTCGCACGTTCGACGATTTCCGAACTGGTATGGCCTGACAGGGCAACGAAGTGCGCGTCCGGCCAGAGATTCGAATCGTTCACTGTACTGATGAATTCAAATCCATCCATATCAGGCATTTCCAGATCGCTCACCACGACATCAAACTGACGGTCGCGATGTGCAAACTCGATGGCTTCCGCCGCCGAGGACACGGCTGTTACGTGGAATCCATGCGCGGATAGGAAAGGCGTCAACATGTTTCGGAAGAACGAGGAGTCATCGATCAGCAGAATTTGGCTTTCCGCATCGGTGTCGACGTTTCCTTCAACGGTTTCGAGGGTTTCCGGCATGTAGTGTGCGAGATCAAGGATTTCCGTCACTTTTCCGGAAATAACCGCCGACCCGATTGCACCCATTCCCGACGTGCCGGGTTGAATCGAGAGATGCTCTTCGACCACGTCCACAATGTTGTCCACGACCAAACCCGTATGCCGGCCATTATGTTCGATAACGATCACCGGCTTGTTGTCGCCGGAACCATGATCATCCAACCGGATCAAGGGCATCAGAGCATCGCGATATTGAACCACGTCGCGATCACCTGAGTGTTCGACGACCGTCATGTCGATCTCTTCAAGCCTGTTGATCAGGGCCAGTGGCAGCGCCTTCGGATCGGTCGATCCTGCGTTAAACAACAACATGGAGATCTTCTCATCGCTGGACTCCACGGTGTCCACATCAACGGATGCATTGTCATCCAGCGTCACCGCCGCCCGCATTTCACCGATCTCGGCTATGCCTGACGGGTCGATGATCATGACCACATTCCCGTCGCCCAGGATTGTGTTTCCGGAGAAGGCTTTGACGTTCTTCAGGAAACTGGACAGCGGTTTCACGACGATTTCTTCCGTGTCGTAAACCGCGTCCGCCACAATGCCGAACTCAAAACCGCCGATCCTGAGCACTGCGACAAACTCATTGATCGCTTGAGGCGTACCATCGTCCTCATACTGTGGCTTCGCGCAATCACTCTGAAACACGTCAGTGAGCCGCACCAATGGCAACAAACGGCCGCGCAGTCGCAGGATCGGCGACCCGTTGACCATTTCAACACTATGTTCATCGCCCGCACGTACACGGACCAGTTCAATGATGTTGAGCTGAGGCAAAGCGAATTTCTGCTCACCGGCCCCAATTATCAGTGCTGGCACGATCGCCAAAGTCAATGGAATCTGTATGGTAAACCGCGACCCTTCGCCTGGCCGTGAAAGCACATCAACAGATCCGCCGATCAGCTCGATATTGGACCGAACGACATCCATCCCAACGCCGCGTCCGGAGACATTGGTCACCTCTTCTGCCGTAGAAAGTCCGGCTTCGAAAATCAGGCGATTGACTTGGATATCGCTCATGGCGTCGACGTCGGCGGCGGCCCCAAAACCGTTGGCGATGGCTTTCTGCCGGATTTTCTCGGTGTTTAGCCCGCGACCGTCGTCAGAAATCTCAATGACGATATGGCCACCTTCGTGGCGGGCATCGAGCATCACCCGCCCGGCCGCCGGCTTTCCTGCCGCGAGCCGGCCTTCGGTATCTTCGAGACCATGATCCGCCGCATTCCTGACCATATGCGTAAGAGGATCCTGAATCATTTCAAGAACCTGGCGGTCAAGCTCGGTATCTTCCCCGGTCATCTCCAGTTCGATCTGTTTGCCGAGGTCATTGCCAAGTGTCCGCATAATTCGCGGCAGTTTCTGCCAGGAGTTCCCGATCGGTTGCATCCGGGTCTTCATGACCCGCTCCTGCAGTTCAGCCGTGACACTCGACAACCGTTGCAGAGGAGCCTGCAAGGCACCATCCTGAATGTGACGGCCGATTTCGAGCAACTGATTGCGCGCCAGGACCAACTCACTCACTGTGGTCATAAGGCGTTCGAGAGTATCCACATTGACGCGAATGGATTTCGTGCGTACATCGCCCTTCTTCGCGTCACTTCGCGGCGCATCGGCTTCCGCCTTGCCCGCGGCGGCCTTTTTCGGACTCGGTGGCTTGACCTCCTGCACCGGTGCGGGAGCAGGCGCTGCTTCCGGTTTCTTGTCCCGGCCGAGAGGATCGGGAATGTGGACGTCCGACGGAGCTGCGTCAAAAATCGCGTCGAGTTCATCGAGAGATACTTCGTGAACGATGGCGGAGTTGTTGCCGATTTCTCTGACTTCATTCGCCGGTGGTGCCTTGGCCACCACGGGTTTAGGCTCCACCACTACGGCAGGTGCGGGTTCCACCGCCGCAGGCTCGGAGCCCACCGCCGACAATTTGTCGAGCTGTGAAATCAGATCTTCGTCGGATCCCTCCGGCTCTTTCTGGTTCTTTTCCAGATCCGCCAGGATTTCCTTGATCCGGTCAATCGATTCCATGACCACCGTCACAGCCTGTTCCGTGACCGGCAGTCCCTCGCGGAACCGACCCATAAGATTCTCGGCCGCATGCGCGACCCGTTCGAGACGGGGCAAACCAAGGAAGCCGCAAGTCCCCTTGATCGTGTGCACCAGCCTGAAAATGTTGTCGAGGATTTCTGCGTTATTCGGATCTTGTTCGAATTTCACCAGCTGAACGTCAACCACGTCCAAGCTTTCCTCGGTTTCGGCGAGAAAATCACCGAGAAGATCGTCCATAAAACCGCCCCTTCCAGCCTTGGAAGCGTTCCGAGATTTCGAAACGCCTGTCGAGCCAAGGATTCTGACCGGAAAGGGTTAACAATGCTTGAAATGACCAGCGCAGTGCGCGCGATTTTTATGATGAGACGGTGCGCGCAATCAATTGAACTTCGCCATCGTTTGCTGTGACGTCCAGGCTCATCCCCGCCAGGGCCGCAACCCGACCGGTAAAATAGATCTGCACTGAGCGGGGGTCTATGCCTTCGACATCTGTAGTCCCGTCCAAAAGTTCAGCTGTACCGGCAGGAATGTTCGCTGCCTCGCCGACGCACAGGACCACTATCGTCGAGCCATCAATGCCAACCGACAGATCTCCGCCCCGCGGAATGGTCGTCAACCCCACAAGAACCATGTTCAGAAGCAACTTAACCTCGTTCTTGGGTCGTGTTTCTCTCGGTCCGGTCCAGTGTAGTGTAACCTTCTCCTTGCCGATGAAACCCGACGTCACGTCCTGCGCGTCACCGAGATCGATTTGAGCACCGGCAGAACCCGCAGCACCGAAGGCCACTCTGGCGAACTGAAGCTTGGCGGACGCCTGTTTGGCACTTTTCTTGATGAGATCAAGCGCAAACCCGCGCATTTTCTCATCGTCTTCATCCTCCAGCACCTCAAGACCGTTTGTTATGGCACCAACCGGGCTGATTACATCGTGACAGACACGACTGCACATCAGGGCGGCAAGTTCCAAGGCTTCGAGTGGCGCGGCGTTCATTGGCAAATCTTCCCCAAATTTCTTCATCCCGAACGCTGATACATCGCATGGACCGGAATGCCAAGTTCGCTGATGCAGGCTCTCTAAGATCCCGGAGAATAAAGACTTTTGAAAACTGCTTTCATTTTCTTCTGGCCTAGGACCGTACGGTTATGACAAAACGAATCAGTTTTTGTAATTTCTGAGCAGTGAGCATGCAAGCCGCGTTACTGCGTGATCAGGTGTGAAGCCAAACATGGAAGACAACCGTCCAGATGGTGCCGGTATTATCCGGTCGCTTGTCCCTTGTGCCTTCGAGGCCGGGAGCAAGATCATGGAGATTTACAATGCCGGTTTTGAAGTTTCTTCGAAGGCTGACAACAGCCCGGTGACGGATGCCGATCTTGCATCCGAGGCCATCATTCTGGACCATATCGCAACCCTGGCGCCACACATCCAGGTCATCTCGGAAGAGCAGCACGCTACGTCCACACCGTCGCGGATCGCCAGAACATTCTTTCTTGTCGATCCGCTCGACGGCACCCGTGAATTTGTGAACCGCAATGGCGAATTCACCGTGAATATCGCCCTGGTTCATGACAACGTACCCATGTCCGGAATTGTCTATGCGCCAGCCATCGACCGGTTTTTCGTAGCGGACCGCAAAATCGGCGCGTTCGAAATTCGAGGTGACAATGCGGGCGGCACCTGGGAACCCATCACCGTGCGAACGCCGCCTGAATCTGGCTTGACGGTTATTGCCAGTCGCTCGCACAGCGATCCGGCTCTTGAGGCTTATCTGCATGACTTCACAGTCGCCGAACGAATCTCGGCTGGCTCATCACTGAAGTTTTGCCGTTTGGCGTGCGGTCAGGCGGACCTCTACCCCCGGCACGGCCGAACCATGGAATGGGACACGGCAGCCGGACAAGCAGTCCTGGAAAGTGCAGGCGGCAGCGTTACGACATTCGATGGATTGCCGCTGCGTTACGCCAAGACAGAAAGAGGTCTTGATAACCCAGGATTTGTTGCGCGTGGTTGGCGGTAAAACGGACACTGGCCCGATTGCACGCGGCGCTTTTTGGCCATCAGCGGCTGAGCGTCCGCTCGATAGCCGGCCATTTCGCTGTCGCCGCCCCGGTCCATTTGTCGGGATCCTTTCGCCACTCACTTCGGGCTTCAGTTGAATAGAACAGGTAGAGCTTTCCCTTGTGGATGGACCAGACATGAGGATGTCCCCGCGCCGACAGTCCTTCAGCCGCCGCCATGACACCATACCCGCCCAATTGAGGTGCATAGACCACGGGGTGCCGCTTGAACGCACTGAGGTTTCCCTCATTCCGGAAACGCCAGGTAACGCCCTGCCACGTCCATTCGAATGATGATGAACCCTGCCTTGCCAACCCATCCACAAAATAGGTCATGGGATCGTACCCGCCAATTGCGATGCCGGAAGCCGTGCCTGTCCAGATCCTCTCGTTGGTCGAGGCCAAGGCCGGCTGGACGTAACCCCAAGCGAGCAGACCACTGCCAAGCGCGAGACACCTCAAGCCGAGACGGCCCCAATGCGTTTTTCGCTGCGAATCGCGTTGTTGCGGCCTATTCTTTGACATAATTCATGCTCATATACGCTGGGTGTTCGAAACAGATTCGAGTTGTTTGATCATGGACACATTCCGTAGAGCTTAGGACAAACAGGTAAAAAAGCGGCAAACACGGAAAATACCGGCTCGGGGGTCAGGAACACCCGACAGCATCGGGAAGCAAGGCAATCCAAGCACCTCACACAGAGTTTCCCCTCACAAGGTTTCGGATCAGATGAAAATAACCCTCCGCACAATTGTCGCCCCGTTCGTCTGGCTGTTCATTGTCGCCTTTGCCACAAGCACCGCTTCCTTCGCGCAGTCATATCAGGCAACGCCGTCGAACAGTGGCACCTACTCTCCTCAGGAAATCGTCGACGCCGGCCACACCTTTTTCGGCAAGACGACCGGTGGACTGGCCGAGATGGTCGAATATGTCTTCCGCCAGCGCGGCAGACCCAACGCTTACATCATCGGAGAAGAAGCGGCCGGTTCGTTTGTCGGCGGCTTGCGATATGGCGAAGGAACAATTCACCCCAAAGCCGGTGGTCAGAGAAAGATATACTGGCAGGGCCCCTCGATCGGCCTGGACTTTGGCGGGAACGGGTCTCGTGTTCTGACGCTGATCTACAACATGAGATCAATCGATGACATCTATTACCGCATCCCCGGCGTTGAAGGGTCGGCCTACGTCGTCGGTGGACTTGGGGTGAACTTCCTGCAGCGCTATGATCTGGTTCTGGCACCAATCCGTACCGGTGTGGGGGCCCGGCTTGGCGTCAATATCGGTTACCTCAAATTCACGCCTGCGCCGACCTGGAACCCTTTCTGAGTTTTTTGTGGCCCGGAATTTGGTGACGCGGTCCTTTTGACCTGTCGGCGCGACCGTGCTAACTCACCGAACGTCTGTTCACACATGGTGTGCCGTGCCATTATCGGAATTGGGATTTGACGCTCGGCCTTAACCCTAACTGCGCACGGGAATGGACGCCGGAGCCGAAAAATGGCAATAGTTACAATCAGAAATTCAAGATTGGCACAGGTCTCTTAAAGGGCGAAACTAACGATGATACAGACGATCATGTTCATCGCGCTCGGTTTCCTTTGTGCCGGCCTGCTTGGATTGTTTTTCGCGCCAGTGCTTTGGCGCCAGGCTGCCAGAATTACAACCAAACGAATTCAGAGCCAATCGCCCCTGACGATGGCTGAAATCCAAGCTGACCGTGACCAGCTCAAGGCGGAATTTGCCCTGTCGACGCGGAAGCTGGAACTCACTGTCGAGGAGTTGAAGGAAAAGAACGGTCGTCACGTTGTCGAGATCTCACGCCAGGGCGATCGCATCGACGAATTAATGGAAAGGTCAAAAGACCAGGCCGCTCAACTCATCGAGCGCGATGCCAAGATCATGAAGCTCACAAGCCGTGCCGCACCGCTGGAAGAAGACCTGCGGGTCAAGACCGAACTGGCGCTTCAGCAGGGTGAAAAGATCCGCAAACAGGGCGAAGTACTCGAGCGCCAGAGGCGTGCGCTGAAGGAACACTCCGAACTTGCCAGTGGCCGTGACAACGAACTTGCCCATTTGCGGAAGAATTCAGAACGCCAGGAAGCAGAGGACCGGACATTCGAACTTGCCCATCAGACGATGGCTGACCGCGTCAACCAGCTTGGCAGCCTTGCCGGCGAAATCGAACGCCAGCGCGCAAAGCTCTACGAAACCCGCAGGGACATTACAATGTTGCGCGAATCCATGCGCGCGGAAGATTCGGAAGATCCACGCCAGATCCAGATCTACCAGCGTCACCTCACCCGTCTGGGCGAGGATCGCGATGCTCTCGTGTCCGATCTTGAACGGGCCGAACGGGAGTCTTCCAGGCTGCGCGAGGAAATCGGAGCGCTGGAAACGACCTGGAAGAGCCGCGTCAATCCTTATGGAAATCTGCGCAAGGAAGTCGACGCAGTCGCCGTCGATATGAAGAACATTATCTCCAGGCTGGTGGCGGAAATAGACCTCGACAAAATGAAACTGGAACCGGACCAGCAACCGGAAACACCCAGCAACGTTACACCGATCACGGCCGCGCGGGGCTCTCAGGAAAAACAGGCAGCGCCGGCAGCATCCGTGAGCGAAGCAACACCATCTGAAGACGATGCCGATGTGTCCCAGACCGGAACCGACGATGGCGGCGGCAAAGGATCATCGTCCCTCGCTGCCCGTATCCGTGCGTTGCAGAACGAATTGACGCAAAAGTAATCACACAGTCACTCATTGAAAGACGGTCGGTTCTTTGACGAGCGCCACGGTGACGGAGCAATCAGTCTCCTGCCTGTAGCCGGATCCGGCCGAGCAACCGGCCCTGGCGCGTATCGACGATCAGGACTTCTTCGCCATTGCCGGACTTTACCTGGATAGCCAACCGGGCCCCGTCCAGTTCCATCGACGTTATAGCCGCACCCGCAGGCACGGTAACCAGCATGTCTTCGAACCCGGCCGTGCCCTTATACCCCTGCTTTGATTCAGGCAGGTTGACCGCACGGTATATGATGGTGGAAAACACGACAACGAAACCGCCGATGAGTAATATACCCAGAAAGATCACCAGCCCCTTCAAGAATCGTGGGTTCTTCACGGGTTCCCCCGACTCCGAAAACTCGGACCCGTTCGACTTCTCGTCCTCCAACGTCTGTGACTCAGTCATGAATTCCAACACTCCAGATAAGCGTAGTCTTATAGCGGCAGATACCGATGCTGGCGAACGCCTTGACCGGTTTCTACACCTTTATGTTTCTGAAATCAGCCGTTCCCGTTTCAAGGAACTCATTAAGCAGGGTTTCGTATCGGTCGGGCAACAGGAAACGCGCGCGCCCAACTACAGATTGGTTCCAGGTGACGAAGTGGGTGTGGTCCTGCCGGCACCGGAAGATCCGGTTCCAAAACCTGAGAACATAGCGCTCAACGTGGCTTTCGAAGATGAACACCTGATTGTCATCGACAAACCGGCAGGCCTGGTTGTCCATCCTGCCGCCGGTCATTGGACGGGCACGCTTGTCAACGCCCTCATTCATCATTGTGGAGCCAGTCTGTCAGGGATAGGCGGCGTCCGCAGGCCGGGCATCGTTCACCGGATCGACAAGGATACATCCGGTCTGCTGGTGGTTGCCAAGACTGACGCGGCCCATGCGGGGTTGTCACAACAGTTTGCCGCTCATGGCCGTGACGGAAAGCTTGAGAGGGCTTACCTGGCGCTCGTCTGGGGCGTGCCGGATCGCCGGTCGGGCACGATCCACGGTGCATTGGCAAGAGCGAACTCCAACCGCCAGAAGATGGCGGTGGTCCGTGAGGGCGGCAAGGACGCAATTACCCACTTCGCGGTCGAAGACGCCCTGCCTCCAGCGCCGGCAGTGTCCGTTGCAAGCCTCGTGCGTTGCCGGCTTGAAACCGGGCGGACCCATCAGATACGCGTGCACATGGCCCATATCGGCCATCCCCTCCTCGGTGATGCCAGCTACGGTTCCGGCTTCGCCGCCAGCCGCAACCGGCTCTCTCCTGATGCTGCCAACGCCCTGGATCGTCTGAACCGGCAGGCACTTCATGCCGCTGTACTGGGATTTGAACACCCGGTAACCGGTACTGCCATGCGTTTCGAAAGCAGCTTGCCGCAAGATCTTGAAATGCTTGTCGATTTATGCCGCCGCTCAACTTGACGTGAAATCCCTTTCAGGCCTTACATTTGTCATATGGAGCGCATATATAGGGTTGTAACTACGTCGGGAGGCGCAGCACGGTAGTGTGTGCCCGTTCGTCAGAAATGTAAAAAAAGGACTTTGGGGTAAGCCAATGGCAATACGATCAGTGCCGACAATCACAAGCGAAGGCCTGAGCCGCTATCTCCAGGAAATCCGGAAGTTTCCGATGCTGGAGCCGGACGAAGAATACATGCTGGGCAAACGTTGGCGCGAACACGAAGACCCCGAAGCAGCGCACCGACTCGTGACCAGTCACTTGCGTCTTGTGGCAAAAATTGCCATGGGATATCGCGGCTATGGCCTGCCGATCTCAGAAGTCGTGTCCGAAGGCAATGTCGGTCTGATGCAGGCGGTAAAACGGTTCGAACCGGAAAGAGGCTTCCGGCTTGCGACCTATGCCATGTGGTGGATCAGGGCGGCCATTCAGGAATATATTCTACGGTCGTGGAGCCTTGTGAAAATGGGAACCACGGCCAGCCAGAAGAAACTCTTCTTCAATCTGCGTAAAGTCAAGGGACAGATCCAGGCCCTGGAAGACGGCGATCTCCGCCCTGACCAGGTGGCCCTGATCTCGGAACGACTGGGCGTGCCTGAGGAAGACGTGGTGTCCATGAACCGTCGGCTCGGTGGCGACACTTCTCTCAACGCACCGCTCAAGGCGGATGCCGAAGGCGAATGGCAGGACTGGCTGGTCGACGATGAACCCGACCAGGAAACCAGGCTTGCAGAGTCTGAGGAACTGTTACAGCGCCGCGCGTTGCTGAGCACGGCCCTGGGATCCTTGAGCGAACGCGAACAAAGGATCTTCGAGGCCAGGCGCCTTTCCGACGAACCGATGACACTTGAAGACCTGTCCCAGGAATTCGACGTCAGCCGCGAGCGGATCCGGCAGATCGAAGTCCGCGCCTTCGAAAAGGTGCAGAAGGCCGTGCAGAAGGCCGCCCGCGAAGCGGCATCTTCCAACGCGGCGTGATATCCAGCGTCGCATTCGCGGCACTGAGTTCGTGGTTTCCCGGATGACGGAAAAGGAAGCTCCGTGCACGTGCCCGATTTCACGGTGAATTGATGGCACGTAGGGTCATGGCGGTGTAGGTATCAGTCAACGTCCAACCCGATGATGACAGGAGCTACCATGTCCCCAATAACTCCCCTGATTCCGCGCCAACCTGTTCCTGCCCTCGACATTGCCACCGTCGGTGGCGGTCGATGGTCGCTTGCTGCCCAATCGCCCGAACACTTCACCATGGTTGTCGTGTACCGCGGTCTGCACTGTCCGATTTGCTCCAACTATCTGCGCGACCTCAATCGCAAGTTAGCCGACTTCAGTGAAAAAGGCGTTGAAGTGATCGTGCTCTCCAGCGACACCGAAGACCGTGCCGAGAAGGCAAAAGCCGAGTGGAGTCTCGACAATCTGAACATCGGATACGGCCTTGACCTCGCAACCGCACGCCAATGGGGCCTTTACATTTCAACCAGCAATGGCGTGACGTCGTCAGGACTCGAAGAACCTGCCCTGTTTGTTGAGCCCGGTCTCTTTCTCGTCCGTACCGATGGCACACTCTATTTTGGTTCAGTGCAGACCATGCCGTTTGCCCGTCCGGCCTTCGGCGACATTCTGGGTGCCGTGGGCTTCGTCATCGACAAGGGCTATCCCGCCCGCGGCGAGGTCGTCGATCATGATGCGGTTGCCGCCGAGTAATAGTAGGCACCGCTGGTATAATGGACAGAAACAAAGCCGCACTTCAGGAATCAGAGAACCCCTCCCCTGCGATCAAGTCGCGCGGGAGGGGTTTTCAATTTCAGTACTGTTGAGAGCAACCAGACTCAACGGCAACGGCGGCGAGGACCTTCATAGGGCTGATAGGTGCCGGACCGGGCATCGAACGAGCGAAACTTGTTGGCGCAATAGCGATACCAGGCCTTGCTTCCCTCACGTGGCGCGCCATAGGAAACCCGCCGGGCATTGCGATAGCGGCGGCGTGGCGGAGGCGCATCGTAGCCGTCGTTATCGTAGGCGTAAGCCGGAACATCGTAATCGTCCTCAATGTATTCCGGCTCCTCGTAATAAACACGCTCTTCATAGACGCGCACCGGGCGCCGGTAGTGGCGTGGCCGATAGCGCGGCTCATAATAGCTGCGGTGATGGGAGTCATGGGCAATACTGCCCAGGATAGCGCCGGCCGTAATGCCGATTATGGCACCGGCAATTATGTCGCCGCCGTCACCGGCTTTGGCCTTGGTTGGGGCGGCAAGTGCTGCCATGGCGATGACAGCTGACAGGGCAAGAGGTTTAAGGATTCGCACTGACATTGGTTCTTACTCCAGAAGGTCTCTAATCCAGAAATATCTTCGCGGCGCCCCGACACGTTGTACGCACCTCGAACATTCGATGACCCAATAAAGCACCCCGCGCCTGAACGGTTGCTGAACGAAAAACGGCAGTATTGTGAAAACGACGGGGATTAATCCTCGAACGGATCCTTCATCAGGATCGTGTCGTCGCGTTCCGGGCTGGTGGACAGCAAGGTAACCGGGGCTTCGATCAGTTCCTCGACGCGGCGGATATACTTCACCGCCTGAGCCGGAAGATCGCCCCAGGACCGCGCACCCCGTGTGCTGCCGGACCAGCCTTCGAGACTTTCGTAGATCGGCGTGGCACGGGCCTGCGCACCTTGAGAGGCCGGCAGATAGTCGATCTGCTCGCCGTCGAGAAAATATCCAATGCCCACTTTCAGTTCCTCGAATCCATCAAGGATATCGAGTTTCGTCAGGGCGATTCCGGTAATGCCACTGGTCTTGATGGCCTGGCGCACAAGTGCGGCATCGAACCATCCGCACCGCCGGGACCGGCCGGTAACAGTGCCGAACTCATGACCTCTCTCACCCAACCGCTGGCCAATCTCGTCAACCAGTTCGGTCGGAAACGGTCCCGAGCCCACCCGGGTCGTATAGGCCTTGGTTATTCCCAGCACCGAGGATATCGAACCCGGTCCGACGCCGCTGCCGGTGGCCGCCTGGGCGGCGACCGTGTTCGAAGATGTCACGAACGGATAGGTTCCATGGTCGATGTCGAGCAAGGTTCCCTGAGCGCCCTCGAACAATATGCGCTTGCCACCACGTTTGGCTTCGTCCAGCAGCGCCCAGACCTTGTCCATGTAGGGAAGTATCTTCGGCGCCACTTCAGCCAGTGGCTCGTATAGGTCCTTGTTCGTGACTTCAGGTTCGCCCAATCCGCGAAGCAACGCGTTGTGATGCGTCAAAAGCCGGTCGATCTTGCCGCTCAGAGTCTGCAGGTTCTGCAGATCCATGATCCGGATGGCCCGCCTGCCAACCTTGTCCTCATAGGCCGGACCGATGCCTCGTTTGGTGGTACCGATCTTGCCGTCACCGGCGGCCGCTTCGCGCAAGCCGTCCAGTTCCCGGTGGATCGGCAGGATCAGTGTCGCATTCTCCGCAATACGCAGATTATTGTGCGACACCTCGATGCCCTGCGACGAAAGCCTGTCGATCTCGTCGACCAGTGCCCATGGATCGACAACCACGCCATTGCCGATGACCGACAGTTTGTTCTGACGGACGACGCCGGACGGCAGCAGACTGAGTTTGTAGGTTATGCCATCGATGACCAGCGTGTGGCCCGCGTTGTGCCCGCCCTGGAAACGCACCACGATATCGGCGCGCTCCGACAGCCAGTCCACGATCTTCCCCTTGCCTTCGTCTCCCCATTGGGAGCCGACCACGACAACATTAGCCATGTCTCAACCTTTTTGATTTTTCGCAAATCCGCACTTAACGGATATCCAAAGGAGGACGAACGCACTCCGCCCTTTTCGTGCGAATTATAATGCTATTCGCCGCCGGATGCGAGCCATGGTTGTTATATCAGGGGAAGTAATTGCCGCCTGTGGAAAGGCACAGTCCGGTCTCCTGGCCCAAGTCAGAGTGCGCCGGGTCAAGCCACAGGAAAATGAAGTGGTTTCGCTTGTTGGACGTGAGGCAGGTTTTCCACTTTCTTGAGAACGTCAGGCGACACCGGCTCGTCCACGGCAACCAATGCGATGGCATCGCCACCCTGGAGTTGGCGGCCCAGATGGAAGGTTGCAATATTGACCCCTGCATCGCCCAGGGTCGAGCCGAGCGCGCCGATAAAACCCGGTTTATCTTCATTCGTAATGTAAAGCATATGGGCACTGAGATCGGCTTCCATGTTGATGCCCTTGACCTGGATGACACGCGGCTTGCCGTCAGAGAAGACGGTGCCTGCCACCGAGCGCTCCTGGCGTTCGGTCTTCACGGTCAGGCGGATATAGGTGTCATAGGCCCCGTCCTTGCCGCGCCGCACTTCCTCAAGAGCAATGCCCCGTTCGCGCGCCATGACCGGCGCACTGATCATATTAACGTCAGACAGCACCGGCCGCAGGACACCGGCGAGGGCTGCAGACGTCAGTGCCTTCGTGTTCAGCTCCGCTACATCGCCGGCATACTCGATCTTGATACCGTGAAGGCTTGACTCGGTCAGCTGCCCTGCGAACGAGCCCAGTTGTTCTGCAAGAGCAACAAATGGTCTCAGTCTGGGTGCTTCTTCCGCTGAAATCGACGGCATGTTTATGGCATTGCTCACAGCACCCGACATAAGGAAATCCGACATCTGTTCGGCAACCTGAAGCGCCACGTTTTCCTGTGCTTCGGCGGTAGCCGCACCCAGGTGCGGTGTGCAGATGACGTTGGGCATCCCGAACAAAGGATTGTCTTCGGCCGGTTCCTCCTCGAACACGTCAAGTGCAGCACCCGCCACGTGTCCCGCCTCAAGGGCGGCCTTGAGAGCAGACTCGACCAGAAGACCGCCACGGGCGCAATTGATGATGCGAACCCCCGGCCTCATCATGTCAATCGCCCGGGCATCGATGATATTGCGGGTCTTGTCGGTCAAAGGCGTGTGCAGGGAAATAAAATCGGCGCGTTTGAACAGATCGTCGAGTTCCACCTTCTCCACGCCCAGATCAACCGCTCGTTCAGGAGACAGGAACGGGTCGAAGGCGATCACCTTCATTTTTAGTCCCAAGGCCCTGTCTGCGACGATGCTGCCAATGTTGCCGCAGCCGACGATACCGAGCGTCTTCGACGTGATCTCCACTCCCATGAACCGACTCTTTTCCCAGCGTCCGGCTTGAGTGGAAACATCGGCTGCCGGGATCTGCCGCGCCAGGGCCAGCATCAGCGACATCGCGTGTTCAGCGGTCGTTATCGAATTGCCGAACGGCGTGTTCATGACGATGATGCCTTTGGCGGTGGCCGCGGGGATATCGATGTTGTCGACCCCAATTCCGGCCCGTCCGATCACTCTGAGTTTCTTCGCAGCAGCGATGACCTTTTCGGTGGCCTTGGTTTTCGAGCGCACCGCCAGGCCGTCATATTGATCGATTATTTCAATCAGCTGATCGCGGTCAAGATCGGTACGAACGTCGACATGAATGCCGCGTGCTTCGAAGATGTCTTGAGCACGGGGACTGAGCTTATCTGCAATGAGGACACGAGTTGTCATGGAACATCTCCTGACATGAATGGAACGGGGAGGTTGTCTTTCAGTGACTGGAAGAAGCAACGGCTTGCGCGTATGCCCAGTCGAGCCAGGGCATCAGGGCAGCCATATCTGCCGTCTCCACAGTCGCACCGGCCCAAAGGCGCAAGCCCGGTGGCGCATCCCGATAGGCGCCGATGTCATAGGCCACGTTTTCTGCTTCAAGCAGCGACGCTATCCGTTTGGGCACGAGTTTCGCGTCTTCGGAAGACAACCCGTTCACAACCTCGGACGAAAGCTGAAGACAGACCGATGTGTTGGACCGATGCCGTGGGTTGGCCGTCAGAAACGACACCCATGGCGTCGTTTCAACCCAGTCGGATATGACCTGTGCATTGGCATCCGCGCGCGCCATGAGACCATCGAGTCCGCCGATCGACGTGGCCCAGTTCAGAGCATCAAGATAATCTTCGACGCAAAGCATCGACGGCGTATTGATCGTCGCCCCGGCGAAGATTGCCTCGTTCAGTTTACCATCCTTGGTCAGCCGGAAGATCTTCGGCATCGGCCACGCGGGAACATGAGTTTCCAAACGCTGCACGGCCCGCGGCGACAGGATGAGCATGCCATGGGCTGCCTCCCCGCCCAGCACTTTCTGCCATGAGTAGGTAACCGCATCGAGCTTTTCCCAGTCGAGAGCCTGGGCGAATGCCGCCGACGTTGCATCGCATATGGTCAATCCTTGGCGATCGGCTGCAATCCAGTCACCATCGGGCACACGGGCACCGGATGTGGTGCCGTTCCAGGTAAAGACCACATCGCGCTCGAAATCGACCTGTGTCAGATCCGGCAGACTGCCATAAGGCGCGTCGAGCACCCGGACATCGTCAAGCCTGAACTGGTTGCGAACATCGCCGACCCAACCCTTGCCGAAACTCTCCCACGCCAGCATATCGACGCCGCGCGGACCCAAAAGACTCCAGAGTGCCATTTCAACAGCACCCGTGTCGGACGCCGGGACGATGGCGATGCGATAGTCTTCGGGCACGCAAAGCACCTCACGGGTGAGATCAATCGCGCGGGCCAGACGTGCTTTTCCCGCGCTCGCACGATGCGAACGACCCAGAAATGCATTGTTGAGAGTGGCGGTGGTCCAGCCGGGCCGCTTGACGCAAGGGCCGGACGAAAATCGGGGATCGGCCGGACGCAAGCCCGGTTTCGCAGTATCATTCATGTTTCTACCCTTCCAGATAGCGGCTCCTCGTTGGGGAGGAGTGTCCCACCGCCCTGATAGAATGCGGGCCGCCAAGAGTCAAGAACTGGAAGCCATGTCAGAAACGACACCGGGAATCAAAAACGGCGGCACTCGCGTACCGCCGTCATTGAAACTCTTACGGGTCAAGCCGTCAGAAATTATACCGAAGACCGGCGCGAATGGCGTGATCGTCGAAGTCCGGGCCTGAAATATCGATTGCGCGATAACGATAGCCGACGTCAATCTGGGTCTGTTGCGTAATGTCAAACGCCACACCGGCATGGAATGCATAGGCAAATCCATCGTCGTCTCCAGCGCCGCCGCTGCGGTCAACATCGCCATAACCGACACCGACACCGACATATGGTGTCATGAAATCGGAGACGTTGAAGTCGATGTAGCCGTTTGCCAGCAGGGTCCAGGCCTCCGCATCAACATTGTTGTTCAGATCGTACTCGCCGGTATAGTCAAGTGTGACGTCGGTACGGAACATTTCCGACCAGCGATACCCGAGACCGCCACCGATTGTGAGTGCTTCGTCACCGCCCTGGCCATCAAAAAAGCCGACACCGATGTCGCCCCTTACATACCAGTGGTGAAACGGGTTCAGCGGAACGTCCTGAAAGATCTCAGCACTTTGTTCGGGGGGAAGGTCCGCCGCGCCTGCTGCGCCGGACACAGCAAACAAAGCGATCGCTGCGACAGTAGATTTCAACAGATGACTCTTCATCAAATTTTCCTCAAGAACGTGCATATGCACATGACGACTTTTAGCTATTCGAGTTGGTAGTGGTCAATTGTGACGAAAACGGGGCAGTTCAAAGTCACGATTACGTTGCAGAAACAATTTGCGGAACCTGTGGCAATAATACCCAAACCCTAGTGTTTTGCCCGAGCCCCGCATGCCTCCATTAACCCTACCGACTCCAATCTGGTTAATTCGCGGTCAAAATCAAGACACATTCCGATCAACTCTCCGTGGCCGGGCATGTACCGGAGGGTAGCCAACAAGGCACAAAAAACCCCGCCGAAATTCGGCGGGGTTTTGAACTGTTGTGTACCAGAAACGGCTAGTAGTCGTTGAAATGGTACCTGAGACCGACCTTTACGTCATGCGACTGAAGGTTCTTCACCCGGAGAGGGTCTGCCCCCTTGCCCCGTGCCTCACCCAGGTCGATGTACCGGTAACCGGCATCAACCGAAAGGTTCTCGGTGACAGCCACACTGACACCGGCCATCAGCGCATAGGTGAAATCAGTGCGTGTATTCCTGCTCTGCCCGGCGGGAAGGTTGATGTCGCTCAGTTCATTGAGCGTCAAACCGGCGCCGACGCCGACGTAAGGGGTTACACCGCCGATGTTGGCGATATCCCAGTAGAGGTTGACCATGCCCGTGTAGGCCGTGAACTCTGCATCCAGGTCATTGAATTTCGTATACATTTCGGCACCGTCACGATAACCGACCGTGATATCTGCGCGGAAATGCGGTGTGATCTGGCAACCGACACCGGCTTCTGCAAACCAGCTTTCATCCATGTCTTCGCCAAAGGCGATGCCATGGGTTTTCGACACCTGCGGCTTGTCATTGAAGGCATAGCCACCGTCAACACGGACATAGAGGCAGGAAGGCTCTGCCATGTCGACAGGCGGTGGCACCAGAATCGGTGGTTCCGGCGGAAGATCGGCGGCAACAGCTTGTCCGGCACCCAGAAAAAGCCCCGCTGCCACACAGCTAAATATCAGTTTGGCACCCATACGCATGTAATCAACTCCATTTTTACCCAGACCGTCGTTACGGTTGCAGGATTTCGCGCTCACTCTACATCCCGTCCCGGGCCAATCCCCTTGTCCGGAAACGCTGTGTTCCCGGCCCTCTACGGGTTACTACCAGGTCTTCACCGCGCCTCATTAAGGACGAATTCAACCGTTTGGTTAATGTTAGTTATTAACCAAACAGATTAAAAAGGCCTTAAGCGGAATCTGAAACTTTTAGTGCTGGGATTTACTGAAATTATGGAAAATGAATAATTAACGTTGGTAAACAAATTCTTGCGAATAGTACCAAGGCTAAAACACGCGTCAAACCGCGCTCGGGCAATCCATAAACACAAATTGCCCGTTTCAGTGCCCGGAATCGGCGGAATACAAGGGGATCCGGAAGCGAAGACAGCTGTCAGGCAGCTACTTTCTCAAGGCTCTGAACAATATCGTCCACAACCGCTTCGACCAGCACCACATCATCGCCTTCGGCCATGACCCGGATAAGAGGCTCTGTTCCCGAAGCCCGAATAACCAGGCGACCGGAAGTGCCCAACCGTGCTTCCGCATCGTCAATTGCAGAAAGAACCGACTTGTCAGCCAGAGGTTCGCCGGACTTGTATCTCACGTTTTTCAGCAACTGGGGCAGTGGATCGAAAATGTTGCATACCTCGCTCACCCGCTTGTTGCTTTCCGCAATCACGCCCAGAACCTGAAGTGCGGCCACGAGACCATCTCCGGTTGTCGTAAAATCGCTGAGAACGATATGCCCGGACTGTTCACCGCCCAGATTGAATCCGTTCTTGCGCATGTGTTCGACCACATAGCGGTCGCCGACCTGCGTGCGGACCAGGGACAGGTCACGGGACGTCAGATAGCGCTCAAGCCCCAAATTGGACATGACGGTGGCAACCACACCTGGTGACGACAGTTTCTCGCGTTTCTGCCAGTCCGTCGCGATCAGCGCCATGAGCTGATCGCCATCCACCAGGTTGCCTTTTTCGTCGACGACAATCACCCGGTCAGCATCGCCATCGAGCGCGATACCAATATCTGCGCGCAACTCACGCACCTTTCGGCACAGCAGCTCCGGCGACGTTGAACCGCACTCATCATTGATGTTGAATCCGTTGGGATCTACCCCAATCGGCACAACCTCGGCACCGAGTTCCCACAAGACTTCCGGTGCAACCTTGTAGGCCGCCCCGTTTGCACAGTCGACAACCACCCGCAGACCGTCCAGCCGCAAATGTCGCGGCAAGGTTCGCTTGGCAAACTCGATGTAGCGGGCCTGGGCATCGTCAATCCGTTTGGCGCGCCCCAGAGCGTCCGGCTTGGCCAGAGCCGTGTCCAGACCGTTCTGCATCAGCGATTCAATTTGCATTTCCTGGTCATCTGACAGTTTGTATCCGTCAGGCCCGAACAGCTTGATACCGTTATCGTGAAAGGCATTGTGCGAGGCCGAGATCATGACGCCGAGGTCCGCCCGCAGCGACCGCGTCAGCATGGCGACCGCCGGTGTTGGGAGTGGGCCGAACTGAAACACATCCATGCCAACAGAGGTAAAACCGGAAACCAGCGCCGATTCGATCATGTATCCGGAAAGACGCGTATCCTTGCCGATGACCACACGGTGACGATGATTGCCACGGGTAAACAGCCGCCCTGCTGCCATGCCCACTCGCAAGGCGGTTTCCGCGGTCATGGGCCATTCGTTAGCCATCCCGCGGATGCCATCCGTTCCAAAATACTTACGCGTCATTCTAAAAAACCCTGAGTGCCTGAACATCCGCGAAGCGCACAACTGGCAGAAAGCTGCCATCGGCGCTTCCGGATACAATCCCTGTTATGAGTTCATTATACCGAAGTTGCGACAAGATTTCGTTAAATCCGGTTTGCCGAGCCACATTTCGTTAACCATGAATTGCGTGCCACACGGAGGTTGCCTGAAGCGTTTCGGCAACATCGTGCACCCGGACCGTCTGGACACCGCGGGCGATCGCGGCGAGGGCCGCGGAAATCGAACCAGACACACGTTTTGCCGCATCGCTTTGCCCGGAGATCGTTCCGATGAACCGCTTTCGCGATACTCCATACAGCACACGGACACCGAGTCCGTGGTAAATCGTTGCGCCATGAATGAGGACGAGATTGTGGTCGCCGGTCTTGCCGAAGCCGATGCCCGGGTCGACCATGATCATTTCACGGGCAATGCCCGCAGCTTCACAAGCCTCAACCCGCTCTTCCAGGTAGTCATAGACCTCAAGCAGAACATCGTCGTATTGAGGGTCGTCCTGCATGGTCTTGGGATCTCCCAGGGCATGCATTAGGATCACAGGGAGTTTCAGCTTTGCGGCAACCTCCAGGCTATCATCGTCAAAGCTCAACGCAGATACATCGTTGATGACCGAGGCCCCTGCCTGGACGGCTGCCGTCATCACGTCTGCTTTACGGGTATCGACAGAAAGGACAGTGGTGGGATCGTTCAAGGCCTCTATGACAGGCAGTATCCGCCGGCACTCCTCATCCGCTGAGATGGCATCAGAGCCCGGCCGGGTTGACTCTCCACCAACATCGAGCACATGTGCTCCGGCAGCATGCAGCGCCCTGCCCTGTTGTATGGCCGCCTCATGATCGGCGAAAAGTCCTCCGTCAGAAAAGCTGTCAGGTGTCACATTGATGACGCCCATGATCGTCGGCCCCGCGCTCGCACACCATTCCGGCAGCATCCTGGGCGCTTCGATGCGTTCGCGGATGGTCCGCAACGATCCATCTGATATCGCGGCAAATTCCCGGTAGCTCAGGACGCGCCCGGCGGTACATCCCGGCGTCCCCTCCAGAATTTTGCAAGTGGTATAGCCGATCCGCGCGCATGCGAGAGATCCAGCCCACCCCTCAGCGATGCCGGATGATGCATCGGTGCCATAAACCAGTCCGGTGGGCTGAACATAAACGTTCGAAGACATGAAACGTTCCGACGCTCCATCAAAATGCATTGGGCGGAGCCGACAACGTCCCCGCCCAACCACAACAATTCAAGTCAGCGGTCAACCCTGAGGTTGAGGCTCAAGACCTTCCGTACCCGATCCATCGTCATCTTCCGAGACTTTCCCGGCAGTTGGCACAGCAGAGCCGGCATCAGGCGGCAAGTCGTCCGCAGATTCACGGATCGGCTGAATCCCCTTGATGAGTCCAATGATTTCATCACCGGACAGGGTTTCATACTCCAGAAGGCCTTTGGAAATAATGTGCAACTCGTCAACGTGATCATTGAGGAGCTTGGTTGCAAGGCTGTAGCCTTCGTCAACAAAGCGATGAACCTCGCTGTCCACCAGCTTCTGGGTTTCTTCGCTGAGGTTCTGGGTCCGGGTGACCGAATGACCGAGGAAAACCTCTTCCTCGTTTTCGCCATAGGCCAGCGGCCCGAGCTTGTCGCTCATGCCGAACTGGGTCGCCATCGCCTTGGCCATCTTTGTCGCCATCTGGATATCCGACGAGGCCCCTGAGGTTACCTTCTCATGACCGAATATCAGTTCTTCCGCAACACGTCCGCCCATCGCAACCGCAATATCGGCTTTCAGTTTTGCCCTCGTATAGGAGACCTGATCGCGTTCCGGCAGCCTCATGACCATGCCGAGCGCCCGGCCACGGGGAATGATCGTGGCCTTGTGGATCGGATCGGAAGCCGGCAACTTGAGTGCCACAAGGGCATGGCCCCCTTCATGATAGGCCGTCAGTTTCTTCTCTTCTTCAGTCATGACGAGCGAACGGCGTTCCGCGCCCATCATGACCTTGTCCTTGGCGTCCTCAAACTCCTGCTGCGTCACCAGACGCTTGGAGCGCCGGGCGGCAAGCAAGGCGGCCTCGTTGACCAGGTTTGCCAGATCCGCACCGGAAAATCCGGGGGTGCCGCGGGCCAGCGTCTTTGCCTCGACGTCAGGCGCCAGAGGAACTTTGCGCATGTGGACTTTCAGGATCTTCTCGCGACCGATGATGTCGGGGTTTGGCACCACGACCTGGCGGTCGAACCGGCCCGGCCGCAACAAGGCCGGATCAAGCACGTCCGGACGGTTGGTCGCGGCTATCAGAATGACGCCTTCGTTGGCCTCGAACCCGTCCATTTCCACCAGCAGCTGATTGAGCGTTTGCTCGCGTTCGTCATTGCCGCCGCCCAGACCGGCGCCACGATGGCGGCCGACCGCGTCGATCTCATCGATGAAAATGATGCAGGGCGCATTTTTCTTGGCCTGCTCAAACATGTCACGGACACGGCTGGCGCCCACGCCGACAAACATTTCCACGAAGTCGGAACCCGAGATCGTGAAGAACGGCACGCTGGCTTCACCTGCAATGGCGCGGGCCAGAAGCGTCTTACCGGTACCGGGAGGCCCGACCAGGAGTGCACCCTTGGGTATACGGCCGCCCAATCTCTGGAATTTGTGCGGATCTTTCAGAAATTCGACGATTTCCTGCAAGTCTTCCTTGGCTTCGTCGATACCAGCCACATCTTCAAACGTCACGCGTCCATGGCGTTCCGTCAGGAGCTTTGCTTTCGACTTGCCGAAGCCCATGGCCTTGCCGCCACCGCCCTGCATCTGGCGCATGAAGAATATCCACACCGCAATCAGCAGCAGCATCGGGAACCAGGACACAAAAACGTCGAGCAGTGACGGTGCGTCCTCACTGGTTGGCCGCGCCGTGATGTTCACGCCCTTCTCGTAGAGCCGGTTTACAAGGTTCGGGTCTTTTGGTGCGTAACTCTGGAATGTGCTGTTGTTGGTAAATCGACCACTGATCAAGTCGCCGCTAATTGTCACATCGCGCACATTGCCGTTATCGACTTCAGCCAGCAACTGAGAGAAACTGATCTCATTTGCCGTCGCGCGCTGACCGGGACTTTGGAATAGATTGAAAAGCGCCATTAGCAAGAGCGCAATAATCACCCAAAGAGCGAAGTTTCTGAAATTGTTCACGCAAGTCCCTTTCACAGCGAGAGCGATACGGCCGGTACGCACACGTCCTATCTCATACGGGTGCCGACGAACCGGGTTGTTTCCGGCATAGTCTTTAAAATAGGTGCCCTACCATCATTTGCCAAGCGGCTAGACACACAGAAATGACAGGAAAACCGCTAATTTCGGTTTCTCTGCGGCCCATTTTACGGTCGACCGGTAAATTCGCCGTTACGACACCGGTTTTATTGGCACTTTTGAACCGCGCCACGCAAAAGGCCTCGATCCGTAAACTTGACCATAACACCTTCATCAAGCCCTGCACAGGTGCTGTGGGGAACCAGTATTGTACCGTCACTGAGTCGCAGAGCCGGCAGGGCATGACGCACCGCGCTCGGCAACTGCGACAGATCTCGTGCGCGGTCCTTGATCTGCCTCCAGCCATCCGCTTCAAGGGCACCGATCTCGGCACGCCTTGAGCCGTCACCGGCAAGGCTGATCCTGAACCTGTTGTCCCAATCCAAGGTGTCGCCCGGCTCAATCGCCACAGGTTCGGGAGACCGCGACCCTGTCTCCCTGGAAATCATCACGGTGTCCGCCCCCGGCCGCAGCAGGCAATGGTGGAGCGTCTGGTGTTCCTTATCTTCGCCAACGAGCTTTTCGTACAGTCGATTCAACGCATCCCAGTTGCAAGGGTAACTCTGTCCGCCAATGGCCGACAGACAACGCGATAGAACACGCAGTCCGATCTCGCGAACGCTTTCTGCGAACGCCGCCGTGCCGATTTCACAATACCCTCGAGGACTCCACGTGACGCAGTCCGCCATCGCCAAGTCGGTGAAATGTTCCAGGGCCTCACGGGCCGACTCCATCCGTCTTGATGTTCGGACAAGGGCATCGGATCTGAGGCCATACGACTCCAGGACGGTGAGCGCGTCGCGGATTTGGACCCGTTCAAATCGCGTGTCCTGGTTGCTTGGATCAGCCGCTGGACTTACGTGTTCGCGCTTCAGCAATGCAACCAGGTGCCTTTTCTCGACACCGAGTAGTGGCCGGACAAAATCAACCCCTTCAAATTCGGTCGTTTGCGCCATCGCCGAAAGGCCATCGACACCGCTGCCACGCAGGAACCGCATGAGGACGGTTTCCGATTGATCGTCACGTGTATGGGCAAGCACGAGAGCCTGCGCCCGGTTGTCACGGCACCACGTCGTCATGAGCGCGTATCGCGCCTGGCGTGCCGCATTCTGGACCCCGCTATCGGGCTTTGCGCCTTGCCAGTTGAGGATCTCGCAGGCAAGCCCCAGGCGTTTCGCCAAACCGCACACCATCCCCGCCTCGTCCTTCGCAGCATCCCTCAGACCATGGTCGACGGTGAGAACCGAAAGTGTTGGGGCGTCTGTGCACCCGGCACTCCAGCGACAGGCAAGCATCATAAGACTTAGGCTGTCGGGCCCACCGGATACGGCAAGGGCGGCGTGGGAATATCGTTTCAGAGGCTCAAAGAGGCGATCTAGGGCATCGGGGGTATTCAGATCCGGAAAGGATTCGTCAGCATCCCGCACGGGACCGTTCCCGTTTCGCAATTTTGATCACCGATTTTGCCCGGGGAAACTGCTTTGTCGCCTGAGCAAGCGTCGCACAGCCTTTTTTCTTTTCACCCATCTTGTTCAGGGTCATCCCGAGTTTAACCAGACTGTCGGGGGCCTTCGCACTCTTTGAATAAGTCCGGTAGCCTTTGAGAAACGCCTTTGCTGCAGACGTCCAGCGGCGACGGGCATAATAGGTTTCCCCCAGCCAGTACTGGGCATTACCGGCCAGCTTGTGTTTCGGGTGCTGCCGCAGGAACTGCTTGAATCCAAGTTCTGCGGGCTCAAATTGCCGTTGGAGCAATTGACCGTAACTCTGCTTGTAAAGCCCCTTCGGCCCCGATCCTTCAACGGGAACACTGGCGACCGCCTGCGGCACGGTTGAAGAACCCTGCAGGGAGCTCCCCGAAAGCGTCCCCAGCGGCTGCACCGTCGCCGCGAGATTGGGGTCAAGCAGACTGCCGCTGCCCGTGCCGGAGTTCGAGGGTTGAATCGCACCAATCGATGCCGTCTGGTTCACACTGTTGGAAGGCTGTTTCACGCCCGACCGTTTCTTGCTGCCCAATTGTTGAAACCGGAAATCCACATCCTTGGAAAAGCGGTTCAACTGCTCTGTCAATTGTTGCAGCTGAAACGACATCTGTTCGATCTGGCCGGTCAAACCGCGCATCTGCTGTTCGACATTGTCCATGCGCAGGGAGAGTTCAGCTTCGGTCACCGGGGAGGCGATACCGCCCTGGCTGCCCTGAAGCTGGGTCACGCCCCGCTGGCCGTCGCGAATGTCATAGAGTTGTTCCTGCAGCCTGTTGATCCGGTTCAGCATACCCTGCCAGTCGCCCGGCTGCTGGGCCAAGGCGACGTCGAAGACCGACAAGGAAAGAACCAGAATTATTGCCGCAGCAACTCTCTTTGAAATCGACTTGTGGCTAATGCGCGGCAATAACATCGCAGACGCTCCGAAAATTTAAGAATATCCAGCGGACCCTAATCGAAATTTCCAACATTTGGAACCGTTCGAGTTGCCCGAACAATTGTTTCGCGCGCCTGAGCACGTCTGGCCATCTGGCAACACTTCAAAATCGTGCCATGCTCAAACGCTCCCAGCACGCAGACTTCAGACACTCAGGAACCCCAGAGCAATCTCTCACTCAGGAAGCAGCGCCGCCGGTCACGACCGTCACGGACCGTCTGTTCTGCGACCAGCACGATTCAGAATCGCACAAGGCCACGGGACGTTCCTTGCCGTAGGATATCGTCCTGATTCTCGAAGCCGCAATTCCCTGGCTCACAAGAAACGACTTGGACGTCGCGCCGCGCCGGGCACTCAGGCCCAGGTTGTATTCCCGGGTGCCGCGTTCATCGGCGTGGCCTTCCACGAGAATGGTTACCTGCCCGTATTGCTTGAGCCAGGTTGCCTGCCGTGTCAGCGTCTGCCGAGCCGCGTCCGTCAATGTCGTGACATCTGTGGGGAAAAACACCCGATCACCAACATTCACGATGAAATCCTGTTCAGAGCCCGGTGTCGCTGCAGTACGGCTGTTCAACGTGCTGGATGACGAACACGCAGCAAGTGCCAACAGGACACCACAAACGAGTATTGCTCTAAAGCTGTTCATATGGCGTGCCATTCCGATTTACTCCTATTTCACCGACCTTATAGGCAACTCACGGAAGGATGGCCAGCTTCCGCTCAACGGCATAACGCCGCGCTTACTCCTGCGGGAGTACTTGTTCGCGTTTGACTTTTTTGCTGATTTGGCCTCTCGCATCAAAGCTCTCCGAACACTAATGCCATGCATTCAATTGATCAAGGGCGACCAGGCTGGATCCGACGCCCAGTTCTTGGTCTCGATTTTTCGTTCATTGCGCCCGGTGAGATCGACCATCCAGAGTTTCGGCCCACCCGTCGCACCACCTGTTTCACGGAAAAACAGCAGAACTCTGCCATTTGGCGCCCATGTAGGACCTTCATTGTGACGGCCCTCGGTTAGAATACGTTCGCGGCTGCCATCGGGTTTCATGACTCCGATAAGAAACTTGCCCTTGGAGATCTTGGTGAACGCGATGAGGTCCCCCCGCGGTGACCAGACCGGTGTCGAATAGCGGCCTTTGCCGAACGAGATTCGCTTCTGATTCGATCCATCCGCATTCATCACATAAAGCTGGGTGCCGCCTGCCCGGTCGGATGAGAACGTAATCCGGCGGCCATCCGGTGCGTAGGACGGCGATGTGTCGATCGCCGCCGTATTTGTCAGGCGCGTCATCTTGCGCGTGCGCAGGTCCATCGAATACACGTTTGAGTGCTGACCGCCGCTGCG
Source organism: Hyphomicrobiales bacterium (assembly GCA_021775835.1). Next base: position 15,877 of record JAJFHC010000120.1, on the reverse strand, counting down.
TGACAGGCTCATGACCACGCGCTGTCCGTCGGGCGAAAACCGTGGGGCAAAACTCATGCCCGGAAACTTTCCGACCGCTTCCTGCTGTCCTGTCTCGATGTTGAACAGATAGACCCGCGGGTCATCGTTCCGATAGGACATGTAGGTGATTTCCTGCTGGTTCGGGCTGAACCGCGGGGTCAGAACGAGATGGTTGCCGTTGGTCAGGCGCTGAAAATTGAAGCCGTCCTGATCCATGATCGCAAGCCGCTTGATGCGCTTGTCCTTTGGGCCGGTCTCTTCGATGAAGACAATTCTGGTATCGAAATATCCGTTCTCGCCCGTCAGGCGCTTATAGATCCTGTCGGCGATCAGATGGCCGACCCGGCGCCAGTTTCCCGGCGTCGTCAAAAATCCGTGTTCCTGGAGCTTTTTCTGCCCGAACACATCCCACAACCTGAACTCGGTTTTGAGGCGGCCGTCTTTCTGGACAGTCACTCTGCCTGTCAGAAGGGCCTGGGCGTTGATGATGCGCCAGTCGCCAAAACGTGGCGGTGTCTTGAAATTTGCCAGTTTCTCGATGAACGAGCCCTGATCAAGAGGATCGAACAATCCCGAGCTGCGGAGATTGTTGGAAATCACATTGATGATATCGGCCCCGAGCTTCTTGTCCTTTGCGGTCGTTCCGAAAAAATTCGGAAGAGCCACAGGCATGGGCTTTACTTGACCGCGGGTGAGATCGAGTTCGAGTTCAGCATACGCTGCCGGAACACGCACCAAAAAGGTCGCGGCAAACGCCAACACGACAAACGCCATCCGATACAGACGAATACTATCCCTGGAAATTGCCCACATCGATAATAATTCCTCTTTGTACAATGCCCGCCAAAAATACGGACTGAAATATAATTTGCCGGCCTGTCTACGACAAGCCTGGCCACTTCGAAACCGCCACTCGCTTCATTCCATCCGGTCCCACGCCCATCACCCGCCTGCCAGGTCACGGGGGTCGAAGTTCAGAATTACACTTTGCCAGGCGTCATACTTTTCCCGCGGCATCTTGTAGGGCTGGCAAATATGAACCGCCCGTATTGCACTGTCGGAAGCAGCCTGGAAATACCGGCTCGATCCGTTGTTCAACAGTTGCGGCGGTCCTTGCAGTGTCCCGTCCGGCTTCAACCGGATCCGCAATTTCACAATCAGTTCGCCGGCATTCTCGGCACCTACTGGCGGTGACCAGCAGGCTTCAATCTGTTCGCGCAGAGCGTCTTTCTCGTCGCGCGTAATGATGTCGGCGTTGCCCTTGTCGATATCCAGCCCCAATTCGGGGATTCCGTCTTCCTCAGTCGTGTTTTCGATTCGCTTGGTTTCCTTCTCCGGCGTCTTGTCTAGCAAGGCAGCGATCTGATCGAAGTCGACGTCAGGCTGTTTCTTCTTTTTCTTCTCAGGCTTTTTAGGTTTCGGTTTGGGCTTCTTCTTTTCCGGCTTCTTCACTTCCTTCTTGGGCTTTTCAGGCTTCTTTTCCTTAGGCTTCGGTTCAGGTTTCTTTTCGACCTTTACTTCCTGCTTCTTGGGCGCCGGTTGCGGCGGCGTGACCGCTTCCGGTTTCGGTGCCGGTTCTTTTGGTTTCGGCGGTTCGGGCTTGACCGGTGCCGGTTTCTTTTTTTCCGGAGGTTCCGGTTTGGGTTTTACCGGGGTCTTTTCCGCCTTCTTGGGTTCGGGCTTCTTCTTTTCCGGCGGCTTGACCTTCGTCTGGGCGCGAAGCGCCGTCAATTCGGCAAGCGTCACGACCTCGATCGGAACAGATTCACGAAGCTTGACGTCATACTCTTCCGGCTTCGGCAGCCCGACGATTGCCAGTACGAGGATGCCCACGTGGACGATCAGTGATATCCCAATGGATATGTGCATGACGGGCTACTTCTCTTCCTCAAGCTCCGTAACCAGTCCGATCCGTGTAAATCCGGCTGCACTTACCGTGCCCATGACCTTCATTACCGTACCGTAGTCGACACTTCTGTCGCCGCGGACATAGATTCGTTCCTGATATCCGTTTGCACTAATCGCAAGCAATTTCGGCACAAGTTTGTCAACTTCGATTTCAGTCTCCTGAAGGAACACTCTTCCTTGGGTATCGACCGATATGGTTAACGGTTCCTTATCACCCTGAAGCGGATTGGCGGAGGTTTCGGGCAGTTCGATAGGCACGCCTACCGTCAAAAGCGGTGCCGCGACCATGAATACGATCAAAAGCACGAGCATGACATCTACCATGGGTGTCACGTTGATCTCGGCCATCGGCGAATAGGACGGTCTGCGTCGACGCCGTCCGCCTCCGCTTCCACCACCGCCTGCCGAAGTCATCCCCATGGGCTACATCCGTCCGTCGATCTGACGCGACATGATTGCCGCAAACTCGTCTGAGAAATTCTCCATGCGGTTACCCATCCGCGCAAGGTCGGCTGAGAATTTGTTGTAGGCGATAACCGCTGGGATGGCGGCGAGCAGGCCAAGTGCTGTGGCAAACAATGCCTCCGCGATCCCCGGAGCAACCACGGCAAGATTCGTGCTCTTGCTCACGGCGATTGCCTGGAAACTGTTCATGATGCCCCACACCGTGCCGAACAGCCCGACGAACGGCGCCGTCGACCCGACGGTCGCCAGAAACAGGAGCCTGCCTTCAAGTCTGGCCATCTCGCGCTGAAGCGAAACGTCCATGACCTTTTCAAGCCGCATCTGCAAACCGCCCAGTGCCGGTCGGTGACCTGCTTCCTGGCTGCGTTTCCACTCGCGCATGGCCGCCACAAAAAGTGCTGCCGATCCCTGATTCGTCCGCGAACCCAGATTGCGATAAAGTTCCTCGAGCGACTGGCCGGACCAGAAAATTTTCTCGAACCGGTTGATCATGCGTCTGGTGCGCCCGATGGTGAACAGTTTTTCGAAGATGATCGCCCAACACCAGACGGACGCCAGCATAAGGCCTATCATGACGACCTTGACGACGATATGCGCCTGGAAAAACAGCGAAATAAGGGAGATATCCCCCGGCGGGGCGTTCAGTGCCGCCGAAGCGATGTCAACGGGGTTCATACAGTAGGCCTCTTTGTTTTCCCGTTTTTCGGAACCTAGTCGGACCGGTCATGATAATCTCATACCGCCTGAGAGCAGTTGACCGGCGTGCAGTCGAAGCATGTGCCAATGAATGCCGCAACCACACCGGCATTTTCCCATCAAACAGTGGTCGCCTTTGACCGGGTGACATTCCAGTACCGAATACCTGCCATTGGGCAAGTGAACCGCGAATGAACAACCGAGCCTCACGGGTGCTCCATCTCGTGAGCATGCCCACTCGCCGTGAACTGGATCGGTTTGGATGCATTAAAAGCCGTTCAAATGTGTTGAAACTAGGGCCAACCGACCCTCGATTTTACGCCGACTCACTACAACCGATACCAAACAAGAGCCTTATTGTCACAGCGAACCGTCGGAGGCAATAGAACAGGCCCAACAACCTCTCCGGCCGACTTCCGGAGCCACCGTTCAAATTCACGGCAGATACCTAGCCATTTTGTCTGTCAGGGCTTTGGGAATACGGGCGACACGGCCACGCCCGTCAACCATTGCGATGGTCACTAAAGCTTCAAACAACATCCCCTCATTGCCCAGAACACGTTGGGTCATGTTGAGGCGTGCGCCGGAATGAGAGGCAAATTCCGACGTCACGCTGAGGAGGTCGTCGATTCGTGCCGGCTTGAGGAAGTCCACTGTCATCCGGCGCACAACAAACCCGAGGCTCTCGCCACCCCAGTCTCCCGCTTCGAGGTCGCGGTGTCCGATTCCCAGCAGGCGCAGGAAATCCGAACGGCCGCGCTCACAATATTTCAGGTAGTTGGCATGATAGACCGCCCCGGAAAAATCGGTGTCCTCATAGTAGACCCGAACCGGCAGCCGATGGATCTTTCCATCGATGTGTCCCGCTACCAATTCAGGAGCCGGTCCCTGGGCTGACTCAATCGTCATCTTTGTCTTTGTCGGAAAACAGTTCGGTTTGAACATGGGCGAATCCGGATGGGGTGGCCAGCCCCAGATGAGCAAAGGCATGTTGTGTCAGCAACCGTCCCCGCGGCGTCCGGTTCACAAAACCTTGCTGGATCAGATAGGGCTCGATGATTTCCTCGATGGCATCGCGCGGCTCGCTGAGCGACGCAGCAATGGTTTCGACGCCGACCGGTCCACCGCCGAAGTTGAGAGCGATGCAACTGAGGTAGCGGTGATCGAGAGCGTCCAGACCGCGCGAGTCGACTTCCAGACGGCCCAGCGCCTGGTCCGCGGCGATCCTGTCGATGGTGGCGGTGCCGGCCACCGAGGCAAAATCCCTGACCCGGCGCAAAAGGCGACCGGCAACTCTTGGCGTACCACGCGACCGTCTGGCAATTTCCCGGGCGCCGTCTTCCAGTATCGACACCCCCAGCACCCGCGCGCCGCGAAACACGATATCGAGCAACTCATCCTCGGTATAAAAATTCAGCCGCACAGGGATCCCGAACCGGTCGCGTAACGGCGTTGTCAGCAATCCCGAACGTGTCGTCGCGCCAACCAGTGTAAACTGCGCCAGATCAATCCGCACAGACCGGGCCGCCGGTCCCTCGCCGATGATGAGGTCAAGCTGGAAATCCTCCATCGCCGGATAGAGGATTTCCTCGACCGCCGGATTCAACCGGTGGATCTCGTCGATGAAAAGCACGTCCCGATCTTCCAGATTGGTCAGCAGGGCGGCCAGATCACCGGCCTTGGCAATCACCGGACCCGACGTCGCCCTGAAATTGACCCCGAGTTCACGGGCCACAATCTGTGCAAGCGTGGTCTTCCCAAGGCCCGGCGGGCCGGCGAAGAGCACATGGTCGAGGGCATCGCCGCGCGCCCGTGACGCTTCAATGAATACACGCAGGTTAGCTCGTGCCTGCTGCTGTCCAATAAAGGCGTCTAGGGTCAGCGGCCGAAGCGAGCTTTCGTCGCCGTCTTCACCGCCAGAATCGGTATCAACCAGCCTGTCGCTCATCGGGCAAGCTCACGCAGGGCAACCCTGATCAGGTCTTCGGCGCCGGCATCCTCGCCCAGATTACGCAAAGCGGCACTCACGGCACCGCCAGCCTGAGCCTGGGCGTAACCAAGATTCACCAAAGCCGACAGGGCATCGCGGGCCGCCGAAGGTGCTGCCACCGCCTCGTCGCCTGCCCCCTGGATTCCTGCCAGAGCCGGATCGACAGAGGCAAACACCGGTGCCTTGTCCTTGAGCTCGGTCACGATCCTTTGGGCAACCTTGGGGCCCACCCCCGGCGCGCGGGCAACCGAGGCCTTGTCCTGCAGCGCGATGGCGCTGGCCACCTCGTTGGGACTGAGCGTGCTCAGGATTGCCAGCGCGACCTTCGTGCCGACTCCTTGCACGTTGAGCAGAATCCTGAACCAGTCACGCTCGTGGTCCGACGCAAAACCGAACAGTCTGATCTGGTCTTCGCGGACATAGGTCTCGATTGCGACCGCCGCCGCTTCGCCCTTGGCCGGGAGTGCCGACAGGGTCTTCGACGAGCACTGCACGTGGTAGCCCACACCGCCGACATCGATGATGACCCAGTCGTCACCATAGGAATCGATCAGTCCCTTGAGCTTGCCGATCATCCCATCGCCCTCTGCAGCCGGGACTGGAGATCGTCGCTGCCCCGGTGGTGGGCATGGGTTATGGCCACGGCCAGGGCATCGGCTGCATCCGCCGTCTTCGGAGAGCACTTGGGCAGAAGAATGCCGATCATGGTCTGGATCTGTGACTTGTCGGCATGTCCGCTGCCGACGACAGTCTTCTTCACCAGGTTGGGGGCGTATTCAAAAACACCTATCCCGGACAATGCCGGGACGAGAAGGGCAATGCCGCGGGCATGGCCAAGCTTGAGCGTGGCGGTTGCATCCTTGTTCACGAATGTCTTTTCAACGGCCGCTTCATCGGGCCGGAATTCACGCATGACTTCCATAAGCCCTTCATGCAACTCCACCAGCCTTGACGCCAGATCAGCTTTGTTGTCGGAGTTTACGCAACCATTCGCAACATGGGTCAGCCGCGAACCCTGATGTTCAATGATGCCCCACCCCATATGCCGGAGACCCGGGTCGATACCGATCAATCGCAATGGCCCGGACATAAATTGAGAACCTTTCCGGCATCAGGCTCCGAGGTTTTCCAGCACCTGGTCGGAGACTTCGAAATTGGCATAGACGTTTTGCACATCGTCATTGTCCTCGAGCGCGTCGAGCATGCGCAGCAACTTTTCGCCAGCTTCATCTTCAAGCTCAATATTGTTCTGAGCCTTCCAGATCAACTGGGCGCTGCGCGGTTCGCCGAACTTCGCCTCGAGGGCACGGGCGACATCATGCAATGATTCGGCTTCACAAATCAGTTCATGCCCGTCCTCTCCAGATTCGCAATCATCTGCACCGGCTTCAAGGGCGGCTTCAAACATGTCGTCAGCTGTTGCCGCATCCGACGGGTACTCGACGGCGCCGACCCGGTCGAACATGAAGGACACGGAACCGGTTTCCCCAAGATTGCCGCCATGCTTCGAGAACGTTGACCGGACATCACTTGCTGTCCGGTTGCGGTTGTCCGTCAATGTTTCCACGATCACGCCAATGCCGCTGACGCCAAAACCTTCATAACGGACTTCTTCGTAGTTTTCGCCGCCCGCATCCTGGCTCTTCTTGATGGCGCGCTCAATATTGTCCTTGGGCATGTTCAGCCCTCGCGCGGCCTGGATCGCCGAACGCAGGCGTGGATTGGCGTCCGGATCCGGCATGCCCAGCTTGGCCGCTACGGTGATTTCCTTGGCCAGCTTGGCAAAAATCTTGGCGCGCTTCTTGTCCTGCGCGCCTTTGCGAAACTGGATGTTCTTGAATTTTGAATGTCCTGCCATTGTATCCTCTTTGAACCGAATCACACTCAAGAGTGCCTACCGTTCAACAAACCTTGGAATTTGGCGACGTTATAGGCGCGGTACAGTGGAAAATCTATCGGTTTTGCAACAATTCGAAAATTGGCGCTGGGGTTCTCGACCAAAACAAGACCGCACCACGGAACGCTTCTGGTACAATTTGACATCACCTTTTCGCAAAAGGAGAGATAGTTTTGAAATAACGGGATCGGCATTCTGTTTCGCCAATTCAGTCAATTCAGGCGATCGACTATACCGTCATCCTGGTTCGCGACATGGAGCGGATGCGGCGGTTCTACGAAGACATTCTCGGTTTTCCATTGATCCGGGAACTCTCACCAAACTGGATCGAATATCGGATAGGCGGCAATATTCTGGCACTCTCCAGACCCGGCCTCACGGCATCCGATGCTCCAGTGCCAGAGGGGAGTGCTTCGCTTCAACTTGCGTTTAAGGTTCCGGTTCCGAATGTTGATGCGTGTGCGGAGGAACTTGTTCGGCGTGGCATCAAACTGGTGTCTCCGCCGACTGACCGGGATTTTGGACACCGCACGCTTTTCTTCCGCGATCCGGATGGCAATCTGCTGGAGATTTTTGCGGACATTTGAAGCGCGATAGACCAGTCAAGGATCAACGGCCAACCAACGCCGGACTTTCGATGATAGACGAATCACAAGTGTTTCTTCAGGGAGACCGTGTTGCCCTGTCTCCCAACCTCGTTCCACCCCAGATGTCGATAAAGCCGAATGTTTTCGGGCATCGCAATGTGGGTGTTCAGATGAATCTCTCGGTACCCCTGTTTTCGCCCCTCGCTTTCGGCAAGATCAATCAGGGTACGGCCCAATCCTTGGCCAATGTAGTCCGGGTGAACCGCTACATTGGCGAGTTTGATAAACCCGGCCCGGGTAACCAGAACAAGGCCGCCGACAAGCTTGGACCCAACCTCCGCCACCCATACCTGATTGTCGGCGATATCCTCGGCGCAGCCCTCGGATACAGGCGGCAGATCCGCAATGCGATCGGAATACTGCGCGTAAGCCGCCGCGATACACGACGCCAAGGCAGAAGCATCACCGGGTTGGGCCCTTCGAATCGACCAGTTAACCGGTGTCATGCGGTTCCTCTGCTCCGTGTCTGCCGCCCGGTCATCCGCATGCCGTCGCGAATGTTAAGGCCCATCAGCGTCAGATTGGTTGCACCAGCAACAAGTTCGATGGCCTGCACCCCGTAGAACCACATATCAAAGGCACCCGCAACGGCCTTGGCCTCGAGATAAAACGCGGCCGGCACCAGGATCGCCAGACCATTGATGGCGATGAACGGCATCCGTCTCTTCTTGGCCTGTACCGCACGGCCCGTGCGTTTACGTCCCAGGAACATGCCCGATCCGCCGGCAATCGCCATTGCCGGGACAAGGATGAACATTCCGGAAAGTATCGTTCCCTTGACCGCGGCGATGGTCTCCGGCGATCCGAACAATTCGGAGAATACCGTCGACGTCCAGAACGCTAGAATCGTCAGGAAACCGACGACACCGGCAACGGCATGAATCTTCGTTTTCATTTTCTGTTACTCCTTTCGGGCGCCGTAACGCACAGAACCAACGGCTCTGCAAAGTTACCTACCCGACACAGTGATTTTCGACCGTCAGCTTTCAGAACAGATGGGGCCGTTCGAAATTTGTCGTTCGAACGCATATTATATAGCTAGCTATATAACATTGCATAGCAAGCTATGCAAGTGTAATAATCACGTGATGCCCTTTGATAAAAAATCCTCTGCCGGCTACCTCACCAATCACATGGCGCGTCTGTTTGCCGCCGGCCTGCAGCAGCGGATTGCACCGCTGGGCATTGTGACAGGACAGTTCCCGGCTCTGCTTGAACTTTGGGAACGCGACGGCATCACCCAGAAGGAACTGGTAGCAAAACTCGACATCGAGCAGGCAACCCTGGCCAATACCCTCACGCGCATGGAACGGGACGGTTTGATCCGCAGAACCAGGCATCCCTCCGATGCGCGTGCCCAGCAGATCTGGTTGACGGCCAAGGCCCTCGAAATTCGCGACCATGCCTATGCTGCCGCGCAGGAACAGAATGCACTGGCCCTTTCAAATCTGAAGCCGGAAGAACAAACTCAGTTCCTGGAAATCATGAATCGTGTGATTGACACTATGCGCTAGCCGCAACGCTTCTGTTTCACACGGATGTCAGTCTCGCAGAAAGCGTCCCGAAGTGCACCCCATGCACGACGTCACAATCAGCTTTACCCATCAGCAGATCTCCGTTCAATCAACCTGGCAACCGGCCGCAGAAGCAGAGGCGACAGATATATCGGGAACTGACCGGCCGCGAAGTAGAGCCAGGTCATTTCCGGCACCGCACCGCCCAAACCGGCAATCATCAGTCCCATGTTTCGTTGCGACGTCATCATGCCAAGTGCAAAGGCGCGCTTCGCGCCGCACACCGCAAAAACGGCCGACGTCACCATCAGTAACGCCGCGAACACGGCGAACGCCAGAATGACCAGACCGGCCATCAACACGGGCCGTTCCAGGAAGACGATACCAACATCCGCCATTGCAGCCGACACGAATACAAACATGACAATAATGTTGAAGCCGTCTATTTCATCGCGAAACCGGAGAACTCTCTGCCCACCGATGACCCTGCGAAGCGCGAGACCGGCCACAGCCGAACCTGCCAGGATTGCCAGAAGTTTCAACCCGAGTGCCGTCGGCGACAGGGCGAGATCGACACCGAACAGGGCTGCGAGAAACGGCGCCGACAGCGGCGTCACAACAGTACTGATACACAGCGTGACAAGGATGAGCGTGCCGTCCAGGCCCATCAACGCGGCGAGTGCCGGTGCCGCCATCATCGGCGAGGCCACCGCCTGCAACATCAATCCGGTGAACAGGGCGGGGCTGACTTCGTTTACCCCGACAAACCTGGAACCGATGGCAAACAGGACGGGGATCGCAATCATCGTCCAGGCGGACGCCGCGAGAACAAGGTGGGGCCGCCGTACATAGTCGTGAAAGGCCGTAACATCGATGCGCAGAAACGAGATGCAAAGCAGGCCGATAACCGCCTCGGTAAGATAGGGCTTCAGGATGGCCCCGAGAGACGGTGTAAGAATTGCAGCAACAACAAGTGCCGCAACCGCGACGGCTCTCTGCCTTCCTAACCAGGCAAGTAGCCTCATCGGAACCGCCTTTCACTGTTCGACAGTCGAATCTTCTGTGTTGGAAAATGTGGTGCAGTCATGCAAACGACCCGGGCACTACGGCTTCGGACGTCGGTAATAGGCAACGCCGGACACACAGCAGACATCACTACGTGTCTGCGCAGGCACCTTGTTTTTCAGCCAGCAGACCGCGTTCGCCTCCTGGTACCCCGGCGCAACATACGTCCAGGCAAGACAGCGTTGGTCTTCGGCACACAGTTTTTGACAGGCCAGTGCATCGTCCTGTTCAAGTCTGTGGGACGTGTAGTCACCGCCGGGCCTGTCTGTGTTCACTTCAAAGGACGTAAACGCCCGCTCGGCGGCTTTCGGTTTTCCCGCTCCAGATCCGGACTGTTCATTCGGTTGGATCTGTTGTTGCGACCAGATGGCGACAAGAATTCCGAGCACGGCCGCTCCAAGCAAACCGGCGGCAACAGGCAAAATCTTGCTCCAGTTGCGCGATGGCTTGACGAACTTGCGCAGGTCACGTTCGAGCAACTCCATGTCGCCTGCAAAGTTCTCATGAGTGACACGCGCCGACTGCCGGAAGGCCAGGGCACCGATATCATCCGGTAGATCTTTTTCCTGCGGCATCTGGGCGCCACCGACCAGCACCGGGATCACCGGAATCTTGCTGCGTAATGCAGACGCGACTTCAATCCTCACAAAGTCATCGTCCTGATCGAGGCGGCGGTCCTGACCGTGCTCGGGATTGCCCAACCAACCGGGTCCGATCAAGACAAGTTGGACGGCGCTCTTCGGCAGGTGCGATTCAAGCACTTCTCTGAAGTCGCGGCCATGTTCGATGGTATCGACATCCATAAAGAGGTTGGCGCTGCCGAAGATTGCCTGCAGCCGTAGATAGATGCTCCGCGCCTCCGCGCTGGCATCGTCCCGTCGGTAACTGATGAAAATCTTACCCGGCATGACGTTGAAACTACACCACAACAAAACAACTTCACACCCTCGGCGGCGGCGTTCAAATTCACGTTGAATGCGCCCTGGACGCGAATGTGGTGCAGGGGAATGTGCCGCGTCGGGAACGGATCAGCTGATAGCTTTCTCCAGTGCCGCCCGGGCAAGCAGGCGGGTCGAATCAAGTGTCGGCAAAGGAGAATTGGAATCGTCCAGGATCAGCGGAATCTCGGTGCAGCCGAGAACGACAGCATCGCATCCATGCCCTTTAAGATCTTCTATTACCCGCTGGAGTGTGGCGACGGCCTCCGGCCTGAAAACACCGTTCACAAGCTCTTCCATGATGATCCGGTTTATCTCGTCGCGGTCCGCGGGATCCGGTCGAACACAATCCAATCCGCGTGCGGACAAACTGCCGGGGTATACATCGCTTTCGACCAGCCAGCGGGTTCCCGTCAGTGCCAGCTTCTCGACCCCGCGCGCGACGGCTTCGCTGGCAACGACGTCGGCAATATGCAACCAGGGAAGCGGGGATTGATCTTCGATGAACGGCATCGCCTGGTGAATGGTGTTGTCCGGGCAAATCAGAAAATCCGCGCCGCTTGATTTCAGTTTTTCCGCCGAAGCCAGCATCAGCGCGCCGACGCCGTGCAAATCACCGCTTGCAAGGCATGTCACATAGTCGCTGAGCGATGGCGTATGCATGGAAATTTCCGGGTGCACGTGTGCCCCTAGCAGCTTTGCGCCTTCCGAGCAGATAGTCCGGTAACAAAGAGCGGCGCCTTCAGCCGAGCACGCCACGATGCCCACATGCCGGTGTGTGGATGATTCTGTCATGCCGGATTCGTCCCACCGATTTAGCCGCATTTCAATTCAACAAAGCAATCGTCGCAAAGACAAGCAGCCTAAGGAAGGGAGTGTAACGGCAAAAGCTGTTTGCCTCCCGCCCCGCACTTACTGGGTATGAAGGGGAGCCTCTCGTTGTATGCCCGCCTCGGCAATGAGTTTGTGCAACCTTTCAGCCGGAACACCGAGATTCGAACCGCCGTAGTCCTTCAGTATAACCGCATTGACGGCGACAACCTCGCCTTGCGTATTGAGGACCGGGCCGCCGCTGCCGCCGTACGTGGTTGCGGCATCGTAGACGATAAAATCAGTTGTCACCTGGGCAACGATGCCGAGGCTTGCCAGCGGCTTGATAAGGTTTTTTTCGGCGAGCCGCCTGGCAACATCCCAAAATCCGGTTTCCTTTGATCGTTGCAGTTCCTCGACAAATGACGGTCCGGAGCGGACTAACATAGACCGAAGCCCGGTCGGGTAACCCATCACAATGACAGAGCCGCCATGGGCGACCGGGCCTATGGCAATCGGCAGGGGAACAAGAGGCGTTTCGCCGGCCGCCAGCCGCAGCAGCGCCAAATCGGCGTCGTCGGAAACCTTCAACAGCGCCACGCTCCTTGTGCCTTTCGAGCCCGGCGAATAGGCGATCAGCTTTATCATAAAGGGTTCAAGCCCGTTGGGCAGTACTCCTGAGGTGCTGTCATCTGTTTTCCAAGGCAAGGCCACGTGCCGGTTTGTCACCAGAACGGAGCCATCTGAAATGGCAAAACCGGTGCCGGTATAAGTACGCTCCGCGAGAGGTCCGTCGCCACCGAGTCTCAGCAAAGGCGCCCCCGTCGGCCCAACGAGAAACTTGCCGTCGGGACCCACCAAATGACGCATAATGAGACCTGAAGAGGGCTGCTGATAGCCATAGGCGCCCTGCAGAAACACCACCGATGATGCCGAGTTTCGAATGACCGTTTCCGTTGCCGTCGATCGCTTCTCGAGCGCTTGGAGCCGGCCCTCGCTGGCGCTGAGATCCTTGGCGAGCTCGTCTTTCAACTGCACCAGATCCGCTGGCGTTAACGCCTCTTGCCGGGTTCGTGCAAGGGTCTGGGCATAATTTTCGATCTGCCCTCTGCTCGCGTTCAGCGCCGCCTGCTGCATGACATTGATCGCATACTGCTGGTAGGTGACATATCCGAGCAGGATCAGGGTAAACACGATGCCAATTCGGAACAGCACGGTGGTTTCGCTGGCGACCCTGGCAACCCCCTTGCCGACGGCGTTGGCCACCCTTTTGGGAGCAGGCCTTCGACTGGTGCGCATGTAGTCCCAGCAATCATCACAAATGTTGGAAAAATACCGGCGCGGATGAGCCGCAGTGTCGATCAGGCGAAATCGGGATAATGGTCCCTTCTCCCCAAACTCGATGATATCAGCGTCATGAAGTTCACCCGCCTCAACCAGGCGTCCGTTTACCCAGATGAGACAGTCGTTCAGCGCCTCCAGCCGATAGGTTCCTCCTGCACGGACAAGGCGGGCAATCACTCCCTCGGCTGCTCCGGCGCTATCTGCCGGGGCCGCATGATCGACGTTCAACAACCTGTCCGGGCCGAGACTGACAGCATTCCGGTCGCTGTAAAGCAAAGTTTCGGTACCAATCGAAGGTCCCGACAAATGTTCGAGCACCGCGATTGTCGGCCGTTTGTCGTTACCAGACTGCTTTTGCATCGTTCTCACCGCGTCCGTTGTCGGCCGATCAAGGAACCAAGTCTGTGCGTCTTCATGTCTGCTTCAAATATCGAAGATGCAGGCACGGAATACAAATTAAATCGAGCAAACAAATTTGCTAGCGGTTGCCGATTGAAGAACTCCAGTTGAGAGATCGCCGATTGACCGCGGCAATTGAATATTCGTTGAGGTGACGCATGGGTTCACGCTCAATGCCGATTTCTGATAGAAATGTGGGCATGGACCGCATCCGAATTACAGACAGTATTTGCCTCCTTGACAATGAGCTGGAGGAAAAGTTCGTCCGTTCCAGCGGACCGGGCGGGCAGAATGCCAACAAGGTGGCAACAGCGGTTCAACTCAGGTTCAACGTGCGCTTGTCAGCGTCGCTCCCGGAACGGGTGCGCGAAAAGATTCTGAACAGTGGCGATGCCCGCCTGACAAAGGACGGCGAACTGATACTGATTGCCGAGCGCCACCGCACCCAGGAAGCCAATCGCCGTGACGCCCTTGAACGACTCAAGGAGATCATTCACAAGGCTTCCTTCGTGCCACGACAGCGCCGGGCGACACGGCCGACACTTGGTTCAAAACGGCGGCGGCTTGAGGGGAAAACCAGGCGCGGCACGCTCAAGAAAAACCGTAGCGGAAAGATCGACACGGAGTGATCGGAATGGCGGTTTATCCGGATTGTGCAGCTCGACCACCAGCAGACCGGTTTCACACAGGCATCACATCAGATCATGACTTCTGCGTGGCGCGAACCGAAAATCGCTCGACCAGTCGGCGCCGCAAGAAATTCCAGTACCCTTTGTTCCGATTGTAGATTTGACTTTCCCGACCCCACCAGAATGCATACCAGGCAAGTTTGTCACCAGCCAACACGTCGCGATCTGACAAAACGACTTCGCGTGGAATGGCAAGGCTGACATTGTCGCCATCCTTCAGGTTGAGCCTCTCCCGCAAAACGTCCTCAGCAAAAATCTCGAAGACATGCACAGGACAGGTTGCAAACCAACGGTGAATGATGACAGGAACGCCCTCCAAGCGGCCCTTCCAGTAGACTCTCCATTCCGTTTTGAAAATTGCACGGTCGGCGTCGAGCCAGAGCGGCCGTTTACTGATAAGATTCAAGGATCCGTTGATGAGTGTTAATGCCTGATCGTTGTTGATCTGTTGAATATCAAATGCGCAGGATTCCGTGGCCAGCCCACGACCACTGACAACTGTCGCCGCTAATTGAACCACATCATCGTCCAAGGCGTTCAACCGGTAGAGTCATCCCAATTTCCATCGTTCATCTGAAACTCTCATCTTATCGGCCACCCGAAGTCAACAAAGGCTCGCACGACGGTCCCCGGGAGCTGCTATTGAACGAGCGGGGACCGTGTCAGGATCCGTCCAACAATCCTCTAACATTGGCCAAAGTTCGTGCTGCTGAAGTCACATCCAGATCGTCAAGTTGCCCTGCCAAAGTTGACAGCGCGGCCGCTTCACGCTTCCGGACAACGGCAAACCGATCCGCTCCCCTGCCGTTCAGGTGCAGTAGCTTCGATCGTTTATGCTGCGGGTTTTCCTTCCAGGTCGCCAGGCCGGCATCCACTAGGGCATCGGCCAGTTGCTGAATGTGCTGACGCGACACTTTCTTGACCCTGGCAATGTTGGGCACCGTGTCGGGTCCTGTTTCCGCCACATGTTCCATCACTGCACGCGTGGCCGCGGTGATGCCGAGGTCTGAATGCATCTTGTCGGCATAATCGGCAAAGTCGTGGAATGCACCGCGAACCTCGACGATCAGTCGGTAGAGCGCTTCAGGTTCCTGTGGCTTGGGTTTTCTGGTGTTGTTCATGTTGGTTGTTTCGTTCGTCGGCCCGATCAAGTTTATAGGGCTTGAACGGCAATGTCAGCATGAACCGCAGGGAACGGGCTCGCACTGCCGGGACTTCCGAGAGTCCCAGCGGCTGATCGGCAAGATCTTCCGGAGACTTCTGTTTCAGAGTGCCGAACAACCGGTCCCAGATCACGAGAGTGGCGCCGTAGTTGGAATTGGTCTCACGCACGACGGGAGAATGATGGATCCGGTGAATGTTGGGTGTGATGACAATCAGGTTCAGCAAACGGTCGAGTTTCCCGGGTATCTTGACATTTGCATGGCTGAAAACGGCGATCGCTGCGTCAAACAATTCGAACAGCATGACGACAACCGGCGGTAATCCGAAAAG
>JAJFHC010000119.1 GCA_021775835.1 Hyphomicrobiales bacterium | reverse complement strand
ATCCGCGAGTGAAATTCTTACGGGCAATTTGCCCCGACGGAGTGTGCGTGATGGTTCTGACGAGAAATCGCAAATTGATGTTGGCCGCTGCTGCTTCTGCGACAGCGCTTGGCGTTGCAGCGCCGGCGGCAGCCGGCGGGTATTACGGCCATGTCGGCTATTCCAATCAATATTATGGCGGCCATTATCGCCATAATGGCTACGGTCACCGCGGGTATCACCGGCGCCATCATGGCGGCGGTGGCGGCAAGGCGGCGGCAATTGCGCTCGGTGTTATCGGCGGCGCGATCATCCTCAACGAGGTCGCTGAAAACAGGGCCGAACAGCGCGCCTATGAGGCGCGATATTATGATCGGTATGACCGTTATGATCGTTATGCGCGCCGCGCACAGCCGACATATGACCGCGAGGCGTTCAAGCGCGGCTATGAAGAAGGTTTTTCGGAGGGCAGCGCCGCGGGTATCGAAGGCGGTGTCGAAAACGGCGCGCCGCGCGATCTCAGCAACGGGCCCTCGCGCAAAGGCGATCTTGACGACCGCCTCGATGGCGGCCCGGAACCAATCCGTTTTTCTGCGGCCGAGGCTTACCAGACTTGCATGACCCATGCGCGTGCAGCGCTCGGGGATCGCGGCTTTTTGCTCGCCGCCCCGCCAACGCCGGAGACGGCGGAAGACACAGGCGGCGCCTGGAAAATGACGGCGACCGTCTCCGCGCAAAACCCGGCCGGCGAAAGCTGGAGCCGCGCCATGTATTGCGAGGCCGATGAGACCCGCGTTTACCTGCTGGAGCTTATCTGAAGCGTTGGGCGAAAAAGTGGACGCCGGTTTTTCGAAAACCCGACGCGACCGCCAATAACCGGCTTTTCTTTACTTGCACCAGAAGACCCGATAAGACCGCCGGCATGATCGGCGGTCTTTTCATATCTGCGATTATTCGAATTATGCGCCCGGCCCTCATCGGGTAATATGAGGGGCGCTCGATAGCGCTTGCGCCCGGGACCGGGCTCTGCTTCACCATTTTCCAACATAGCAAAAAAGAGATTGACCGATGCCAGACGACGCATCGAAAAGCCGCGACTACAGGGACACCTTATTCCTGCCGGAAACCGAATTTCCGATGCGCGCCGGCCTTCCGAAAAAAGAACCGGAGCTTCTCGCTCGCTGGGCGAAGATGGATATGTACAACGCCCTGCGCGAGACCGCCGCGGGCCGCGAGAAATTCATCCTCCATGACGGCCCGCCCTACGCTAACGGCCATATCCATATGGGCACGGCGCTGACGAAGATTTTGAAGGACGTCATCGTTCGGTCAAAGCAGATGGCGGGATATGACGCCAATTTCGTGCCCGGCTGGGATTGCCATGGCCTGCCCATCGAATGGCAGGTGGAAAAGGAATTCGCCGCCAAGGGCCGCAAGAAACGCGAGGTTCCGACAGCGGAATTCCGCAAAGCCTGCCGCGACTATGCGCAGAAATGGCTCGACATCCAGCGCGCGGAATTTAAACGCCTCGGCCCCGAAGGCGACTGGGATAATCCGTATACGACCATGGCGTTCAAGTCCGAAGCGAAGATCGCAGCGGAGCTGTTGAAGTTCGCCGAGCTCGGGCTGCTTTACCGTGGTTCAAAACCGGTGATGTGGAGCCCGGTTGAGCAGACGGCCCTCGCCGAAGCCGAGATCGAATATCACGACCACCAGTCGACCACGATCTGGGTGAAGTTTCCGGTTAAGGACATTCACGAAGCGTACAAAACCAACGGGGAACAGCAAATAAATGCGACAACAGAACACGAATTGGTTGGCGCTAACATCGTTATATGGACAACGACGCCTTGGACGATTCCCGGCAACCGGGCGATCTGTTTCGGGCCTCATTTAAGATATCGGCTTTATACCGTCACTGACGTTGAGGACGTTATTGATCCTAAAACAGGCGAGACAAGGGTGCCTTGGGCGCAAAAGGGTGATCGGCTTATATTAGCCGAAGCTCTTGCGGAAAGCGTAAAGAACGAAGCGAAGATAGCGTCATGGGATGAGGGTGAGGAAGTTTCATCTGGTACGCTCGAGTCAGTGATTTGCAATCATCCTTTGAAAGGGTTTGCCGACGGTTATCAATTCGAAGTGCCGTTGCTAGGCGGCGCACATGTCACCGATGAAGCGGGGACAGGGTTCGTGCACACCGCGCCCGGGCACGGTCAGGAAGACTACATTGCTTGGATGTCCAAAGACGCCAAGGAGTGGCGTGAAAAGCTTGTCGAACACGAAGGAAAAGAAATTCCGCATACGGTGGATGAGTTCGGCGCCTTTACCGAGGAAGCGCCAGGCTTCACCGGCGAGCAGGTGCTCGTCATCGAGGGTAAGAAGAAGGGCAAGGACGGCGGCGCCAACAAGGCGGTAATCGCGCAGTTGATTGCGCACGAAAAACTCCTCGCTCGCGGCCGGCTCACCCACTCCTATCCCCATAGCTGGCGGTCAAAAGCGCCGGTCATCTTCCGCAACACGCCGCAATGGTTCATCTCCCTCGATAAAGAAACGGCGAACGGCAAGACGTTGCGCGAAAATGCGCTCGCCGCCATCGACGCCACTGGCTTCACGCCGCCGCAAGGCCGCAATCGCATCCGCGCCATGGTCGAAGGCCGGCCCGACTGGCTGATTTCTCGCCAGCGCGCCTGGGGCGTGCCGATCACGATTTTAGTCGAGAAGGTGACTGGAAAAATCGCCAATAACGAAGAAATCAATCAGAAAATCTTGTCGGCGCTCACTGAAAATGGCGCAGATGCATGGTTTGATTTGCCTACGGAGCACTTTCTCCCCGCCGACTACCGCGCCGACGATTACGAAAAAGTCGACGACATTCTGGATGTCTGGTTTGATTCCGGCTCGACCCACGCTTTCTGCCTGGAAGAACGCGAAGATTTGAAATGGCCGGCGGATGTATATTGCGAAGGCTCGGACCAGCATCGCGGCTGGTTTCAGTCATCGCTGCTGGAAGCCTGCGGCACGCGCGGGCGCGCGCCCTATGACCATGTCATCACCAACGGGTTCGTGGTCGATGGCGACGGCCGGAAAATGTCGAAGTCCATCGGCAATGTCATGGCGCCGGAAGAGGTCATCAAACAGTACGGCGCCGAGATTATCCGCATCTGGGTCGCCAGTTCCGATTACACGGACGATTTGCGCATCTCGAAAGAGATCATCGGCTCGGCCGTCGACGCCTATCGCAAGCTGCGCAACACGCTGCGTTATTTGCTGGGCGCGTTGAACGGGTTTTCGGAAGATGAAAAAATCGCGCCGGAAGACATGCCGGAGCTTGAGCGTTATGTCCTGCACCGGCTTGCCGTGCTCGACGGCGAGATCAAGGACGCCTACGCGGCGTTCGATTTCAAGACGGCATGGCGCAAGGCGATGGATTTTGCTGCGCAGGAGCTTTCGGCTTTTTATCTCGATGTGCGCAAGGACGCGCTTTACTGCGACGCCGCCAGCGACAATCGCCGGCGCGCGGCGCGCACGGTGATGAACGAAGTGCTTGACCGGTTGATTTCCTGGATCGCGCCGGTTTGTGTTTTCACCGCTGAAGAGGTTTTCCTGTCGCGCAATCCGGATACGGATGGATCAATTCATTTGACGCTCTTCCCGGCGACGCCCGCGACATGGCGCGATGACGCCCTTGGTGAAAAGTGGCGCAAAGCGCGGGCCGTCCGCCGCGTTGTTACGGGCGTTCTTGAAGTTGAGCGCCGCGAGAAACGCATTGGCGCAAGCCTTGAAGCCGCACCAATCGTGCATGTTGCCGACAAAGATTTGCGCGCCGCCTATGAGGGCCTTGACGCAGCGGAGCTTTTCATCACGTCAGATGCGACGCTTTCCAGCGAACCGGCGCCGGAAGGGGTGTTTCGACTGGATGGCGAAACTGCGGATGTCGCGGTCGTTCCCGCAAAGGCCAGCGGCGGCAAATGCGAACGCTGCTGGCGGATCTTGCCTGAGGTCGGCAATGTTCCGTCTCACGATGATTTATGCAAGCGTTGCGCGGGCGTCGTTTCGTGAAACAGGTCGCTGAATACACGGCGCGCGCACGCGACTGGTGGCGAGAAGCCCGGACCAATCCGTTGTTCTGGAAAGGCGGCCTCGCGGCGATCGCGATCGTCGTTCTCGACCAGCTCTCCAAATACTGGATTGTCCATCAGGTGAATTTGCCCGAGAAAGGCAAGATCGAGATCTCGGGCATTTTCGATCTCACCTATGTGCAAAATTACGGCGCGAGCTTCGGTATGCTCTCGGGCATGCGCTGGCCGCTGGCGCTGCTGTCTACCGTGATCGCCGTCGGGCTTTTCTACTGGCTGGGCGGATTGAGGCGCTGGGTCGCAGCGACCGGCGTCGCTTTCGTTGTGGGCGGGGCGCTTGGCAATCTCTATGATCGCGTCGCCTACGGATATGTGGTCGATTTTTTCGATTTTTCCGGCTTGATGTTCCCCTGGGTGTTCAATGTCGCGGATATGTCGATCAATGTGGGCATCGCCTTTATCCTGCTCGACGCTTATCTGACGCGGGACAAAAAACCGGCGAGTTAAAGGCCTTTGCGCCGCGGTGC
>JAJFHC010000118.1 GCA_021775835.1 Hyphomicrobiales bacterium | reverse complement strand
GTCCCGGGCCGCCGCTGCAGTAAAGCTGACCAGCCCGGAGCCCGTGTCGCGCCGGATTGCGTTCAAGGGCGCCGCGTTGTTTGCCGTGTCGGTCCTGCCCAGTCTTGAAGCCTTCAATCCGCTGGCCATGTCTCTCGGTCTGGCCGGCATCGTCATTTTTGCCCTGCTGGTCAACCGGAAGTTCCAGTGTGGTTATAGAGGAAGCCTGAGCATCGTCGTGCTGTTCGTTTCCCTGAGTCCCTTTCGGCTTGCGGCAGACCTCCTGCGGCTGCGCCGGGTGCACAGGCATGAGCGATCCCGCAGATCTCAACACGCGGGCATCGTCGCCTGGGTCCTGCCCGTACTGTTCGGCGCCGCTTTTCTGGCCCTGTTCACAACCGCCAACCCGATCATTGCAGACTGGGTTTCTTCCCTCAGCCCCGCCGACGCCCTGGATACGTTCGACCTTGTCAGAACCTTGTGCTGGGCGTTGATACTGCTGGTCTGCTGGCCCTTCATCCGGGTCCGTCTGCCAAACCCGCCGTCCATGAAGAAACCGGCGGATAATGCCGGCACGCCATCCAATCCAGCTTCGCCAAGCAACCTCTTCGGCGCCGCGGCCGTGCTGCGCGGGCTTGTCATCTTCAACCTGCTGTTTGCGGTTCAGACCGGACTTGACGCCACTTACCTTTGGGCTGGGGTGCACCTGCCAGACGGAATGAGTTATGCCGCATATGCCCAGCGCGGCGCCTATCCCCTGCTCATCGCAGCGCTTCTATCCGCACTGTTCGTGCTGGCAGCGCTCCCACCGGGATCGACGCTGGAAAGATCTCGGACCATTCGTATTCTGGTCTTCACCTGGATTGCCCAGAACATAATCCTCATGATCTCCGCCGTGCTGCGGCTCGCGGTCTATGTGGAGTTTTACTCCCTGACCTACTGGCGGATTGCCGCCTTCATCTGGATGGCCCTTGTGGCCATCGGTTTCGCGCTGATCCTGTTGCGGATATTTTTAGATCGATCGAATGCCTGGCTGGTCGGCGGGAACATCGCGACAATGTTTCTGGTCCTTTACGGGGTTGCATTCGTCAATCTTCCTCACGTCATCGCCACGTACAACATAAAACACAGCTTTGAAGTCAACGGCGAAGGACGGCGTCTCGACATGGCGTATATAGCTCACCTGGGGCCACAGGCAATTCCTGCAATAGAACGTTATCTTGGTCCCGGCGTGGTTCATGATTGTGCGGCAGCGCGCAACACGAACCTGTGTATCATCAGGAACCGGCTTGAAAGAACGCACGAACTCGCACAAACCGATTGGCGACGATGGGGCTTCCGCCACCAGCGACTTCAGTGGTACATCGACAACAAGGCCAAGGCTCACTTTTCAGCCTCGGGTGAGTATGATGGATTGTAACGGCAACAGCACAAGGTTTGCCCGATGAACACCGTCCTGGTCGTAGACGACGATCCCCATATCCGGGACGTCATCTGTTTTGCGCTTGAGAAAGCCGGCATGACCGCGCGGACGGCCGCCGACGGCGCACAGGCCATGGCTCTGTTTTCTGAACAATCACCGGACATTGTGATTCTGGATATTGGTCTGCCGGAGATCGACGGGCTGGAAGTGTGCCGGCGGATTCGCAAATCCTCTGATGTACCGATCCTCTTCCTTTCCGCCCGTGACGATGAAATCGACCGGATCCTCGGGCTTGAGATCGGCGGCGACGATTATGTCACCAAGCCCTTCAGCCCGCGGGAACTGGTCGCCCGTGTTGGCGTCATCCTGAAACGTACGGCACCGGCCCGGAGCCCTGCTTCCAATGACCAGAAGATACTCGCCCAGGGCGGCCTCGCGCTCGATGCCACCCATCGCTCCGGCCAGTTTGACGGACAGCCTGTCTCGCTGACGGCCATCGAATTTGACATCCTGACGTCATTCCTCTCCCGGCCGCGCATGACGTTCACACGTGAGCAGATTGTCGATGCCGCCTACCCGGTCAACATGCACGTCTCTGACCGCACGATCGACAGCCACATCCGCAACATCAGATCAAAGGCCTCGGCAGTTGGGTGCAGCGACGTCATTGAAACCATGCACGGCGTGGGTTTTCGGCTGGGCTCGTGCCGGTCGCAGAAACCGTGAGACCACCGACCACAAAAAAGTGGCGTCCGACACTCAGCATGATCGTTGTCGTCATGCTGCTTTCCATGATTGCCCTGCCGCTTGCCGGCCTGTTCTTTTTCCGCCTCTACGAGAACCAGCTTATTCGCCAGACCGAAGCCGAACTGATTGCCCAGGGTGCCGTCCTGTCGGCCTACATGGCGGCCGAGCTTGAGGCTCGCCGAGCAGACAATCTTCAACTGGGCGCCGTCGTGGCCCCAGAACTGCTGCCGGACCCGAACGAGCCCTATCATCCGGTCTTGCCATCGCTCGATCTGGCCGGCGACGAGATACTGGGACGCCGACCCGAACCCCGGGAACCCGGACGCCCGGCACAAGCGGCTTTCACCGCCATAGGCGCCAGGATGTACGATCTGACATCGGCCGCCCAGAAGACATCGCTTGCCGGTTTCCGCATTCTCGATCCTTTCGGCACGGTCATCGCCGGGCGCCATGAGACCGGCACGTCGCTTGCCCATGTCAGGGAAGTGGCAACGGCGCTCAAGGGCAGATATTCAAGCGTCATGAGAGTTCGCGTGTCCGACGAGCCGCCGCCGTCGCTTTACTCGGTCAGCCGGGGCACAGGCGTTCGGATCTTCGTCGCAGTGCCCGTGATCCAGGATTCACGTGTCGCCGGCGTCATCTATATGTCCAGAACCCCCAGCAATATCGTCAAGCACCTTTACAACGAGCGCAAAAATCTGCTGCTGGCGCTCTTGTTCGTGCTGACGATCACACTGATCATCGGCTTCCTGTTTCTGCGCACCATCTCCCGGCCACTCAACGAACTGATTGCCCGCACATCCCGGATAAGCCGCGGCGACCGCACCGCCGTGCAACCACTGGAGCGCCACGGCAGCCGCGAGATCGCCAAACTTTCGGAAAGCTTCCTGTCCATGGCCGAAAGCCTCCAGGACCGAACCGACTACATTGCCAATTTTGCCGCTCATGTATCCCACGAATTGAAGTCGCCATTGACCTCTATACAGGGAGCAGCCGAACTGCTGCGCGATTCCGGTACGTCCATGACACCGGATGAACGCCAGAAATTCCTCGATAACATCGTGGCGGACACCAAACGTCAGACCATATTGGTGGAACGCCTGCGTGACCTCGCCCGCGCGGATAACCCACAAACCGGTGGTGTCTGCGATCTGACAGACGTGATCGACAGAGTTCGACCGAAATTTGATCAGCTCGATATTGTCGTGAAGGCACACAGCGACACGTCAATTGCGGTATCTGAAGAAAACACTCACATCATTCTTGGCCATCTTCTGGAAAACGCCACCCAGCACAACGCCCACACCGTAAACATATCCGTCACACCGGAGGCCGGCGATCTTGTTGTCGTTATCAGCGACGACGGTGACGGAATCACCGGTCAGGACCGCAGCAGGATCTTTGACGCTTTCTTCACGACCCGGCGCGAAGCCGGCGGCACCGGCATGGGCCTCGGCATCGTCAAGGCGATGCTGACAGCGCACAAGGGCACCATCCGCTTGAAGCGGTCTCAGGTCGGAGCCCACTTCGAAATCAGGTTTCCCCGGTCCGCCTGAGGCAGAAGCTCAGGCCTTGCCCTGTAGCCGTTCGTTATCGCTCGTTGCAAAGCGTCGAAACGACCCCGGACTTTGATTGAATTGGCGTTTGAAAGCATGACTGAAAGCCGACTCGGATCTGTATCCAACACTTTCGGCAATCTCCGGCAGGGAACCGCCACTGGTCTTGAGAAGCTCTTGCGCCGTGAGCATCCGCCAGCGTGTCAGGTAGTCCATCGGTGTTTCGCCGAGTATTGCCTTGAACTTCAAGGCAAGGCCAGACCGTGACATGCCGGCTTCGCGGGCGATATCGTCAAGCGTCAGGGCCGATCCCATCTGCCCGTGTATGGCACTGAGTGCCCGGTTGATCCGGTTGTCATGGATTGCAGCGAGGAACCCGGTGTCGGATCTGGATTGCCGCAGGTAAGCCCGCAGCACCTGGACAAACAGAACCTCCGCCAGCCGGTCAACCACAGTGGCACCGCCCGGATGACCAGCCTGTGCCTCCAGGATCAACACTCGGGTGACGGCTTCAAACCAGTCGGGCTGGCCCGTTGAGAATCCCTTGATGTGAATACGTGACGGGAGTTCCTTAACGAGGGGATGTTTGAATGCCCGGTCAAATGCAAAATGTCCGCACAGCAATTGCGCTCGAGTTTCTCCTTCAGCAAAAATCGGTTGCCCTTTCATGTGAGCATCAAACACCGTCCTGCCCGGAACAGGCTCTGTGCCGGGCGCATCCAGCAGTCGGTGCCCGTCGCCGCGTGGAAAAACGACAACATCGCCATTCGACAATTCCGTCGTTGCGCCGTCGACTTCAAGCCAGCATCGTCCCCGGACGACCAAATGGAATTGGGCAAAGGGACCGTCGGGCATGTCCATGCCCCAGGCGCCGGCGAAGTCGCGAAGGAAATACACAACCCCCTGCAGTCGCATCAAGTTCAGCACATCGCTCAAGGTATCCAGGGCATCCTCCATTCGGAAAGGTGTGAAACCGCAGCATCCAGTTCGGTCATTAGGGCGTCATTGTCTGCTCAAGATTGCTAACGAGTCCAGAAAAAGAATAATGATTGGACGATGCAGCAGGAATTCTGGATGAAATAGCATTCAAGCAACACTCGTTTCTGACCCTAATAAGGCCCGCCCCGAGAGGCGGTTACGAACAGAAATCCCAGAAAGGATGAATGATGAGTATGCTTGATGCATTTCCTTCCCTAGTCACTATGTTGAAAATCGCCGCCCGCGCGGCCTTCGTCTGTGCCCTGTTTCTAGCACCGACGCGAGTTTCGGCAGGTGAACAGAAACAGATCGGCGTCTACGACATCAATGTCGGGCACGGTCTGACCTTTACTGGCCAGCCCAATGATGCCCCCGCGCCGCTTGCGCTCCGCGGATACGACACCGTGAGCTACTTTACACACGGCAAGCCGCAGCCCGGATCGCTGCAGCATGCAGTCGCGCACAAAGGGGCGATATACTGGTTTGCCTCCGCCGATCACAAGAAGATGTTCCAGGCAGAGCCCTCCCGGTATCTGCCTCAATATGGTGGGTTCTGTGCCTTTGGCGTGACCCAGCAGACCAAATTCGACGGCGATCCACTTCTATGGAACATCCATGAAGGCAAGCTCTATCTGAACGTCACTCCGGATTTGCAGGCAAAGTGGCTCGGCAAGGGCCTGACCGGCAACAGCCTTGAAAAGAACGTGTCAGAAGCGGGGCGCATCTGGCCCGACATCCGGCAATCGAAACCACAGTCCCTGTTCATGGCCTGGCTGGCAAAGCAATAAAAACCAGCAATGCGCAAGGGGTGGCCTCATGGCCGGGCAGCCCCTTGCCACAAGCTTGTAGTTCCTCACAACATCAGTTTGAGGCCCTCGTGACTGGCCTCAAATCCGAGGGAGGCATAAAACCGGAGGGCGTCAGGCCGCGTCTTGTCCGAGGTCAGTTGTACGAGCCCGCATCCGCGTTCCCGAAACCGCTCGATCGCCCATTCAAAAAACCGCCTGCCGACGCCGCCGCCCCGCAAGCTTGCGGCAACCCGGACATTCTCGATCTGTCCGCGCCACATGCCCGTCCGAGACAAACCAGGAATGAAGGACAACTGCATACAGCCGACCACCGTGCCGGTCCCGGTGCTTTGGTCGACGATGACGGCCAGAAACTGATTGGAATCCTGATCGATCGCCTCGAAGGCAGACGTATACCTGTCATCCAGAGGTTCTGAAAACACATCACGTGTCCGTCCGATGGGATCGTCCACCAGCAATTGAATGATTTCGGCAAGATCCGAACGCCTTGCCTGACGAAACTCGATCGTCTCCATGATGGAACCCTCGGAAAGTTATGTATCTCCAGAACAACAGGCGGAGACCGAACACAAATGTTAACTTAACCAGCGGAAGTAAACTTGCGTCCTCTTGTCTATTGGAACCGGCCCGGAGGGACAACCCGCCGTGACATTTGGAACGGGAGTTAAGGTCAACAATTCAACGCCTTCAGGGTCTGCGTATCATGGTCTTTGGTTGCACCCGGTTTTGTGGCACTCTGTCTCTGGCGTTGCCTTGAGGGCTGAACTGAAGCCGCCTGCATTCAAGAGAACAGGGAGCGTTCATGCTGAGAGTTCTGATTGCGACAGTTGCGTTGCTGGTTTGGGCCGGAACGGCCCAAGCCGAAAAGCGCGTCGCGCTCGTGATCGGGAATGCCGGCTACAAACTCCTGCCCGCACTGGCCAATCCGAAGAACGATGCCCGGCTGATGGCCACGACCCTGACACGTGTTGGCTTCGATGTCGTGACCGCAATTGACGTGGACGCCAGGAGCATGCTGCGTGCGGTCGATCGATTCACCCGGTCCTTGAGAAACGCGGGAAAAGGGTCCGTCGGATTGTTTTATTATTCAGGCCATGGCGCACAGACTGAAGGCAACAACTATCTCATACCGCTGGCTGCCGAGATTGAATCCCCCAAGGATCTTGATTTTGCGGCTCTGTCGGTCTCGCAGATTCTCTCGCAAATGGAAGACTCAGGCAGCGAACAGAACATCATCATTCTGGATGCCGGTCGGAGCAACCCGTACAACAACGGCAAACGGGCTACAGCCCGCGGCCTCGCCCGCATGGACGCTGGCACCGGATCGCTGATTGTTACTTCCGCCACTCCGGGTCATCTCGCACTGGACGGCGACGGGGCCAACTCAACATTCACTTCTGCCCTGGCAGCAGAAATCACCATACCCGGTCTCTCTGTTGAACACGTATTCAGGCGGGTCCAGTCGGAAGTCCGGCGTCGGACTGGTGGCCGTCAAATCCCGTGGCAAGTATCTTCCTTGGTAAGCGACTTTCGTTTTGTGTCATCAGAGGAAACAGTGGAACCCGTGCAAATAGGCACGACTGCACCTAAACCCAGCCCCGAACCCAATCCCGACCAAAGCAGTACCGCAAAACTGGAGACAATGCTCTGGAACGCAGTAAAGGACGGCGACAACTCCAAGCTTCTCCGAAGTTTTGTCAATCGCTATCCTAATGGCAGGTTTTCGGAGTTGGCCAGGGTCAGGCTGGAGCAATTGAAGCGAAAAGAAGCGGCGGAGGGCTCCAGCAACGGAGTTACCCGTGGCGACCTCACGAACGAACTACCGGTCGCCGAAGAACCGACTGTGCCGGCGAAACCGCAAGCCGCGTCTGTTCTGCCGGATTTTCCCTGGCCGCCGCCGGAGCCGTCGGTGAAAATGCGACTGCCGCGACAGCCGTTTGCCAAGGCCACCGACCTCAAGACCGTGTCGGCGCATCTGGTCGCGCCGCTGCGCAAGGCCGGATACTGGGAATATAGTTTCCACAGGGTTCCGAATGGCTTCGCCCTCGTCACCCGTCTTGAACGCATCAACGAAGACGGATCGCAGGTAACCGAAGACATCCGGCACCGGCTTCCCGGCGACGAGGAAACCTTCTCGCTGACCTCCTACATCAAACGCCTGTTCTTTGCAGCTCCGGGTTACTATCGCCTGATCGTGTTCGTGGTGACGGATCGCCCCTTCACCGCAACAGGAAATCCCATAAAGGAAAAAGACGCCCTTGAGCTGTTGCGCGGCGGAGCCAACGCTTTGCCGTCTGAGTTTACCGAAATGGAATTCAGCACAGCTTACGGCATTGACGCCCTGATCTATGAATTCCGAAAGGGCGCGGGAGACCAGCAGGTGAATTTTCTGCTTCCGGGACGGATCAGCCCTCAGGTGCACCTCAGGAATGCCGGCCTGTCTGCCGCATTCGGCCTGCAGTAGAGGCCGGCCGTGCGGATATTCATCAGTTACCGGCGAAGCGACACGCGGCATCTGGCGGGACGGATCGCCGATCGTCTGCGAAGTGACAACGAAATCGATGAAGTTTTCCTCGACGTCGACGGCATCGGACCGGGCGATGACTTTGAGTCAAAGATCAAGACCGCGATCGCCGAGAGTACGGTTTGCCTTGTCCTGATCGGGCAGAACTGGATGGGCCGAAGAGACGGCGAGGACCGTGACGATACCGGAAAAGACCCGAGGATTTTCGACGAGCACGATTTCATCAGGCTGGAGACCCGGGTCGCCCTGGCCAGTGGCCGCAGGGTGATTCCTGTTCTGGTCGAAGACATAAAAATGCCCCAGGCAGTAGACCTTCCTGAAGACCTGCAAAAGCTGACACGGCTGAATGCCGTCACGATCGGTCATCTGCACTTCAACCGGGACGTGGAAAGCCTGATCGAGGCATTGCTCGGCCGGGTGGTCGATCCGAACACAGCACCTGGGCCAGCTCAGCGCAGTCTCCTGGGTCAACTGTTTTTCGGGCTTGCCGGAGTCCTGATTGCCGCGATTGCGCTGGTTGGAGTGGCAATCGTCCACAACAGCATCACCGGTGGACGCGCGCTTGATGAAACCTTCGGCGGCAGCGGTCAGGTCTGGCTCCTGATCTGTGGTGTTCTTGCGCTCGGTGCCCTGGGACCGACGATGCTGGGCCGAATCCGGAAGAAACGTTAAGGCATCTTCCCGCCAGAAGCATCACGTCATAAAACTGTCTGTGAAACTTCCTTTGCGATCTTTTCGCCGCTCAAATAGGCGCCGCCACAAAGCGCGACGTAGGCACCTGCCACGGCCTCTCCGGCAAAGAACACCCGATTGCCGAGCGGCCTGGCAAGTTGCTCACGGGCACCATACTGGCCGGGTCGGGCGGCGGCATAGGCGCCGCGGACCAGAGGATTGTCGGCCCAGTCCGTCAGATGGCCTTTGACGAAATGCTTGCGGGCCTTGCTGCCGACCATCTTGACCACCTCACCAAGGGCAAAGTCCACCGCAGCGTCCTGTCCGGCCGCAGACATCTCCCAGCCGAATTCCCCGCCAATGAAACCGATCATCACATTGAAGTCGAACGGCCATGTCAGAAAGTAACAGGCTTTTGCCGGCACCTGGTCCGGCACCCGGTAGCTCAGCCAGTGGTTGGGGCTAAAACCCAGACGGTCGCCATCGAACTGAAGCGCCACCTTGGCCAGAAGACCCATGGGGAGATTATCGATCGCCGTTCGTTTCCAATCGGGCACTGTGGGGGTGAATGCGATGGTATCCGCGGCCAGGACGCCGGTTGAGACCGTGACGATGCAGGCCTTCGCCCGGATCGTCCCGGCAGATGTCTCGACCGCGACGCCTTGCCCGGACCAGTCAACGCGCTTCACAGGCGTGCTCAACCGGACGGGAAGGTCCACGCCCAACCCGGCAACCAGCGCGCCGTGTCCTTCCTTGATCATCAAATTTGGATTTGGATCAGCCGACTTCCAAGCGTCCAAGGTGGAAAGGTCCTTGAAGTCTACACCCCAATCCATCGCGCCGATCCAGGATTGGCAAACAGCTGAATACTCCAGGTCTTTCGGCACGATTGTCGACGCGGCAACGTCCAGGCCTTCGCGGCCCGCCTTCGACAGGGCGGCCTGTATCGTGCTCCAGGCGTGATTGAACTTTCTGCTCTGTTTTGAGTTCGCCGGTTGGTCTCCCACATAAAGCGCCTCACCGGGACTGCTGTGATCGAGGAGTTCGAACTGACCCTGACGGGCCAGGTCCGCATAGGGGTTGGCACTGGCCGCGGTAATCCAGGAGCAACCATGGTCGAACGGGACACCAAACGTCTTGCTTTCCGTGTAGGCGCGCCCGCCGATCCGGCCAGCGGCTTCCACGATGACGACGGACTTTCCAAGGCCCATAAGGGTCCTTGCCGCCGCTAGTCCTGCGGATCCTGCGCCGACGACGACAACGTCCGGGTTGGACGTCGTCGCGAGCGAGCGATGTGCAGGCAAAACCGACAGCGCAAGTCCACCGGCGAGCAGCGATCTCCGGGATAACTGTGTCATTGGGGCGACCTCGTGGTTGGTTCCTTTGGCATTGCCCGAAGCCTGTCGCCATTCCGGCAACTTCGCAACTTGCTAAAAATTTCCAATGTGGATACTTTTTTGAACCATGTCAGCGCGCCGACTACCACCTCTAAATGCATTGAAAGCCTTTGACGCTGCGGCGAGGAACGGAGGATTTCGTGCGGCATCACATGAACTGAACGTAACGCACAGTGTCATCGGCCGGCACGTTCGGGGGCTTGAGGCAAGGCTCGGCGTCAAGCTTTTCGAGACCACGAACCTTGGTGTTGAACTGACGGAAGCCGGCTGGCTTTATGCCCAGAGAATTTCCGAGTCGTTGCAGGATATCGCCGCGGCAACGGACGATATCTGCGGCAAATTCGGAACCAACAGTTTGCATATCCGGGCAATCGCGGGATTTTGCTCCAAATGGCTGGTGCCAAAATTGCCAACGCTGATGGAGCGGTTTCCCACCGTGACGATTATCACAGAACCATTCACGGATGTTGAGGACTGGGAAATGGGGGATGCTGCATTTGCGATCGGTTTCGGTAACCCGGAAGACCTCGACGGCGAGTGCGAGATGCTGTTCCACGAGCCATTCTATCCGGTCTGCTCGCCCAGCTACGTGGAGCAGTCCGGACCATTCGAAAACGCCCGGGACCTCCAGGGCGCCGATCTCTTGCACGAGGACTATGGCGACTGGTGGCGCAAATGGTTTGCAAGCAACGACATCTCATTCCGCGAGCGCACACGCTCGGTCTTGTGGAACGCGTCACAAACCATCGATGCAGCCATTGATAGCCAGGGTGTAGCTCTTGCCAGTGATGTACTGGTGGCCTCCGACATAGAGTCCGGCAGACTGGTTCGAATTCCCGGAAGACCGTTGAACGATGGCGCCTATTGGTTGATCTGGCGCGAAAAGAAACCAAAAACCGGTATCGCGCTCGACGTCGCAAGCTGGCTCAAAAACGAACTTGGCGATCAAACGCCCAAGTCCTGACAGCATTAACCGGATACGGCCGACACCACACCAGGCTCGTGAAACCCGACGGAGCGGGCCTCTTCCATGGTCCACTGGATAAAGGTTGCGACTTCTGGCCGGGACTGGGCAATCTCGGTCGTGACCAGATCATACCCAATGTCGGTAGCAACACCGTTCGGGAACGGATTCACGAGCAGGTTCGCCTCGACAAGGTCCCGCAGTATCGGCGTGCTGCCAATGATGAAACCCTGCCCGGCGATCGCTGCCTGAAGCGCCTGATTGTAGTCAGTGAAACGAATGCCGTCACCCGGCGTCACATGTTCGGCTCCCTGTTGAGCGAGCCAGTGTTTCCAGTAATTCCACTTCCTCGTGTTCGATGCCCATTCAAACGAGGACAGGTCCCATCGCAGCAGAGTGGCGTTCGCGAGGTC
Organism: Hyphomicrobiales bacterium; assembly: GCA_021775835.1. The sequence goes on along the minus strand of JAJFHC010000118.1, from coordinate 91,979 downwards.
CTCGATCTGCGTGATCTCAGGTGGCCCCTTGGCGAGTGCTGGACTGCACATCGCACACAGTTCTTCGTCAAACAATCGGTGGATCACAAGGTCTCCATGGTCCTTCACACCGAAGCGTATGCCCACATCCGCGGCACCCCGGGCAATTTGAACAAGGTGAGGCGTTGAATCGATGAGCACATCAATGTTCGGATTTTTCTCGTTGAAGCTCTCGAGCCTCGGGACCAGCCACGAGGCGGCAAACGACGGCGACGTGGACACGATCAAGCGCTCCGAGTTGCTCATCATTCTCAATCTGTCGACCGTATCCGCAATCTGTCGGAACGGCAGCGCCAGTCCTTCCCGGCCGGCAGCGCCAATCGGCGTCAAGACAAGACCGCGGCCCTTCTTTTCAAGAAGGGGTGCTCCGATAGCCTCCTCCAGCTTGCTCACCAACTGATTGGCAGCCGCCGGCGAAACGTTGAGCTCTTCCGCCGCCTTGCGGTAGTTGAGGTGCCGCGAGACAACCTCAAAGGCCCGGAGTGCATTCAGGGACGGCAGCCAATGTGTCATAGTAATTCTCAGTGGTCCGAAAAATGGAACCGTGCCTTCAATGGTTCGCGCTGCGGCTTGCCTAGAACAAAGTCAGCGGCGCGTGCTGCAATCATCTGTGTCGGCGCATTGAGGTTGGCGCTGATGACCTGCGGCATCACAGATGCATCGACCACACGCAGCCCCTCGACACCATGAACACGTAACTCGCCGTCGACGACGGCCATGTCGTCCGTGCCCATGCGGCAGGTGGCACACGGATGATAGTCGGTCTCGGTCGCGTTCCGGATAAAGGCGAGAATATCAGTGTCGCTGGTGGCGTCCTCGCCGGGCAAGATCTCCGCCCCGCGCAAGGCATCGAATGCCGGTTGGCGGACCAGGTCGCGGGCCAGACGGATACCCTCGACCAATTCCCGCCGGTCGTGTTCCGTTTGCAGATAGTTGAAATGGATTGCCGGCTTGTCGAACGGGCTGGCGGACTTCAGGTCGATGCGCCCGCGGCTGGTGGGCCTCAGTTGATCGATGTGAATTGCGCATGCCTGTTGAAGCTTGATCTTGTCTCCTTCATAGCTGAAGCCGACCGGCGCAAAGTGATACTGCAGGTTGGGATAGGGCACGTCGCGGTTGCCCCGCACCAGACCGCCGGCCTCCCAGATATTGGATGTTGCAATACCCTTGCGTGCCAGGAGCCATTGAGCACCGGCCATCAGTTTGTGATGCGGCTTGCCAACCCAGTCGATGCTGACCGGCTCGGTGCACGCGACCTGAATGATGACTGTTGGATGATCTTGCAGGTTGCGGCCAACGCCCGGCAGGTCGACTTTTGGTTCAATGTCGAAGGATCGCAGATGATCGGCCGGGCCGATCCCGGAAACCATCATCAGTTGTGGCGAGTTGATCGCACCGCCCGACAGGATGACCTCGCGTTCCGCCCGAACGGTAAAGACCTCTCCATGCTGCTGGTACTCAATGCCTGTCGCACGATTGCCTTCGATCAGGATCCGCCGTGCCAAGGCGTGGGTTTCGAGTGTCAGGTTGCTGCGGTTGAGAGCCGGACGCAGATGGGCCACCGCGGCACTGCACCGGCGTCCGTTCTTCCTTGTGGCATCCAGCCGTGAAACGCCCTCGGGTTGATAGCCATTGAGATCTTCCGAACGCCCTTGACCAGCCTGTTCGCCGGCGTCCAGGAAAGCGTCAAACAGCGGGTTCTCGTAGGCTCCCTTGGTGACGCCCAGCGGCCCGTCCGCACCGCGCCACTCGTCGGCACCCCGGTCGCTTGCTTCGCCCGCCTTGAAATAGGGCAGGCATCGGTCGAAGCTCCATTCCTCAAGCCCATATTCGCTTGCCCAACGGTCATAGTCCCTGGGGTGGCCGCGCATATAGACCATGGAATTGATCGATGACGAACCGCCGACAACCTTGCCGCGCGGCGTGAACACGTTGCGGTTGTTCAGGTCCGGTTCGTCCTCGATTTCATAGTTCCAGTTGATCTTGGGGTTTTTGTAGACCGCATAGACGCCCGCCGGAATATGGATCATCAAGTTCCGGTCCATGGGTCCGGCTTCCAGCAACAACACGCGCACGCCGGGTTCGGCGCTGAGCTTGTTTGCCAGGACACAACCCGCCGAGCCCGCCCCGCATACGATGTAGTCGTAAGTCTCCGTCTTCATTCCATGGTCACCCTAGATCCCCAGATGCAGTTTCGGTTTCCAGAACGGGCGAAAGAGCTCGATCTTGGGGCAGCGGTTCATCACAACTTTCATGCCGGCCGCTTCCGCAATACGGGCGGCGTCCGGGTGTGTCACGCCGATCTGACCCCACAGCACCTTGGCGCCAATGGCGACGGCTTCTTCGGCGACCGCCGGCAGGTCCTCTGCACGACGGAACACCTCCACCATGTCCACTGGTCGGTCAATGGCATCAAGCGACGGGTACACCTTGATGCCGCGAATTTCCTCCAGACCTGGACGGGGATTGACCGGCACCATGTCGTACCCGGTTTCGTGGAGTACGCGCAGCACACCATATGAGAACTTGGTCTTGTCCGGGCTCGCACCGACCATGGCGATAGTCTTTACCGATTTTAGAATCGCCTGAAGATAGTCGTCGCTATAGGGCTGGTCGTGATCTGTGTGTTCGAGTTGATCGAGTTCGGTCATGGGGAATCCTCGGCTTCATTCTTCAGCGGAGTAGCGATATCCGCTTTCAGTTCATGCGGCTTCAGGGGATCGAGGAACGGATTGCGATAGAGCCTGTCGTGGCTTTCCACACCGATCTCAAAAGTGCAGTCGCTCGTCGGTCGGGCGACACACAGGATCACGTAGCCATCGTTGATCTGCCTGTTGTTAAGCGCCACCTGGGCCTTCTGGTTAACCGTTCCCGAGACAAGTTTTGCTGCACAGGTGATGCAGCCGCCGTACTTGCAGCCATAAGGCAGGTCAACTCCCTGTTCGCGCAAGGCATCCAAGAGCGGTTTCCTGACATCGACCTCGTAGGTTGCCCCGTCCCGATTGGCGATGGTGATCGTATGGTTGGTCATGACCGCCTTCTCTAGAGCCAGATATCACTGGTGCAATCGCCGCCGGGATAACGCGTCTCGTGACAGCGCGATGGGCCGTTTGGCTCCTTGCCGAAGTCGACGACAAAATCCGGATCAATCGCCATGCCACCGTTCTCCGTATCGCAATTGACCATCAGCATGCAGCCGCCGTTTGTGCGGATCTCCGGGTAGAACTGGTTATCCCAGGTGGAGAACAGCGAGGTGGTCACATAGAGCCGTTTGCCATCAAGCGACATCTGGATCATCTGCGGTCCGCCGGTGACCTTGACCCCGTTCACATCAGGGGCCTTGCCAAGCAATCCGCCCATCCACACCTGGCCAGTCAGCTTCGGATTATGCGGATCAGAGATGTCATACTGGCGGATATCGCCATGCAGCCAGTTGCAGAAATAGAGATACCGGTCATCCATGGATAAAAGGATCACCGAGATTACACCGGGTACCGGGATCGGCCATTCGGGATGAGGCTCGTTCCCGACGTCGATTATCTTCTCCCACTGCCATTCGCCGGCATCGTCCTTCCACCAGTGGATGATATTGGCCGAGAGCGCTGCACCGACGAAACCGTGCGACGAGGCCGGGTCGTGATGGAAGCGAACTTCGAGCGGAATCAATCCATCCTCGCCCAGGTACATGGTCTGCTTTGGTTCTTTCTTCTCAAAATCCCAGAAGTGCAGTTCACGGCCGTATTTCAGGTGACCGACTTCCTCGAGATCGAAACCCGGCATGAACGTATTCGGCGCCGCCCATTCGGAACTCACCATCACGTTGTGGCGCGGCTGGTACCAGAAATCATAGCCGAACTTGATGTCGCCCATGGAGTTTTCCCAGCGCCCGACAATCTCGAAATCCTTGTTGAGTTGCAGATACCCGCCAGGCGCATTGCCTTGAGCATCGCCCAGCATCGAGATGATGATTTCCGAGCCAAGGCAGTGAATGGTGTGCGGCGCCGACAGATTGGTCTTGGCTTTGATTTCCGAACCCTCGATTACCTTGAACAGGCTTGGGTTCCGCGGGTCTGTGGCGCAGTCAACGATGTGGAGATTGGAAGACCGTACACCCGGCACGATCATATACTTGCGCTCCATGCCCGCATCGCCATGGCACGACGAGCAGGCGTTCCAGCCCATGTGGTGCAACTCGTCGCCGATGCCAGGCATTTCCAGACGGCTGATCACTTGTGAATATGTATCGCTATCAGGATCCGCATCGATGGTGCACAGGTAGTCCGGCTTCTGGATGCCGGTGCCGGTGTAAATGGCGATGGTGTACAGCAACATCTCCCGCGGGGCTTTCATGGCCTCTGCCGGCGACGCATATCCCGGTCCACAACACTCCATGACTATTCTCCTATGCGGTCGGCGATGGCGAGAATGCGATACATATCACGCAGGACAGGTTTCTCGATCAGCTTGCCGTCGATCACCACCAGGCCGGTATCGGCCTCTTCAAAGGTTTCCGTGACCCGGCGCGCGCGGGCGATTTCGTTTTCAGTCGGTGTGAAGACCTGGTTCAGGGCAGCGATCTGCTTGGGATGGATCGACCCCTTGCCTGAAAAACCGAGCGCCTTCGCCTGCTGAGCCTCAACCACCATTCCATCGGGATCCTGCAAGTCGAGGTAGGGCACATCGATAACATCGAGCCCGGCCGAAGCGGCCGCGTGAACGACACGGGAGCGGGCGTAAAGAAGTGGTCCCCAGGCGTTCTCGCAACGCAATTCCGCCGCCATATCGACGCCGCCAAAAAACAGGGCGTCGATGCGCGCACTGCAATGGGCAATCTCATAAGCCGCTTCCAGGCCTCTGTTGGTCTCGATAATGATGTGCAGCCGCGTGTCATGCCCACGCTCGGTCAAAAGGTTATCCAGCAGGACGACTTCTTCCGGCGTCCGAACCTTGGGCAACATCAGCGCCGGCGGGGGCGTGTCCGTGCCGAGGACTGCCTGAACATCGGCAATGCCAAACGCCTCACGCAGGCAGTTTATGCGCACGATGCGCTCAACCCCGTCATCGGCCTGCGGTGTCTCGAACAGCTTCAGCGCACTTTTCCGTGCTGCATCCTTGTCCTTGGGGGCGATGCCGTCTTCCAGTTCAACGCACACGATGTCGGTGCCTGACGCGAGCGCCTTGGGAAACATCTCGGGCTTCAGTCCCGGAGAAAATATGAAGCTGCGGCGCGGCCGCACAATCTGTTCAGTCATGGTGAGAGGCTCTCGTCAAGGCTGCTTACATTAGTCCGTTGGAGCAGGTTCGTACATCTTACAAAATCGTCTTGGTTAGCCCCCTCGGGATATTCTTATCCTTGTCATAGAATGGCAGGCAAACAATGTCACAGCGGTATTTTTTGCCATCTGACGATTGAAGCGAGAGATTCTGTCCGGCCCAGTGGCCAGGCTCCTCGAATCGGACGTAGCCAATGCCCATACCGAGATAGGGTGACCGAGCCCCCGCCGTTACCCGGCCGACTATCCGGTCCGCCTCAAGCACAGCCTCATGCATGGCCGGTTTCGCCATTTCGCACTTCAAACCGTACAGCACGGAGCGCCGGTCGGCATTGACGAGCGCATCGCGCCCAACGAAGTCGCCTTTGTCAAAGTCAACAAACCGGCCGAGGCCCGCCTGGAACGGTGTCATGGACATGTCCATGTCGGTAATATTGTCGAGAATTCCGGCTTCAATCCGGCGGATTTCCATGGAACCGGAGCCAGAGAACTCCATGCCATGCGGTTTGCCGGCCGCCATGAGATGGTCCCATAGCCGGAGATGGTCTGTCTTGTCGCCCTGGCTGTAGACCTCAAAGCCAAGCTCTCCGGTCCATCCGGTCCGTGACACGTAGAGTTGCTGGCCGCCCAGATCGTAAAAGCCGGAATGGAAATAACCCATGTTCTCTCCAATGGCACCGTTCGAGGCGTCAAGCATGATCGCCGGCGATGCGGGCCCCTGGATCTGAAGCACACGCGACTTTGGATCCGAGATGGTGACGTCGAAACCCTCGCTGTGGGCAAACAACCAGGTCTCGAAAGCACCGTCCGGCTGGACGTACCAGAACCTGTTTTCTACAAGCTTGAAAAGCAGGCCGTCCATGAAAATGCCACCCTGGGGCGTGCAGGCAATGGCGTAGCGGCCCCGGCCTTCTTTCAGAGTGGAAACACGGCGGGCAAATACTTTCTCCAATAACGCTGTGGCATCGGGGCCGGAAATTTCCACGGGCCGCTCAGGCACGTCGTAGAGCGCAGCCTTGCGCCTCAACACCCAGTATTTTTCAGCCTTGTCATCGCCGTAAAACATGGGAAAGAAGCGACCGGCGTAGACGCCGCGAACCATCTCCGGGTGGGCGTAACGTTCAAGATACGGAGAGTCCTCGAAGCGCCTGGCGCTGATGGACACGATGTTCCGGCCGTCGTTCCCGATGGGATCATATGCAGCCATAGCAGTCTCGCCCTATCCCGGCTTGTCGCAGCACGCACAGATCTTGTTGCCATCCGGATCGCGGGCGTAGGCGTAGTAGATGCTGCTCTCATCAGGCCGGGGGCCGGGATCACCCTCATTCGTGCCGCCATATGCGAGCGCCGCCTGGTGGAACGCCTCAACCGCTGGCCGTGTCCCTGCCGCCAGAGATATCATGGTACCGTTGCCGAAAGTTACAGGCTTTCCGTTGAAAGGTTGTGTGACATAGAACTCGATCTTGTCAGGCGCGCCGGCCGGCGCATAGCCAACATAGTCGTCCTCATTCTCGGTCCTCACAAGCCCCAATGGCGCAAGTGCTGCGTCATAGAACCGGGTGGATCGCTTCAGGTCGCTCGTTCCAACCATGACATAGGCAATCATGTTGATGTCTCCGTTTCCGACACTACGGCGTGGGCGCCGGCGGGATTGTCTTGTCGATGCCCCTGGCAATCTCTTTCTTCGGATCAAAGAATGGCAGATCCACGATCTCGCATGGGTGTTCCGTCCCGTCCAGGAATCTGAGACGTAGCGTGCGGCCGCTCCAGTTGCCCGGCGTGCTGAACCGGACGTATCCAACACCGCAGTCGAGTGTGTGAGAATGTGTGCCGGCCGTCATGCGCCCGACGGCGTTTTCTCCATCCAGGACAACGCTGCTCATGGTCGGCGTCGCACCCGAACATTTCAGGCCGAGCAGCAGAGGGCGCCGATCCACATCGAGCAGCGCCGTCCGGCCAACAAAGTCATCTTTATCCATGTCGATGAATGGAGCGAGACCGGCCTCGAACGGTGTCATGGATATATCCATGTCGGTCATGTTGCCCAGGATGCCGGCCTCGATGCGACGGGTTGTCAGCGAACTGGTGCTCGAAAATTCCATGCCGAACGGCTCGCCCGACGCCATCAGGTGGTCCCAGAGAGCGCCGTGGTTCGTGGCACTGCCGCCGCAATAGATCTCGTAGCCGAACTCGCCTGTGAATCCGGTGCGTGAAACGTAAAGCTCCTGTCCACCCAGATCAAAGAAACCCGAATGAAAGTACCCCATTGTCTCGTCGATCCCGCCGGTTGACGCCGCACGCATGATCTCAAGCGACGCTGGTCCCTGAATCTGGATCACACGGGAATTCGGATCAGATATTGCGATGTCATAACCGCCGCTATGTGCAATGAACCAGGTTTCCAGAGCACCGTCAGCCTGCACGTACCAGTACCGGTCGGTGCCGAGCTTGAACAGGACACCGTCCATGAACACGCCGCCTTGGGGGGTGCACGCAATGGTATAGCGCCCGCGCCCTTCCTTGAGGGTGGAGATTGTTCGCGCGAAGACCTTTTCAAGGAACGGAACAGCGTCCGGTCCTGAAATCTCCACCGGTTTTTCCGGCACGTCGTAGATCGCAGCCTTGCGCCGCAGGACCCAGTATTTTTGGACCGGGTCCTCGCCGTTGAAAACCGGAAAGAAACGGCCCGCATAAACGCCGCGCACCATGTCGGGGCCTTCGTAGCGGTCGACATAGGGCGACTCTTCGAAGCGCCTGGCGCTGATCCGTGTCGTATTGGTGAGGTCTGAAAGTTCTTGCCAGTTCATGAGTGACGTTCTCCGGCTTTGATACCCATTTTAAAAGTCATTGCTGGAACGATCGCGCCGCGGCAACACCACAAGACGTACGACGATGGAAACGCATTCTGGAGTCATTTGATCTAACCATATCGATAAGATTATCTTACTGGTTATAACATCCCAGATCGCCCCTCAAGGAACAGCGCTGTGATGTGTCGCAGTGATGACATTTTCGCGTTCAACGGCCCACGGTTGCGCGTGTTTTTACGTTGCCGTTATTTTCCGATCACAGCATGAAGACTGGCGTTTGAATTCGCATTTCTCCCCTCCCCTGCGTCTATCACTCCCCCCGCCAGTTCGATAGTGCCCAACGTTCAGCTTGGCTATTGCACTGAGGAAACTTTTGGTTTGAAAATCGGCGAGCTATAAGCCTAAGGTTCGAGCGAGGCTCGGCACACAATATCCCGCCAATTTGCCGGCAACGACTGATTTGAAGGAGGCGACAATGCCCCGTCCTGTTTGCGCAATCATTGGCGCCGGCGAAGGCCTCGGCCGTGCCCTGGCAGCCAAATTCGCCGGCCAGGATTTCGACATCGCACTGATCTCGCGTTCCGAATCCGGCAGTGCACATGCCATCGAGGCGGCAGCGGATGCTGCGGTGAACGTCAGGTACTTTTCCGCCGATGCGACACTGCCGGAGACCATCGAGGCAGCCCTGGCAAGGGTTGCGGTTGAAATGGGTGACATCGATGTCCTGATCTACAATGCACGGGGTGAGTTTACCGCCTGTGAGCCGCTGGAGATGACCTATGCGGCACTCGAAGACATTTACCGGGTAGAGGTTGTCGGTGCCTTCGCGGCGGCGAAATCTGTTTTGCCGGCCATGATAGAACGATCGCGTGGCAGTGTGTTCTTCTCAAGTGCGACAGCAGCCTTTCGCGGGTCACGCACGCACCCGCTCTACGCCATTGGCAAGTTTGGATTGCGGGCCTTGTCGCAGAGCCTGACAAAGGCCTACGCCAAGGACGGCGTGCATATCGTACACGTCAGGCTCGATTGTGATCTCGATGTTCCCTACATGCGTGAATCATATGGGGACAGATACGACCCGGAGAATCTCGCCAGTCCCGACGATGTGGCGGAAAGTTACTGGCTGACCCATCTGCAACCGAAGTCCGCCTGGAGTAACGAAATCGAACTCAGGCCGTACACGGAAACATGGACCTACTGAAACAAGCCGCAGGATGGCGTGACAAAGACGAAAGAAGGAACAAGCCCATGGCGTACAAACTATTTTATGACCAAGGCAGTGCGGCCGAAGGGGTCCGTGTGATACTGGAAGAAATCGGCGCACCGTACGAGCTGATACAGTCGACAAAGGACAGGAGCAAACCACGCCCGCCGGAGCAGTTGGCTGTAAACCCGAATGGTTGGGTGCCGGTTCTCCTGTGGGACGACAAGGGCATGTACGAATGTGCCGCGATTGCACTGTTCCTGTGCGACCGTCATCCCGAGGCGAACCTGGCGCCCGCGATCGATGACCCTGAGCGCGGCCTGTACCTGCAGACGCTGGTGTATTTTTCCAACTCCGTTCAGACGGCCTTCCAGACCGACTATTATCCGGACCGTTTCGCCGACACGCCCGCCGATGAACCCAGCGCACAGAGACGCGGCATCCGGCGGTTGCGCGAAACGTGGAAAGTGATCGACGACCAGATTGGCGGCAATCAATGGATACTGGGTAACAGATTCAGTGCCGCCGACATCTATCTGTTCATGCTGACCACCTGGCTGGCTCCGACGCGGGGACAACCTTCAACAGCCGAGTTCCCCAACGTGAAGCGGATTGCCGAAGCTGTCATGGCGCGGCCGAGCGCACAGCTTGTTTATGAGGCGTGGATCGCCGAGCAAAATAGCAATGGGTGATGAACGGCCCGGGGCAACCCTGTCGCACCGGCGCCGCTGGCAAATGCCGGATCTGGCTGCAAACTCCAGGGCACATGTCGTCGAATGGGATACGTTCGGCGAATTTTGTTATGGCGATTCATCTAGCGGTCGCGAGAATTACTCCGGGCCGCGCAGGTTTCTCTGAAAATACTGTGCCAAGAGAACAACTCAGACAAAACGATGGCCAGCTTCCAGCAACAATTTTTTTGCAGGGTTTACGTCCACATTCTTGAGGAGAAGAACATCCCCATCAAATGTTGCCACCACAAACACGCCCATTCCGCTTTCTGACAACGGGCGGATCACTGCCAATATGACCCCTGATTCCCCAAATGCAAACGGCCCGATAAATTTGAAACAGGACCATCCAGCATCGATTGTAACTCCGGAAGGAACACGCTTCTCCAAGCATACAACAGACAATTCATCGTCAGTACGGCTGATGCTCACAAACCCGTCACCATCGGCCCATTCAGGAATGGCCGAGTCCGAGGAAACCTGAGCGATAGCGTAGACACCTTCGAGTTGCTTGAGCTTAACCTGGACAGCCATTCATGACTCCTTTTTGCAGGATGAAGATTGTCCCGCCTTCGATAATCATCAGACCGTGCACCTAGAAATCGAAGCTATTGTTTTTGATTTTTGTCCATAAATGGAAAAATCGCCCCAATCACTAATGGCCGCGTTCATTGCATGAACTCTCCCCCGTTCACGAAGAAATTCGATCCAGTGGTGAATTCAGCGTTCAGGATACTCTCCGTCATATGCACGACATCTGCATGAGCACCCAGCCGCCCCATTGGGATGCCACTCAGAACCTTTCCCATCCCGGCAGGGGTATCAAGAGAGTATCTTTCCCGCACTTCTTCCGTGTCCACAGCACTGGGTGTCAGGCAGTTCACCCTGATACGCGGCGCAAGTTCGCGCGCCATGCATTTGGTCAGGGCCAGAATCCCCCCCTTGGCACTACAGAAATTGGAACCATTCATACGCCCCTGAATACCGCAAGCCGCACCCAAATTGATGATGTTTCCAGGCCTGTCCATACTCTGTTTGACAAACTCCTGTGCGCAAATGAATGCGCCTTTCAAATGCGTATCAACCACCGTGTCCCAGTCTTCGTCCGTTAACTCAAGAAACGGCGCATCGCGGTTAACCCCAGCGCAATTGATAAGGACATCGACCGGCCCGAGCTCCACATTCACGTGATCAAACATGTTCCGAACATCCTGCCGGCTTCTGACATCGGCTTGAACAGCCAGAACGCGTCCGGTTGAACCGGCTGCCGTAATGTCGTCAGCAATCCGGTTTGCCGCGTCGACATTGCGGTAATTCATCGCAACATCCCGGCCGACAGATGCAAAATGTTTGGTCAGCGCAGCCCCAAGGCCCCGTGTTCCGCCGGTAATCACAATTACGCTCATATCTGTTGCACTTCACTTTGTTTGGTCTTCACTCGGCGACGGAATAACCCAGCAACCGCGGAATGAAGAGGGTAATTTCGGGTACATAACTGATGGTCAACAAGGTCATGAGCAGCACAGCCATAAACGGCAACAACGGTCTGAACACTGCTTCGATCGGGAGTCTACTGAGGCCACAGGCAACATAGAGGCACACCCCAACGGGCGGTGTGAACAAGGACATCGAAACATTTGCCGCCACGAAAATGCCGATGTGAATGGGGTCCATTCCCAATGCTACCCCTGCCGGAACCAAGATCGGCATCAAGATGATTATTGCCGGCAGAGCATCCATGATCATGCCGAGAAGGAAGAACAGAATGTTCACGCAGATAACAAAGACAACCCAGTTATCGGCATAGACGACAATGAATTGCGCGATCAGATGGGGTATCCGTTCAAATGCCAAAACAAACGAAAGGCCGGAAGCCATGCCAAGAACCAGCATCACTATGCCGGTGAGCTTTGCAGACTGAAGCAGGACTTCAGGCAGGTCTGTCCATGCCATTTCCTTGTACACAAACATCGACACGACAAACCCGTAAATGACGGCTATGGCAGACGCTTCGGTCGGGGTAAATATCCCGCCCAGTATGCCTCCAAGAATGATAATCGGCATGAGGACAGCAAGGATACCGTCCTTCATCACCTCCAGTTTTTCCGCAAAAGTTGTTTCAGGATTGACCGGCAAGTTGAGTCGGCGTGCGTAGAAATAGCAAACAGCCATCAACGCCACGCCATTGAACACGCCGGGCAATATCCCTGCCGCGAACAAACCGCCAATGGAAATACCGGAAACAATCCCGATAATAATGAGATCGATGGATGGCGGGATAATCGATGCCGTTGCTCCAGATGCCGCCAGCAGAGCCGTGGCAAAAGGCGCCGGGTACTTACGTTTCAGCATCTCGGGCATTGTGGTGGAACCGATAGCTGCAGTATCTGCGCTGGCGGATCCACACACCCCGGAAAAAAACATGGTGGAAAGGATCACTACGAACCCGAGCCCGCCGCGGACCCTGCCAACAAAAATGAGCGCGAGATTGACAATCCGCCGGGCAATTCCCCCGCTTCCCATGATCGTTCCAGCAAGAATGAACATGGGAATGGCAAGCAGCGTAAAGCTGTTCATGCCTTCGAGGATTTTCTGCGGAGCAAGGATCAGAAAGTCCGGAGACAGGTAAAACAACCCGCCCATGGTGGCCAAGCCGATCGCAACGGCGATTGGCACCGACAAGAGCAGTGAAATGAACAGAATCAGACCGACGGTAAGGACCATGATGCGTGCCCTTAGTTTTCTACATCTATCGTTTGACGGACGATCGTCATCCAGGCGGAGCGCAAGGCTTGGTACATCATCAATGCACTGCCAACCACAATGGAGGCATAGGGTATTTGCATGGATATCTGCAGTGCCGGGGCAATGTGCCCATCAACACCAATGACGAAGATGACGGAAAAATAGAGCAACACTGCAAAGAAGCATCCCACAATCATGTGGACAAGCAGCGCCACCCACCTCTGCAAATCGTCAGAAAATTGGCTCACCAGCAGTTGCAGAGCAAAATGCGACTTTGTTTTGAATGCATAAGCTGCACTCATCATCGATAGCCACATCAACAGGAAACGGGCGAGTTCCTCGGACCAGGACAAAGGGGCTTGCAGAACATACCGCGCAATCACCTGACTGAAAACAACCGCTGTCATCGCTATCAGCAACCCGCAAATCACAGTTTCAAGCGGATGGCGCAACACCGTACGAATCATGTTTGGTATGTTTGCCGTGGTTCCCATATGCCCCTTCCCGATTAACGCCCGATTTCATCATGAAATTCGGCTTGGATCGGTTATTCCAACACGAAACCCTGCCGCAAAACAATTCGGGCGGGCTTAAGATACAGCCCGCCCGAACAGCTCAACTTACATTTGGACGTGTGTGAACCAGTCCCACTATTGTTTGGCCAGCTCGTCTATTGCAGCCATGCCACCAACCTTGTCGGCATTCTTCTTGTAAACAGAATCGACTTTGGCGCGGAATGGACCAAGGTCCACATCATAGAACTTGATGCCCTTCGCCTTCAGTTTTTCAAGTGCCTGGCCGGTCATTTCAGCCATGGCAGCGCGTTCTGCCTTAGTCGCAATTTCTGCAGCAGCGCGAACTTTCGCCTGGATATCTGCCGGCAGCTTTGCAATTGCGGCCTTGCTGCAGATCAATCCAGCCGCGAGATACATATGACCTGTCAGAGAAACATGCTTTGTGACTTCAAAGAAGTTTTCAACAAGAAGGTCAACGTGGTCTGTTTCCGCGCCGTCGATGACACCTTGCTGCAGGGATGTATAAACCTCGCCAAAGGACATCGGCGTTGCCTGCGCGCCAAGCGCATTGAATGTGTCTATCAACACAGGACTGCCCATCACACGAATTTTCAACCCCTTGAGGTCATCAGGCGTTTTGACAGGGCGTTTCCCGTTCCAGACATTGCGGACACCGGAGAACCACCATCCCATAAATTCCGCATCAAGACTGTCTTCAACTTTCTTGGCAACTTTCTTGCCGACAGGTCCATCAACCACACGGTAAAAATGGGCCTGGTCATTAAAAACAAATGGCAGGTTGAACAGATCAGCTTCAGGCACAAATGGAGCAAGTCCGCCACCAGCGCTTTCCACAGCGCAAGCAATTGTTCCTTGTTTGATCATCTGACTTGTTGCTTCTTCAGAACCCAGCTGCTCACCCGGAAAAATCTGAACTTCGACAGCGCCATTCGTGGAGCTTTCGAGTGCCGCTTTAAAAGCCTTGGCACCGTCCTGGTATGGGTGTTGCTCTGGGCCGTTATGGGCAAGCTTGACGGTATAATCAGCAGCATGCGCGGCACCTGAAACCGCAAGTGCAAGGGCTGTTGTGGTCAGTAGTTTTGATATCAGTTTCATCGTATTCCTCCGTGTCAAATTTGATTCAGTATTTGTTACCGTTGTCTCGGTATTTCTTGATATTGAGCAGTTCGAACTTGCGCATTGGTCCTCGCCATCAATGTGCGAGAGGTTTGTCCATTTCGCCTCCCCATATGTCGCCTACAGTGAACCCATTCGGAAACGGGTCTTCGGGATCAACCACATATTGTGCAATCCCCGTGATCCAGGCTTGACCGCGTATTGTCGGCACAACGGCCTTTTGTCCCGCAAGCATTGTCTCTTCGATCAGCCGTCCGGTAAAAATCGTCCCGAGAATCCCCTCGTGATGGAAATCTTCATTGAGCCCAAGTTCGCCTTTGGCGTGAAGCGCTGCCATGCGTGCGCAGGTGCCGGTACCACAGGGGGAACGGTCAAGCACACCAGTCCAGGTTGCGGGTCTGTCCCAGTCCAGCTGCCCGGTAGAGACGACAACGGCGTTCTTCGCAGTGGCGCCCTTGGCACGGGGGGTGCCGGTCATCACGCAAATTGTGACGCCTGAAATCTTCGGGTTTTCTGGATGTACGCAAGGCAGCTGTTCACACGCCGCCGCTTTTATCATCTCACCGGCACGGGCAATCTCGCCGGCGCGATCGGGAACCAGATCAATGCCAAGTTTTTCAGCATCGGCGATAACGTAGAACATTCCGCCCCAGGCAACATCGACCACGATCTGGCCGAACTCGGGAACGTCAATCGTTTTTTCAAGGTGAGCTGCAAATGCCGGGACGTTCTCGAACGTGACCCCCCTGACCTTGCCGTCGGTCACTTCCGCTACAACTTCTATCAATCCGGCCGGTGCTTCCAGTGTTAGCTTTGTAATTGGCTCTGTGACAGACACCATGCCGCTTTCGATAAGAGCGGTTGTTACGCCAATTGTATTGCTGCCGGACATTGCCGGATATTCAACTTGCTCCATGATGACAAAACCGGCATCAGCAGCAGGATTCGACGATGGGAGGATCAGATTGCAGTTGGCGGCAGGATAGCCGCGCGGCTCACGCAACATGCGTTTTCTCAGATCGTCACCTTCTGTTTCCAGGTAACGCATTTTGTCAAACATCGTCTCGCCCGGCACATCAAGAACACCGCCGACAATGACACGGGCAGGTTCCCCACAAGCATGCAGGTCGATGGCATGTATCATGCGTGAGAGTTTCAATTCACTTCTCCCCAGGTAACCTTCATTTTCATCCAATCGGCGGTGTTGTGGAAATCAGACACAACACTTCCTGGTGGTACCAGAGCGTCACATGCCGCGCGCGTCTCATCGTCAAGTGTGGCGTCGATAACCGGCAACAGGTTTTCAAGCTGCTCCACTGTACGCGGTCCGACCAACGGTGCTGTTATGCCGGGCTGGTCCCTGACCCATATGATGGAGAGTTGTGCCGGGGTAAGACCGACATTGGCGGCCAGTTGGTTGAATTTCAGGCCCACTTCAATCCCCTGTTTTGTAACCCGGTCCGCGTAGAAACCTCCACGGAGGGCGGCGCGGGAGTTTTCAGGAAAACTGTCAGGGGACGTGTAACGACCGGCAAGCACACCCATCGCCATAGGCGCCCAGGCAACGACCCCGAGGCCGTGCTTCTGACACAACGGAATCAGTTCATTTTCGATGCGCCGGTCCAGCAAGTTATAGGGCGGCTGCTCGCAGACAAAGCGAACATAATTCTTGAGTTCACTCACCATGATCGCTTCCATCACGGTCCATGGTGCATGGGTGGAACAACCGACATAACGCACCTTGCCTTGGCGCACGAGTTGATCCAGCGCACCGAGTTGCTCCTCCCAGGGGATATCTGGTGACGGGCGGTGAATTTGATACAAATCGATATAATCCGTATCAAGACGTTTCAGAGAGTTTTCACAGGCACGAATAATGTTGAGGCGCGAATGGCCGTGGTCGTTGGGCCCAAATGTTGACGGGTCATCCAAAGAATACCCAGGACGTCGCCGACCGTGATCGACCTTTGTTGCAATGAGGGTTTGATGCCGCTTGCCGTTTGCCTTCAACCCTCGGCCGATAATTTTTTCGCCTTCCCCATCAGCATAGACATCACCGGTATCGACCATGTTGATACCGGCATCCAAGGCCATGTCGAGAATCCGCACAGCTTCTTCTTCTGGTGTTGGGTCCGCAAAATTATCAGTACCGAGACATAGGCTCGATACGTTGACACCAGTACGTCCCAAACCTCTATATTCCATTCCCGTACCCAATCTCCAAGAGCGGTTCAGCTAATTTGTTCATCAACATGATCGTCGGAAATGTTGATCCATATCGTTTTGGTTTGCGTGTATTGATCATGCGCCATCAGTGAATTGTCTCGGCCGCCAAATCCTGAGAGTTTGTAGCCGCCGAATGGCGTCGTGATATCGCCTTCACTATAACAATTGACCGATACGGTTCCCGCCTGCACGGCCCGCGAATAGCGGTGTGCCTTGCTTACATCCGATGTGTACAAAGAAGCTTGAAGGCCGTAGCAGGTATCGTTTGCAATGCTGATGGCGTCATCATCATTGGCAGCAGGGATGACGGCCAGAACCGGTCCGAACACCTCATCGCTGGCAATTGCCATCCCGGGCTTCACATCTGCAAAGACAGTCGGCTCGATATAGAGTCCCTCACCATCCTTGATAGCGTTTCCACCGCAAACGACCGAGGCACCCTCCTCCCTGGCCGACTTGATATGTCCCATGACACTGTCAAAATGTTCCTTTGAAACCATGGCTCCCAAAGCATTTGCCGGGTCGAGTGGATTGCCTGTGCGCCAGTCCTGAAGCCGATCAGTGACCCGGCTCATCAGTTCGTCCTGCAGAGACTTATGAACGATGAGTCTGGAATTGGACGTACAGTTTTGCCCCATGTTCCAGAAGACGGAATAGACAACATGTTGGGCCACGGCATCGAGATGTTTAGCGTCACTCAACACGATGCTAGGGTTCTTGCCGCCGCATTCAAGTGTCACGCGCTTGAGATTCGACTGCGCGGAATACTCCAGAAACCGGCGGCCAATCTCGGTGGAACCGGTAAAGGACACCACATTTATATCGGCATGCAATCCGATGGCTTGGCCGGCCGTTTCCCCCAGGCCTGTGACCACACTGAGAACACCATCGGGAATGCCGGCCTCGATAGCAAGGTCGGCAATCCGTAGGGCAGTCATGCTTGTTTGCTCAGCCGGTTTCACGATAACGCTGTTACCCGAAGCAAGAGCCGGACCTATCTTCCAGGCCAACATCATCAGCGGGAAGTTCCAGGGGAGTACGCAGGCCACCACGCCGGCTGGCTCGCGAACAATCATCCCGACCGCATCGTCTCCCGATGGCGAGATCTGATCGTAAAGTTTATCTGCCGCCTCCGCATGCCATTCCAGGCAATGCATGGTTTCCGGCAAATCGATTTCCAGGCAATCCTTGATTGGCTTGCCACTCTCTACGCTTTCAAGAACCGCCAACTCATGACGGTGACGTTTGATCAGCTTTACCAACCTGATCATCGTGTGCTTGCGCTCTGAAGGATGCATCTTGGACCAGACGCCGCGATCAAATGCTTCGCGTGCCTTGCCAACGGCACGGTCAACATCAGCTTCGTCGCAAGACGCAATCTCTGCAATCACTGCCCCGTTCGCAGGATTGATCGTTTCAAATGTTTTTCCCGATTGGGCTGCAGCAAACTTGCCATCAATAAACGCCGCATCCGGATAGTTCAGAGTCGTCGCAATTGCAGCGATATCATCCCTGCTTAACAAGCCTGACATGGGCATTCTCTTTGTTTGATTCATATTCAGATGTGATCGTCTTCAGAGCTGTTTTCGCAGTCCCGAGCACTTCACGTAATTCGCGTTTCAGCTCTTTTTTCATTTCCCGCATTGGCGGGCGAACAGGACCCGCAGGCAACCCGTGGAATGCTGCGGCATATTTCACAGATTGCGCGAACTTGCCGCCCCCCTCAATCACTGTGGTCAATGGCAAGAGGGCGTTCATCATACGCCGGGCTTTATCGAAATTTTTGTCGCGAGTGCATGTGTCGTAAAAGTCGACCACTTCTTCAATGAAGAAATTGCCCATTGGTGTGACCCAACTTGTTGCGCCCCAGACAAAAAACTCAAGTGCTTGATCTTCCGCGCCACAGCTGAGTTCCAGATGCGGAAACTCGCGCGCCAAAAGATGAACCCTGTTGATATCGCCGCTTGCTTCTTTGATGCAGCGGAAACTCTTGCGCTGCCCTACACGCTCCAGAAATTCCGCCCCCATGTTTACGCCTGTCCTGCCGGGATAATTGTAAAGCATGATGGGAAGGTTCGCCGCACGGTCGATCATCAGACAGTGCGCGGCAAGCTCTCGCTCGGTTGGCAAAGAATACGGAGGTGCTGCCACAAGCAATCCGTCCGCACCGGCGTCACGGGCAGCGACCGCCAAATCGCAAGCGCTTGCGGTTGTCATGTCATTGACACCACAAATCATCGGCACACGGCCCTTAATGACGTCCTTCGCAAAGTGGAATTGCCGCACACGTTCAGCGCCGGACAGAGCATAGCTTTCACCAGTCGTGCCGCCCACAATGATCGAATGAACACCGCCGGCAATCATGTATTCGATGACATCGGCATACCCTGGTTCATCAACACTATGATCGTCGTGAAACGGGGTGATAATTGGAGGGATTATTCCGTTGAACACGCTTAGACTCCCCTAACTTCATTGTGCGCTTCGCACCAGAAATGCTCGATCGCCACAAGGAATGAACACGCACAGTTTTGTCGAAGGCCTTCATTTTCAAAAATTTCACTTTGAGAGTTGGACATCCGCTTGTCGACTAGATGTATACTAGATTGCAATCCGTCGCTGTCAAGGCTGTTCCAATTTCTGTGGTTTCAACCGACTTTGTCAGTTTATAGTGCGTTGGTTTTTCATTCGGGAAACTGGGGTACGGCCTTTGCCGAGGAACACTGAAATCGAGAATCCAGACGTCCACAAGAGAGGTGCAGGCGCGCAGAAAATCTACCAAAAGCTGCGAAGTGATATTTTGTGTCTTGAGTTGAAGCCTGGAGAGTTGCTTGACGAGTCTGCTCTCAGTCGGAAATTCGGTATGTCGCGCTCTCCTGTCAGAGAGTCGCTGATCCGCCTGTCCATGGAAGGTCTTGTGGTCACGTTACCCAACAAGAGTACACTTGTTGCGCCATTGAATATTGAAGAGTACCCCGCCTATTTGGATGCGCTCGATCTCATGCAGCGGGTAACAACACGCTTGGCGGCTCGATTGAGAACTGAAGCCGATCTACAAATCATCAAGGAACGCCAGAAAGAGTTTACCAAAGCGCTTGATGATGGTGATGTCCAAGGCATGATCGAAACCAATCGTGAGTTTCACATGGCGATCAGCGAAGCGGCACGCAATCCATATTTTAATTTTCTCCATGCCCGACTCATGGACGATGGTCGACGTATGCTGCATCTCTATTTTCGGTCTTTCGGCGGCAAGGTGCCAAGTTCCATTCGGCGTGACCACGACCGCATTGTAAAGGCGATCAAGGAACAGAAAGAGGACGAGGCAGAGAAATGCGCCCATGAGCACGTCATCCAGGTCGGTGATAGATTCATTGGATATTTGAAGTCCCGCCAAACCTTGGACTTCAAGTTATCGCTCGATTAATTTCACCGGTACGCGGAACATGCGGTGATGTCACGCTACCCCGGACCATGACGCGATGACGTCTCATTAAAATCCTAATGTGCTTGACCAAGGTTTTGAGCGGAATACCTGTGGGACGATTGGCAACTCACTCAGACGTCATTCAAATGGTTAGGAGAGTTCTCGGAGCCTAATTCAGAACAGGTGAAATTTTTTCGTAAATGGCAGTGAATTCATGCAATGACGACAGACAATCTCTCTCAATCAGACGTGGCGACAGTTCCCCGATTCGCCAACGTGGCGACCTTCATGCGCGCCAGAATGCAGGCCGACCCTGTCGATCTGGACGTCGCCCTGTTTGGCGTACCATTCGATCTCGGTTCGAGCTTTCGATCAGGGTCCCGCCATGGCCCGGCACAAATCCGGGAAATGTCGCGGCTCATTCGTGAAGTCAATTATTCAACCGGAATTGCGCCATTTCGCGACTGTCGTGTCGCTGATGTTGGTGATGCGCCGGTTGACTCGTTGGATATCGCTGCGAGTTTGAAATCAATCGAACAATTCGTGTCCGGCATCATAGATGCCGGTGCACGGCCACTTGCAGCAGGCGGCGACCATACAATTACATTACCGATTTTGCGGGCGGTGGCCAAAGATTGTCCCGTCGCACTCGTGCAGCTTGACGCTCATTCCGATACTCAAGATTCAATGCTGGGACATCCGGTGGCAAACGGCACGATTTTCCGGAGAGCCGTCGAAGAGGGTTTGATTGATCCACAGATGGTGTTCCAGATCGGCATAAGGGGAACGCTGTTCAAACCCGACGAGTTGGATTGGGCCAAGGACGCAGGTATCAAGATATTTGATATGCACGATCTCGAAAAAATGGGAGCGTCCCGGATCACGGCACAAATTCGAGAGTGCATAGGCGATGCATCTACCTATCTCTCATTCGACATTGATGTGCTCGATCCCAGCATCGCGCCGGGAACCGGCGGACTGGAACCTGGTGGCCTCAATTATCGGGAAGCACAACAGCTCCTGCAAGGGTTCCGTGGACTGAATATAGTTGGTGCCGATGTGGTGGAAGTGTGCCCGCCTCTTGAATCCGGCAGCATGACGGCGATGGTTGCCGGCAACATCATGTTTGAAGAACTCTGTTTGCTGACGGAGGCGATTGAATGCCGCTGAACGCCGTCCTTGACCGGATACTGCCGCAGGCAAAATGCCTCATCGAAGTTGGAATGCGTGAGTAACCTTTGTCAGCCCTGCTCACTTAGCGATGCAAATGTCGACGCCAGATCCTTCAGATCAACATCATCGGGCAGACGGCTCATGTAGACGTGAATGAGGGGACCGTAGATTCTCCACATCCGTTCCCGCACAGCGCGGCCCTTGGCGCTGATCCGGAGTACCTTGCCGCGGCGATCGTCCTCACACACGGTTTCTTCTACAAGCCCCTCATTGACAATGCTCCGCAGCAGCCTGGAGAGGTTGGATTGTTCGAAAAGCAGCCGCTTTTTCATTTCGAACGCGCGGGCACCTTTGTCTTCGGCCCGTTCTATCGCCCACAGGATATCGTACCACCGCAAAGGCGGCAGTCCGTTCTCCTGCAGAGCGTCGTCCATGACCTGATAGACCGAGCGCTGGGCCAGGTTGAGCGCTACCCACACTGCTGTTTCTTCATCCGTCGGGTACATGTCTTCTCTTTCCCGTGATCGCCGCTGATATTCCTTGCGCAACAACGTCAAATGGCGATATAGATGCAACTTCATCTATTTTTCGTCAATTGGGCATTATTGCAAGCCTATACGTTTTCACAACCGCCCGAACATCGGGCATGGCCCCAAAACTCACAGTGAAACTCACGGAGAAACTCATGAATATTCCCGCAAAGCTTCGACTCGGCGCTCTGCTGGTCGCGATCGCCCTTCCGGCATCACAGGCGATCGCTGCCGAAACCTATTATACCGATCAGGGACACACGGAAATCCGTTTCGGGTGGAACCATGCCGGTGTCTCCCTGCAGAGCGGGGAATTCACCAAGGCTAGCGGCAAGCTAGTGCTTGATCCCGACGACGTCGGCAAATCATCTGTCAGCGTATTGATCGACGCCACAAGCCTTTCAACCGGCTTCGAGCCACTCGACAAACATCTGAAAAGCAAGGATTTCCTGGAGGTCGATACCTATCCGCAGATTACGTTTACCAGCACATCGGTCAAGAAAACCGGTGACAAAACTGCTGATATTGTCGGCGATCTGACCATTCACGGCGTAACCAAGCCGGTGACATTGAAAGCGACGATGACCCATCGCGGTAAGCATCCGCTTGGGAAGGCGATCGAATACTACAAAGGCAACTGGGCCGCGTTCTCGGCAACCACAGAAATCGACCACCAGGCCTTTAAGGTCGGTGGATTTTCGACGGGTCCGATCTCAATTTCGATTGTCACTGAGTTGAAAGACCGCGAATAGCGGCATAATTCGGAAGCCTAGCTGCCGTTGAACCGTAGTTCAGTCCGGCGCCCTCGATCTGGGCGTCGGACGCTGGTTTTACGGGTACGAAAATTCGCATATGCAAGGAAAGTCCGCATGAAAGCTGGGACTTTGGGCCTACCGAGGGTCGCAAGAGAACTTTCGACACTTGAGCAATGGCGGAGAGAGAGGGATTCGAACCCTCGGTACTGTTACCAGTACAACGGTTTTCGAGACCGCCCCGTTCGACCACTCCGGCACCTCTCCGTCTTTTGTTTTCAATGACTTATGGGCTGTAAGTTTTGGCAGAAGTCGATATTTGCCACCCATTTGCCACCGGCGATTTAATCGCGGGCTCTTATTGACACAATTTCGTCGATACGGGAAGCCGCTTCGCGCTGCAAATTTTCACTCACGTGGCTGTAGAGATCGAGCGTCACGGCAACGCTCGAATGCCCGGCTCGTTCCGACGCCACTTTAGGGTGAACACCGCTTTCGAGAAGGTGCGTTATGTGGGTGTGCCGGATTCCGTGAAATGTGATTTGCGGAATATCCAGTTTGGAGACGACATCGCCAAATCGGCGTGACAGCCATTCAGGGCTTACGAAACTTCCATCCTCTTTGGCGCACACCAAATCGTTGTCCTGGTATACCGGCGCAACGGCTATTCTATGTTTCCGCTGTTCCTGCCTATGACGCTTCAATTCCTCAATCAGGAAAGTCGGCAGTGTGATGCTTCTCCTGCTTCGCTTTGTCTTTGGGGGCTTTAAGGTCAGGCCGGCCTTTGTTTCCTGAAGTGACCTTTCGACCTTCAGGGTTGTCCTTTCAAAATCAACGTCCGCCCATTTCAAGCCTAGGACCTCTCCCCGCCTCATACCTGTGGCAGCTGCGATTAAAACCGGCACATAAAATTGAGTTCCATGGACGGCATCGATAAGCGCGTTCAGTTCGTCGCTTTTCAATGTCATGATTTCTGCACGGTCGACACTCGGCGGGTCCACATCATCAACTGGATTTCGCGCAATCAACTTCCATTTGACGGCTCGACCCATGGCTTGATGCAATAAACGGTGATGGTGCTTGACTGTCTGAGGGGATAGTCCGCCTTTACCATCCCGGCGTCCTGATTTGAGCCACTCCACATATGCGCTTTGTATGTGATACTCGTGTAACTGATGCAATGGCGCAGTCCCGAAGGTTGGGATGAGGTGCGTTTCAACAATTTGTTCATACCGTTCGAACGTCTTTGCTGACACTTCTTGCTTGGCATAGACACGCAGCCAAAGCCTTAGCAAATCCGCAACCGTCATTTTCTTTGAGTCAACGGAGATCCCACCGTCCAATTCCGTCAAGATCCGGCGCAACTCCTTCTGCGCATCCTTCTTGGTGCCGTTAACGGTTTTGTATCGGGAGACGCGCTTGCCAGTGCGCGGGTCACGCGGCAAGTCCCATTTCAGTTCCCAAGTCTGGCCGCGCTTTCTGATGTGGCCGTTGCCTGTCATGCGCTTACTGCCTCGTTATCGCTGTTGGCGGCGCGGCGAGCTTTCTTCTTTTTGTAGTTGGCCGCGTCACGACATTTATCACTACAGTAGACGGCGCTTAAACGACGCTCTGCTCCTGGCCCGCGCGAAAAATGCAGATTGCAGTTCTCACATGCGTAGTATTCCACGTCGTCATTCGCAACGACAAACACACTGAATTGCAAAAGCATAAAATAGAACAGCGTGTCGGGAGCCATGACAAGTCGCGGTGCGTTAGCGTCGTTGTTGGAAGAAACCAGCACGTGGACGCGTGACATAGGTTGGCTTAGATAGTCGCCCAGGTCGTGACCGCTCGCTTGGTGGCGAATTAGCGAGTTAACAAATTTCATATTGCGAACAATGGCGTCAAACTCCATTGCGGGAAAATCTTTGGCCAAGCCATACGTTTTCCCATCAACGGGCTTCGCGGTAAGTCCGCACCTATTTACGAACGCCAAAACGCCAGCGTCTGTGTGAGACGCCTTTGCAAATGACATAAAGGCGTCTCTAAAATTCTCATCACTGTGCGCTGGTAGATATCCAACTTTCCCCGACCTACCAATCACAACCTTTTTGGTTGTTGGCTCTGTGAAAGCCTTAACGGCGTGGGCAATGAGGGCCGACACATTGCCGCGTTCAACTTCTTCCGGCCAGTGCTCTGAATTTTCAAATCCCCATCCCTTCACAGTGGCTTTCATGACCCTCTCAAAGTGAACCAGAGGGACGAAGCTATCTTCGTCAAATCGTTCAAACGTGGAAACGACCATGTACTTCAACGTGGGTTCAACCAGAAGCATCAATCTGTTTGCTTCGAGTTCAATTTCCCCCAACCTAACGCCGCTCGCCTCGACAATTTGATAACCAGCCGAGTCAATTGGCTGGAAAAACTCTATCAGTTGATGCATGTCTATTCCCTGAAAAAATATTGGATTACCGTGCTAGTTACGAGATTGATACGGTGTAACCGTTCTGGACTGTGTGTTATACTGGCACACTACAAACAGACAGGCAAGGAACAATGAGCATGGAAAAAGACGAACAGGCACCCAAGGGGCCAACCACAACCGTCCCCAAGGCCGGAAGCTACTTCTACGGACTTGGCCGGGCCGCGAGTTACGAGGCTGCTAAACGGGGCGATATTCCGACGCTCAAGGTCGGCAAGAAACTAATCGTCCCTCTGGTCGCTATGTATCGGAAGTTGGAGCAATGCGGCACGGAGGCGGCCTGACCGCACAACCCAATGAGCCGCAATCACCCACCACAAAACGAGAAAACCAGCCGGGGGCAAATCCGGCTGGCTCTCAAAATCTCTCGTCACAGGCGATGTCCCGACCCCTTTCCACAAGGAACAAGACCCGATGAATATATCCCCACAAGCCCCTGTACACAAGTCTGATGTCCCGCGCATTTTCCCCGGTGCCAATGGCCGATGGTGCGTATCCGAACCCGGCACACGGGGCGGCTGGCGTCCTGCAACTCCGCTTGAAATTGCGTTGGCCAATCGACCGATAACGGTTCCCCGGTGGATACCTTCGGAGGTGTCCTCATGATGACAGCCCGACAATTGGTACAACAGCACTTGTCAGCCGGTTGCCTATCGCCGACGCAACTTGATTGGCTGCGGGGGCAAGGCGTTTCCCCCTCTGCAATTATTGAGTGGCCTATCGTCAACAGCGCCCGCGTCCTCTTCAACGATAACCGCTTTGATTTTGCCACGCACGGCGATGACGGACAGAACGTCCTGACGCTTTTGATAGAGGATATGTATAGGCCGATTGATATCGCTGCCTGGGCACCCAAGACAGGCAACATGGGGACGTGGTTGGGATTGGGGTTTGCCGTCAGCCAGTCCGACATCTTCAACCCCGGCAAATACGCCTTCAACGGTTGTCTTCGCATTCATAAGACGCCTCTCGACTGGTTGATTTCAAACCGTGACGGCATCGCGATTATCGACTCCGCCAAGACGTATTCGTTCCTTAGAAGCGCTTCCCGGCTTTCGTTTGCCGATGTTGCCTATGGCATGAAAGTCAGATCCTGGATGAAGCCGCCTGCGCCAACAACGGAATACTTCTTCGAGAAATCACAAGAGGCCGCCGCATGACTGACACAACGACCGACAGCGTAATCCACATACCCTTGGAGCAGGCTGCACGGGCGGAACAAATCCAGCCACGCGCATCGCCTCTCAAGGTTGACAGTTTGGCCAAATTCCTGACGGTCGATTTCCCCAGACGTGAAATGTATCTGGACCCGTTTTTGACCAGGCAGTCTATTACGATGCTCTACGCCGGTCGTGGCGTTGGCAAAACTCACGTGGGCCTTGGCGTCGGCTTTGCCCTAGCGTCTGGCACCCGTTTCCTTGAATGGGAAGCGCTCACCGCGCGCCGCGTCTTGTACGTTGATGGTGAAATGCCCGGTGAGGCAATAAAGGGCCGGATATGCCGGCACTTGGAAGACAGCAATCTGCCAGATGAAATTGCTGACATTGCTGGTGTCAATTTCTTCATTGCCAATCCCGACCGACAGGAAGACGGCATCATGCCGGACATCTCCACGGTTGAGGGACAGCTAGCGATTGAGCAACAGCTGGACGAAACGAAAGCCGAAGTTCTAATTCTCGACAACCTCTCTTGTCTTGTTCGCAGCGGACGAGAAAACGAGTCCGAAGGCTGGGCCCCCATTCAGGAATGGTTGTTGCGACTGCGTTCTACACGCGGGCTTGCAATCGTCTATCTGCACCACACTGGCAAGGATGGCCAGCAACGCGGATCGTCGAAGCGAGAAGATATCATAGACACGTCAATCGAACTCAGGACGCCCCACGAATACACGCCAGACCAGGGGGCAAAGTTCATCGTCAAGTACATGAAGGCCCGTCACATGTTTGGCGACCAGACTATGGAGTTTGAGGCCGCACTCGGTCCTGCCGGCTGGGAGACCAAGCCGCTTGAGGATGTCCGTCTGTCAGCCGTTGTCACCGCCGTGCGTGAAGCCAAGGACGTTGGCGAAGATCCCAAGGTGAGAGATATCTCCGAGGCGACAGGCATCCCGAAATCAACGGTCCAAAGGATTATGAAAAGAGCAAAAACCGAGGGGCTAATTCGATGAAGAACACAGTGGGACAAGCCTTGGGACAGGAATTTTCCATGTCGTACGCGAATTCCGCATGTTTTTGCGGAATAACGCCCCAAAAACAGTGGGACAAGCGCTGGGGCAGGATTTGCGCCAAAAGGCCCCAAAACACGGTGAACAAGCACTCTTGTCCCACGTCCCACGTCCCTAGGGGCCCGGGACGTGGGACAAGCTCCGGTTTTGGAGATACTCATGAATATTAACGCATTGGCACGATTGGTAAATTCGGAAAGCGAGCAACAAAAAACGAGTGGGACAAGCACCCCTGTAAATGGCCCTGTTTGTCCCACCTGTCCCACGCCCCAAAACAGTGGGACAAGCGTTGGGACAAGATTGCCCGAATCCGACGATTTTGAAGAGCGCGCAGGGCTGATTGCAGACAACCCCGACATGCCCCGAGAATGGGTTGACGGCTTCACAGTCATGGTATCCATGCCATGCCCCGATGACTGGCCACAATCGAATTGGGACAAGGTTCTGATTGCCGGTGAAGCCTTCCTGGCACAGTGGGGCGACAATGCACACAAGCTTGGTTGGACGGACGAGGATTTGTTCGGTGTGTCTGTCAAGGGCGGTTATGCCCGTCTCGATTGTAGGGGTCTGGTTCTGGCTATTGCCGACGCTCGCGTGACGGCACTGACTGCCGAAACCGCTGTACTGCAATGTCTCAATCCCAGCGGTGAGCCGACTGGCAGCATTCTCAAATATTACCGCAAGCCGGACATGTCTCAAGCCGTGCCTGCCTGGGAGTTGGCGGGTAAACCAAAAAACAAAGAATCCAATCATGACCGATGACAGCAAGAGTGTAGTCCCTGCCAACGAAACCGCGCTGGATACCTTGGCGCAAGATATTCGCAACGAACATGGTTCCGTCCACGCCGCAGCTGAGACGGCGACCAGACACGCAATCAGGTGTGGTGAGTTGTTGGTCCGAGCCAAAGAAGGCCTTGCACACGGTCAATGGTTGCCTTGGCTCAAACAGGGTTGTGAACTATCGGAACGTACCGCACAGGCTTACATGCGCCTTGCGCGCAAACATGGCGAGCTCGACAACGAGAATGCGCAACGCGTTGCGGGTTTGCCGGTTCGCGAAGCCATGAAGGCCATAGCAGACGAGCGCGCCGATGTACCACTTGCCAAGCCAATCGGCGACACGCTTCCAACCAATGATACGGAGATATGGGCATGGGCCGACAAGCAGGTGAAAGCACCCTTCAATAAGTTCAACATTGAGAACCCAGGCTGCATCTTGGGCAAGATGGTCGACCAGCTCGATATGGACGAACGGGTTGCGGCGGCAATCGGAATGCACACCGATACCCTTCCAATGCTTTGCCATCTGTCTTTGAACGAATTGAGCCATGGAATCGAGCGTTTGAAGCCGGTTGCAATGGGCGATACCAGCGGCCTTGATATTGATTATCCCGGCTTGTCCAAGGAATCGCACAACGCACTTTCGATACTAATCATTACGGCAGAGCGCGCGTGCGGAATGGTGCTAAACGAAATCCATGACCGCGATCATGACCCTGATTACAGGCAGAAGATTGACGGGAAGTACGGAGCTCTTGGCGATGAACTGAACCGCAAAACAATGGCCGGTGAAAGTGCGTTGATTTGGGAGTTGGGAGCTACTTCAAATTCTCGTGCCGGCGCGAGAAATCAGGGTGACCTCCATGGGTGAATCCCAACGCCGCCGCCTCGTGAATCGCCGCCCCGCCGACACCTTCGAGCTTATCCATGACAGCATAATCTACAGCGTGTCGATTGGTTTCTATGACGACGGCGAACCCGGCGAACTGTTCTTGAGCGCTGGCAAGTCCGGTACGCAGTTGGACGTGGCAACCCGTGATAGCGCCGTCGCGGTTTCATTGGCGATGCAATACGGATGTCCGCCCGATGTCATTGCTAAAGCGTGTTTGCGAAATGAGGACAGTTCTCCGGCTGGCATCCTTGGCGCGGCCCTGGACAGGATCTTGGCCGATGAAGAGTGAAGCGTTGCGCGAAGCTGACCAACCAGCAATTACAGCGTGCGCCATATGCGGTGCAGAAGACGGCACACAAGCCTTATGGCAGTACGAGGGCGGCGGGTGTCTGTTTGTCAGTCAGTGGGCATCCCTGAGCGACGGTGAGCGGGAACACGTCCTGGCTCATGGGATTGCCGCACCATGACAAAGCAAATCCGCGAAACCCTGGAACAACTATTAGCCAGTGCTGACGCCTTGCCAAGTTGGGAACGGGCATTTGTGAAATCTGCCGCCAACTGTGAGGCAGTCAGCGAGGCGCAGGCAAGGGTTATTGAGGCAATAGCGGACAGACTCAACCTGACGGTGCGAAAAGTGGTTTAGTAGACCCCTACGGACACTTCACACCACAGACGGCGATGGGGACGAGCCACGTGCTCGTCTGCAACGTCTCAGTGATTTTCACGCTGCAATTGTATCTAACCATATTCCCGGTGTCATTTGGACCGGAGTGGGACTCTACAATCGGGAAACGTTGTCCAAGTTCTGGTATTTGCAATAATTTGCACCCGCCTCCCAAAATTAACTCGTTCGTTGTGCAAGCCTTAAAGCCGCCTTGAATTGAAGGGAATGCGGTTGGTTGGCTTATTTGAATGTTTGAGCTTCGGTATTGTATTCCACAGATTTTGCCGGTGTAGAGTGAATTCAACGGATCGACATCTGCCGCTTCAACGGGCAAGACAGGTGCGACAATCAACAGAGCCAAAGCCAAAGTTCTTAACATAGCGAATCCCCAAGTTCGTTTTGATGGCGATGACGATACTTAGTACGCGTGAATCCGACGTGACTCTAGGCGAATGACAATTGGCACAGTTGAGAAGCTTAACACCGAAGCCAAACAATCAGTCAGAACGGCACGTCGATCCTTGCGGTGCCGCCGTAGGCTGTGTACTCGCCGGAACCTAGGCCGGACACATCGCCTTGCACGGAGATGTTCAGGCCGTCCTTGGTGGTGGCGTCCACACCGGCGCTTACCCTGGCCGACAACAGGTCATCCAGATCAGGCAAGCCGCTAGAAGGCACATTGCCCTGGTTGGAGAAGTCGTATTCGCCACGCACAGAGACCCACGGCCTGATCGTCTCGCCATCTTCCGTCGTGTGGGTGTAGCCGATCTTCGGACCAACCGAGACACGTCCGGCTTTGATGGTCAGGCTCGATTGTCTGACACCGGTTGAATCCGTGTAGGCATCCTGGTCTTCCTCGGCATAGAGCACCCGCACACCCGGTTCGATGAAGAAGTTGTCTTGTTCCCAACGGCCCTTCAACTGAGCGCCGACCGTCACCCTGTGGGCAATAAAGTCGCCCATGGTCACGCCCACACGGTTGTCGTAGTCGGAATAGGTGTAGGCCGCCAATGCATCGAACTGCACGTTGTCTGACAGTTTGACCCCGATATAAGGCCCGACCGTATAACCGTCGGCCTCAAACGCACCCTTGGTGCCACCGGTGACCGTATTGAAGTCGGTATTGCCGTAGCCGCCCAGGAGACCGATCACAACACTGTTGTCCACCTTGTAGTCAAAGCCTGCCAGCACATCGATGGTATAGCCGTCGAAGCTTGAGCCGTCGCCGTCGTAGTAGATCCAGTTGCCCTTGATCCACGCGTTCCATTTCTGCTGATGACGCGGAAACAGGGACGCTACAGGGGCCACATAGATGTCGTTGCCGTTCTCGTCGCGCGGCAGGTCGGCCAGCTGGCGTTCGAACTTCTGTTGTTGTTTCTGACCAATCCAGTTCGCGACGTTCGTGGTTGAGGCCGAAACACCGTTTGCCGACACCTGCGGACCGTTACCGCCGCCGTTGAAGGCATCGCCCAAGTGGTCAAACACGCCGTCGCCCAAGGATTGAGACTGGAACTTTACCACAAGGGTAGATGCGGCCTTCTGCTGCTGGCCAAGTGTTTCGGATTCATTCGTCCCACTGCCATTTTGTACTGGAAGCACCACGGTGCCTCCAAAAACATCCCCTGTGACAACGCCGTTTTCAACCGAGTAGACATTACCGTTGCGCTTAAGTGTTCCGTCCAAGGATACGAGTTCACCTCCCGCACCTATCGGAGCGGCGGCAAAGAGTTTGCAGGAACCGCCATCTGGCAAGTCGATTTCTTGTACTTCTGAACCAGCGAATGGTGCAATGCTTGTGGCCCCAGGACAACTGATTACATCGAACGCTGTTCGGTTTTTCAGCGCTGCCGTTTTAAAAAGGAGTCGCGCGCCGTTTGTAGCGACGTCGCCTGCGGTGTCGTTGTCAGGTAAAAGCAAGATTATCCTCGCGGCAAAATTGCCTACGGCAGCGAGACCGTATGCGTTTCCAGCTCCTGCGCCAAAAAACTCATCTGTAGAACATCTCCCCGGTGCGAACGGATCCCCAGTGAGTGTGGGTATGAGGTTGGTCCCATTGTCTTCCACAGCTGGGATCGGGCTCGGACACGTCGACTGCGCAATAGCCTCTTGGTGTGAATCAATTGCGAGTACAAAAAGCCCAGACAACAACAAGAGCCTCCAGAGCCGCATAGACCTCCGGTCAATCATCGCTAACCTCCAATCGCCCAACCACTCTTGCGTTCGAGCTTGGAAATTCCAAACTGGAAACAGAGCCCAATTGGCTAGGAATTTCCTGAAGAGGGTGGATATGTTGTAAGCAGCGCCCACAGATTTACGGCTCCCCAGCCCATACTCACTCGAACGATTGGCCCCTGCCGTCCTGTTGCTATTGCCGCAACTGCAGACTGAAGCACATGAGGCCGTTGCCGGATATCAATAATTTACGTTTTGTTAACAAATCCGCCACGCTGTTACTGAAATCACACAATCGCTGTGCTCGCCCTTTGAATGTGAGTGCCAGTGAAACAGATGTAGGAAATCGTTGAATTACCATAGCCAAACGCCTCACCTTGCCCGCAATTTTATCTCGACATGTTCCCAGTATGTTCTTGCTTCTGCGCTTCCTATTTGATAAGGTAATTCTTGTTATATCGTCATGACGCAAGGACACCCCAGACCATGCCAAGACACGTTGAATATGACGCCTTAGCGCAGTTCAAAGCGCCCTCAAGCCTCCTTGAGCAAGTGAAGGTTGCCGCTGGTGAGCGTTGCATGACGTTCTCAGAGTTCGCCCGTCAGTCGCTTATCTCTCAGCTTGGCGACATGGACGCCAGGGAACAAGCTGACGCATGAAACCCGACACCGCCATTGACGCCATGTCCAGAAAGACATTCAAACTTCAGGATACTGACGATCCGAAGGTGAAGGACGTTAAGGTCAAACCGGATAGGCTGGTCCGCGCTTCCGGTTCCGATGATAGTGATTTCGGTCAGCTCATACCTAGCCAGCTATTACAGACATTCTGGTTTGGGGACGACACGAGCGACAAGCGCATTGAACTGGTTGTTGGCACCTGCATGGCGTCCCTCGAAGGCATTGCGCCCAAATCGGAAATCGAAGGCATGTATGCCACTCAGATTGTGGCCTGCCATCAAGCAGCAATTGAATGCATGCGCCGGGCCATGCTCCCCGATATCAGCCCGGACAACCGCTCTTACAATCTCACCCAGGCAAACCGCCTCATGCGGTCATATGCAACCCTTGTCGGCGCACTGGACAAGCACAGAGGCAAGGGACAGCAGAAGGTCATTGTAGAGCATGTCCACGTCCATGAAGGCGGACAGGCCATTGTCGGCAACATCGAACAGACCGGGGGGTCTAAAGAAAATGGAGCACAACAAAGCCATGCACAAACAGCCGTTACCCATGCACCTGAGCCCGAGATGCGGAGCACATTCGAGAAGGTCGGGGAAGCCGTGCCGCTCGCCTGCAATGGCTAATGGCCGGTGCCGTATGCATGGGGGCAATGCCAAGGGCGCGCCGAAGGGCAACAAGAACGCACTCAAGCATGGACGCTATTCTCGAGAGACCCGTGAATGGAAAAAACAGCTTGAGGACATCCTGGACGGGGTGAATGATTGTCTTGGAGTCTAAGAGCAACGTTCTGTGTCGGTAGGACAGGAAAAGCAAACCGCTTTTCAGAGAATGAAATTTTCTGAGTTTTCGGACCAATACGCGCGCGTGAGTTGAACGGCTTTCCAGCCTCATCACACCAGCGAATTCGAGTCCACCAGCAGGCGTTCTGCAATTCCAACCCCAGACACGCCGAATTGATAGGTATGTTGAAACAAACATACCTGAGAGAATTTATTCCCAAGGTGATATCATCTGACTCATTTCGAGTTTCTCAAATATTAGGCACACTAGGGGGGATTAACATGCACTCGGGTACCGCAGGGATTCTGTTGGCCACGACAATACTCCTATTGACTACAGGCCACGCCACTGCAGAAACCATCGATTTTCAGAAAGAGGATGCGAGCAAATCCCAACAAGTAAGGGATCACCTAGCCTGTGGAATGTCCAAAACGTATTCTATCGAAAGCAGTATATTGAAGGCCTTCAAAAAGTGTATGCGTGCAAAAGGATATCGCGACATTTCGGCCGACCGCGAACGAGCAAAACGATCACAAATTGAACACGCCCAATATCTGCTCAACCGCCTCGGTTATGAACCTGGACCAGCAGACGGGAAGTTGGGTAAAAAAACCCTTCAAGCAATAAGAAAGTTTGAGACAGACAATGGATTCTCTCGCTCCCAAGGGGTAACGACTGAATTGCTGAAGAAACTTGGCAAGGCCAGTCCTGCAAAACTATCGCGCATAGAGACCGCTGAAATTAGCAAGACACCTGCGGCTGATCAAGAATCCAGTTCAACTGCCGGGAAACACGATGGTTCAACAAACACGGAGAGCTTGATAAAAAATGAAACTGTCATCGACGGAAAGCAGCCCATTATATCACCTACGCCAAATTCATCTGTTTTGCTCTCAGAAAGACGCGTGGCGCTGGTGATCGGCAATTCCAGCTACAAGTTAATCTCGCCGCTTGCCAATCCGAAGAACGATGCGATCCTCATGGCCGCGACCCTGAAGGATGTGGGCTTTGAAGTGGTTACGGCAATCGACGTTGACTACCGGGACATGCGTCAGGCCGTGCGCAAGTTTGGGAAAGCTTTGCGGAACTCCGGTAGTGATGCTGTTGGCCTTTTGTATTATGCGGGTCATGGAATTCAAGCGAAGGGACAGAACTTCCTTATACCGCTTGGAGCGCAAATTGAGTCGACCGCTGACCTCAGTCTTGAAGCCCTATCGGCATCTGACATTCTGGCCCAGATGGAGGATGCTGGAAATCGTTTGAACCTGGTGATCCTTGACGCCTGCCGGAACAACCCGTTTCCGGGCAAGGTTCGGGCGGCCGGACGAGGGCTGGCTAGAATTCAGGCAGCAAGTGGATCGTTGATCGCTTTCGCGGCAGCCCCTGGGCAAGTGGCGTCAGATGGGAATGGTTCAAATTCACCCTATACATCGGCTCTTGTCAAAGCCATGAAGCAGCCCGGAATTGCTGTGGAACAGGTGTTTAAGCGGGCTCGTGTTGGTGTGGAGAGAGTCACTGGTGGCCGTCAAACACCCTGGGAGGAGTCATCTCTCACAGGCGATTTCTATTTCGTACCGGGTGGGTCATCGGTTCAAAGCAATCAAACGCCAAAGGTTCACCCCAACAACGAAACGCTGTTCTGGTCCTCAATCAAAGACAGCGATGATGTCTCCGATTTTGAGGCTTATCTCCGCCGTTTCCCCGATGGAACATTTTCCGAACTCGCGCGAAACAGAATCAAAAGGCTGGAAGAGGCGAAAGCGGTGGTAAGCGAGGGTATTCAATCCGGGTGAATTTAGCTGTCGGGAGATGAAGTGAACAAAGGCATGCCTCAGACCAATGAACAAGACAGGCGGTCCGCACTGTCGAACTGCATCGGCTCCATTGCCGGTAGGAGTTCCCCTGTCTCTGGATCCGGATCAAAGGCCATGACGACGATAAGGCGCTTGAGTTCGGTCATTTCAGCAATTCACTGAACGGTAGTTATCGAATTCACCGGATGTTAAACGCTTTACGTCAATTTTGCACGGTTGGTTTAGCCCCCAACCAAAGCAGTTGTAAGTCCCAGATTGAGCCCCCCGGTCCAGTCTGGGACTTATTCGTTTTTCTACCCTATGAGAAGTTGACAAGAATCAACATCAGCCACTGCGGCGTGTTGTGGTACTGAGCAATCAGCAAATTTGAAGGTGTACCAGCCCGGATCATACTGCGGCTAGACCCGGGCCAAGCCTGTATTTCAAGCCTTTGACTCAGTTCCGGAGAACGGCCACTCTTCCATGCGATAGGCGGAATCCCAGAACATCCACTCCAGACGGGTCGCGTACATGTAGGCTGTATGCATTGCGGCACGTTCGGTTTGCGATGCGTCGTTGTAGGTCTCGTCGGAGAGGTCAATGACTTTGGTGACGACGTTGGCGTATTCGTCGTCCACAAAGGTGTCGATCCACTTCCGGTACGGATTGTGCGTCGTGGAGTTTTCATGAACGCGTTTGCCGACTTCCCAGTTGACCTGGAAGCTTGGCAGCAAGGCCCACAGCGCCGTCGCGTAGCAGCAAGTGTGTGCCGTTGCGACGAGAAAATGGCCATAAGCCAGGCATGTCGGCGAGAGTGGCGTTGCCGCGACCTGCGCCCCATCGAAACCCAAGTGTCCAAATTGCTCGTCATGCAACTCGCGTTCGGCGACGAAGGTATCGTGGGCTGCATAGGAGAGAATTGTCTGCCCGAGTGCATGCGGGGCCTTGGCTGATACAACGGCAAGGGATTTCGAAAACATGTCGACGTAATGGGCATCCTGAATCATGTAGTAGCAGAAACGCTCGCGCGACAGTGTTCCTGCGGCAAGTTCCTGGTTGAATGGATGGGCCACCATGGACTCGAAAAGAGGCTCGTTCTTTTTCCAAGCGGATTGGGTGTGGGTCATGCATCCTGCTCAATGCTTCTGGCGATCTGTTCGACGTTGCTCACCCAACATCGCCCAGACAGGATTGAATGATGCGGTGATGCTGGCATGTTGGTCTCGTTTTTCCAAGCATGCGGTTCTTGCCGGTGCGATTATCCCGCAGTTCCCAGGATGCCATGTGTGTTAGGTCAAGGGCCGAATCCACTTCGCGGAACGGCAGCAATTCATCATCGGAGCTCAACTTTGCGCCCTGAAATTGGAGCTTCAATCGCTGGTCGAAATTAGGCATCAACAAACCAGAATTCATCAGGCCAATTCTATCAACCCATCTGGGATATGCGGTTTCTAGAAGGGGCAACTAAATCAAGCAACATTGAGGCTGGGTGGATTCGGTTAACGAGACGTTACTGAAGCTGAAATGCAGTTGGTTGGAGACGAAAGCCGACT
The DNA here is from genome assembly GCA_021775835.1 of Hyphomicrobiales bacterium. Next base: position 55,411 of record JAJFHC010000118.1, on the reverse strand, counting down.
GGGGAATTCGCGGGGGTTCCGTGGCCTTCGTCTCCCTGTGAGCTGTGCGAAAGATTTTGCGGCGTCTCCGCCCAGCCCACGTAGAAGCTAATCAATATGTAGGCCGTATTCAACACTCTTCGCCCTCACGGCAATTCACAACGCTATTTCGGCCCGTTACTGTTGCCGGTCGGCTTTCCAAATACAGAACAGCCCGAACAGCACCGCGAAGGTCCCCGATCCCAAAACCATCATTTCCCAAAGCTCCATTCCCCGTCCTCTCAAAAACCCGTCAACGGAATGCTGACTCAACACGCATACTCCATCACAGTAACTCCGTTGGCCTTACCCTTCGAATCACGTTGGAATAACGCCACTTGAAAGAATGTCAGTGCTTCATTGGATAGATAGGGGATGATATGGCCGACTTTTCAAAAGAGCAGCAGTCAGAAATTCAAAGTCTGGTAGATGACGCTAAGGAGTCTGTCCGAAAGGAACTCTTGGGTCGGTTCGCAAAATACATAGTTGGGGGTGCACTCGCCATCCTTGGTCTTGCCGCTCTTGGATTGTGGACGGTGATTCTTCCCTGGCTGAAGAAGGAAGTTGGGGGTGTTCCATCAGGTGTTGTGATTGCCATGGATGATGTTGACGGCTGCGCGCAGGAGGGATGGTCTCGAGCCCCAGCATCATGGAGTGGAAAGACGCTTGTCGCAGCTGCGGTTGACCCGAATGATAAGTTGTTCGGATACAGCAAGACAGGTGGAGCGGTTAGTCACTCTCTATCGAATGAGGAAATGCCGCGCCATTCACATTCCTTTGTTGGGACGCCTGCAACAAAGGGAGACAATAATGGTGACAAGCACGACGTTGGAGTAGGTGGTAGTAGATCATACGGCACACACACACCTTCCGGAACCATTTCGTTTGAAGGTGAAGGTAAACCCCACAACAACATGTCCCCCTACATAGCCCTCTATTTCTGCAAAAAGGACTGAATCACGATCACGGCTTTGCACTCGACGGAAAATCCGAAGAAATCAGGAAACTGGCTTTCGATATCATGAGGGCTAGCAGCCCTTGGTAAACATCTCAGTTTAAAGTTCTGGCACCCTAGTAACCCGGTCGAATCTCATTTGCAGTTCCTATATCCTTAGCGGAATACAAAGGGAGATATTGAATTATGGACGATGGTGATCTGTTGCCTCGCCTACAGTGTGACGTGGAACTGGAATTCACAGGGCCCAACAATAAAACGCTCAACAAGTGGGCGGCAGATGCACTGCGCAAACTGGCTGACCGCATCGAGATAGACGTGTTCGAAGATGGGCATCATCCCGTGAAGGACAACGTCGGCAAGCAAATCGGGACGATCTATATTGACTACTCGGGCGAGATGCCCTGATGCCCAAAAACGGTGTTTACCTCACCTCTCTAGCTGTACAATCCTCCCGGCTCTGCATGTCCCTGTCACACTCCCATATGGTTGCTTTGATACCGTAATGGGCGAGAGTGCTTTCCGCTCTGAACCTGTGGCTGAGACACAGTGACTGGTCCAGTTTGCAGATAAGGACAATTCCCACTTTCAAGCCCGTTACCGAGGCGTAGTGCATTGCCTGCCCGACGCCTTCAGCCCACTTTTGCGACCAGTCAATCTCGATCGCATGTGTGCCTGATAGACAGTCTGCACGCACGCCAGTGGGAAGGGCCACCTCCATTCTCATTCCCTGACAGAACAGCTTCTGGATATCGCTCTCATACTGGCCGAGGGCAGGAGTTGGAAGCATCAAGCCTGCAACTACGATGCATTGAAAGATCCGCGGTTCCATAACTCGTTCCAATTTTGCTCGGTCCAACGCGTGCGAGTATTGCACAGGTTCCCTCAGAACCCCGTCAGCGGGTGCTTCTCCTATGGAGTGATACGGCCCGGAAATCCCTTTCCCCTCGCTGTGGCCTTTTAGAATCGACAAATTGACCCGTTCTGTGTTCTTTGTTCGTTCCACGTGAAACGGAGAGACGGGATGGGCAAAATCCAGTGGACCAAATGGAAGGGCGGACACGGTGCGGTGAAGGCTGAATCGCTGCAGCTCGGGAGCGTGGAAATGTCTGTCCGATTGCTTCCGTCCGGTAAGTGGCACGCCCAGATCGGGACCGGGGGAACTATGTCTCTCGGGGAATACGACAATCCAGAGGAAGCGGAGAAACGGTGTCTAGAGAATGCGCGTCTCAATATCAACGAGTCATTCGGGGACCTGAAGGCCCATGAGGCTCTTGTTCAGATCGGGAAGGGACACAAGGGTCCAAAAGTGAAGTGAAATGGCATGTTCAAAACGTCCGCAATCGTCAGGGTGCTACTTTACGATGCTGCTGGCCTCGGCCACGCCTGCAATGCAGGCGTCTTCATTGCCTTCTTTCTGCGCCGCTTCGGCCTGATCGAGCAGGACATTTATTTTCGCCATATCGTCGGCGGCGACGTCGACCGTTTCAAGTTGTCCATAAATCTTGACGAGATCCGCCTCGCAGTCCGCCCAGGCAGGCAGGCTGAATAGCAGAAGAACACAAGCCGTCGTAAGGGACTTCAACATAGTTGGTCTTCTCCGAAAACTCGGTAGCGCACGGAGCTCAGTTGACCGCCGGTACCGAACATATATACCCCTCAAAGCAACGCAATCATGGTCATGTCGGGGATTGACGCGCAATAAAAAAAGCACCGCTCCTTGTACAAATCCCCACTTAGCAAAACCCCTGCCGTAACACTCCCGCAAGGGCCGACAGGGGTTCTTTGCATGCCTCTGGTTGGAACAAGAGGCAGGGGCTAACCGGTAGGTTCTCGCAGTCCGTCCACTGCGCCTGGATACCTATTTGCTCATACCCGCCGATGACACGCTTATCGATATCCTTGCCGCCTATCTCACGGACATTGAAGATGACGAACCTGATAACGAAGACGAGATTGAACAGGACGGTGACAGGCTTGAGGATCACGAACCCGATAACGACGGTGAGGAACGCAATTGGGAGTATGGGACCAAGTCACAGGCGTGGGCACCCTGCGCCCAATTGACACACAGGACAAATGGACAATACCAAGTCGGTGCGGCCGCGAACCAGTGGCACTCCTGTTACGATACTAACACAGTCGTCGAAAATACGTCTCGTGTCGCTGATGCTTACACTATGAAAATATCGGGTCGCGTTAGGATTTAGATTTATGACTCAGCGTTGAAATACGTGACACATTTACCACATTCTACATAGAAACGTCACGTCAAGGCATTTGTTGATCTACACGATGCCATAATTATGTCATTTTATTTTCATGATTCGGTATCGATTTTCCTTGACAGTCTGAACGGTGAGTCGAATTAGTCCGCGGCGGGCGGATTATCCTATTGGAGAAGTGTTATGAACACCAACGAAAATGGACGGTTGGCATATTTGAACAAGTATGGCGGAAACCTTACATATCCGTCGAATGAACCCAAAGAGGTATTGTCTGCACCTGTGTCAATTCAACCAATTATGCTTACTGCCAAACACACCGGCAAAGTAGATGTTAAGAAAATGTTGTCACGGGAGCCCGAGGCGGAATAGTATGAATCAAAGGCATTGACGTTCCCTTGGGCGTGATCTATGGCGTTTAGTCCCAATTTATTGAGAATCACAAAATGCAGATCACAGCTCAAGATCTATTCGTTCCCACAACCGTGCTTGGTGACTTACGGGATGAAAACTGGTTTCGAGATTTCGTTACTAGTCAATATATCTACACTGCTTCGCCTGTGTCTATTTTGCCCCGTATTTCCCCTTCGGCCTTGGTTGATGCGCATGGCCAATGGGTGACTGACCTCAAGCGCGTAAAGAATTTTGAACTTGGTGACAGGTCTGAACCTGATCATTTTAAGCAGGCGGGTCATTTGACTTATTGGCTTCGCCGGAGCCAACCGGTCTATGATGTAAAAATGGAGGCCTCTGGCACTCCACCAAATTTCCACGGAAACCCTCTCGCTGAAATCTTTCATCGATTGATTATGGTTGCTCCAAATGAGTATCTGGCATTCGATTTAGGATATCGAATTGTTCTGTTGCATGAATGCTATTCACAGGACCCTCCGAAATCAGAGTCCGAATTTGCGCTCACTGACGACTACATAGTAACAATGGTTCAGTTTTTGAGGAACAAGAACGTATCTCCACACGCCTTGTTTCTCATCTTCAAATCACTGTTCTTGCAGCGTTGACATTTCGCTCGAACGCCCCACTGTCAAGCCCCTCCTTTCCAATCTCAGTTGATCATGCGATTCACATTCGCGTCTTGCTAGCTCCGTCCGGTGTCTTCTGATGCCGGACAATCCTTTGCAGAACAAACCGCGAAAACGGAAATTCGGGTTTTGCCACCCGTTTGCCACCGAACGAGGCCGGACGGGTCAAGACGCAATAACACCAAATTGGGATGAGTGCGGCTAAGTTGTTGGATTAGCGATAACAAGGCCAGACAGAACGAAACTAGAACGGACACGGATAGGCGGATTTCGAGACCGCCCCGTTCGACCACTCCGGCACCTCTCCGTGCAATGTTGTTTAGTGGGGCATGCGCGCGTTGTGATACATGGCTCGAGGCCTCATGCCAAGTCCCTGTTTGCGTGACGAGCAAACAATTTGTCGAAACTATCTCACGAAAATCCCCGATCAATTCGTTGACAAGATCGCCGCACTGGGTATAGTGCGCGCGAACCAGCCGGGGTGGCGACACGCCTGGCTTTTTTTCTATGTAATTTCTTTTCGTTGGAACACATCATGTTCGCAGTCATCAAGACAGGCGGCAAGCAATATAAAGTCGCGCCGGAAGACGTCATAACCGTCGAGAAGCTGAAAGCCGAGGCCGGAGACACGGTGGAGATCACCGATGTCCTCATGGTCGGTGGCGATGGAACACCGTCGATCGGTGCGCCACATGTGGAAGGTGCAACTGTTGCAGCCGAAGTGGTCGAGCAGACCCGTGGCGATAAAGTCATGGTCTTCAAGAAGAAGCGCCGTACAACATACCGCCGCACCGCAGGTCACCGCCAGAATCACACAGTCCTGCGTATCATGGAAATTCTGACGGGCGGCAAGAAAGCCTCCAAGAAGAAAGCCGCGCCCAAGGCGGCGGAAGAAAAAGCGGCGCCTGCCGAAGAAAAAGCACCAAAGGTCGAAGCGGCTCCGGAAGCCCCGGCCGGCGCAGACGATCTGAAGAAGATCTCCGGGGTTGGACCTGCATTGGAGAAGAAGCTGCACGCTCTTGGCGTCACTTCCTTCCAGCAGATCGCGGAATTTTCACCAGAAAAGATTGCCGAAGTCGACGAACAGCTCAACTTCAAGGGCCGTATCGAGCGCGAAGACTGGATCGGCCAGGCCAAAACCCTGATGGCCGGCGACGGCGACGCATAAACGGACAAGCTAAGGAACCAGAACCATGGCACACAAAAAGGCAGGTGGATCCTCACGCAACGGGCGCGATTCAGCCGGACGGCGTCTCGGCGTCAAGAAGTTTGGCGGCGAGCGGGTCATTCCCGGCAACATCATCCTGCGCCAGCGTGGCACCAAATGGCACCCCGGCAACAATGTCGGCATGGGCAAAGATCATACGATCTTCGCCGTGACCGAAGGCCATGTGACATTCAAGACGTCAAGTGGCGGCCGGACATACGTATCCGTCATCCCACAACCGTCGCCCGCAGAATAACGGCAGCTGGACGATCGCCGGCACCCAGGCTCCGGCGGCTGAAACGAATTTGTCGAGGGAGATGGGTCACCATCTCCCTCTTTTCGTTTTTGTTCCCAGGTCCCAGGCTCTGAGCCATGAAATTTCTCGATCAATCCAAGATTTATATCCGATCCGGCAACGGTGGCGGCGGCTGCGTTAGTTTCCGGCGCGAGAAGTACATCGAATTCGGCGGTCCGAACGGCGGCGACGGCGGCCGCGGCGGCGATGTCTGGGTCGAATGCGCTGACGGGCTAAACACGCTGATCGATTATCGCTACCGCCAGCACTTCAAGGCCAAGACCGGAACCCACGGGATGGGCCGTGACCGCGCCGGTGCAGCCGGCGAGGATGTCATCCTGCCCGTACCTGTCGGCACGCAGATCTTTGAAGAAGACAACGAAACGCTGATCGCCGACCTGACGGAAGTTGGCCAGCGATTCTGCCTTGCCCGTGGCGGCAATGGCGGCTTCGGCAACGCTCATTTCAAGAGTGCAACCAACCAGGCACCGCGCCGGGCCAACCCCGGACTGGACGGCGAGGAGCGCTGGATCTGGCTTCGCCTCAAACTCATCGCGGATGTGGGACTTGTGGGCCTGCCCAATGCCGGCAAGTCGACTCTTCTGGCGTCGGTCAGTGCCGCTCGGCCCAAGATTGCCGATTATCCGTTCACCACCCTGACCCCCAATCTGGGCGTCGTCTTGCGCGATTCCCGCACTTTCGTGATGGCCGATGTCCCTGGTCTGATCGAAGGCGCGCATCTGGGACATGGTCTTGGGGACCGCTTCCTGGGACACATCGAACGGTGCTCGGCCATTCTGCATCTGGTTGACGGTACCGAAGACGACGTGGCCGGCCATTACCGCGTCATCCGCGGTGAACTTGAAAAATATGGGCATGGGCTCGGCGAAAAGATTGAACTTGTTGCCCTGAACAAAACCGACGCACTGCCTGATGACGACATTGCCGAGAAGGTCCAGTTGCTTGAAGACGCCTGCGGACATGAGGTCCTTGTTCTGTCCGGGGCCACGCAAACCGGCGTTGATGCACTTGTCTGGCAGGTGTTCGGCATTATCGATGCCGAAAAGAAACGCAAGGCCGACGAGCTTGCCGCAGCCTCGCAACCCGCTGACGCTGGATGGCAACCATGACAGACCGCCTGGGTGACTCCCGGCGCATTGTTGTCAAGATAGGGTCTTCACTCCTGGTCAATCCTTCGACCGGTGCCCTGCACACGACCTGGCTGGAGGCGCTGGCCGATGATCTGGCAGCCCTCAAGACCGGAGACCGGGAAATTCTGATTGTGTCTTCCGGTGCCATCGCACTGGGTCGCAACGCCCTGCGACTGCCGGCCGGGCCCTTGAAGCTCGAGGAAAGCCAGGCAGCCGCGGCCGTCGGCCAGATTGCCTTGGCCCATGCCTATCAGAAGGTACTCGAAGACCGTCAGATCACGACGGCACAGGTTCTGCTGACCTTGACGGATACCGAACAGCGCCGGCGCTACCTTAACGCCCGCAGCACGTTGTCGGCACTTTTGCGTATGGGATCCATTCCTGTGGTCAATGAGAATGACACGGTTGCCACGAGTGAGATTCGCTACGGCGACAACGACCGGCTGGCTGCCCGTGTGGCGAGCATGGTCAGTGCCGATTGCTTGGTCCTGTTGTCCGATGTGGACGGGCTTTATACCGCCTCCCCCGATCGCGACGCTACTGCCACTCATATCCCGGAAGTCAACGCCATCACGGCCGATATCGAGGCCATGGCCGGAGCCTCGGGCAGCCACGTCGGTTCAGGCGGCATGGTCACCAAACTTGCCGCCGGGCGCATCGCCCTTGACGCGGGGGCCAACATGGTCATCGCCAACGGCCGGGTACACAACCCCTTGCAGCGCCTGCGCGACGGGGCCTTGTGTACCTGGTTCGTATCGGCGGCAACCCCCGTTGCAGCGCGCAAGAAATGGATCGCGGGCACCCTGGAGCCTCGTGGGACACTGATTGTCGACGACGGCGCCGCCCGTGCCTTGTCCAGCGGAAAGAGCTTGCTTCCTGCAGGTGTCGTCAGGGTCGATGGCGGCTTCACGCGCGGCGATGCGGTTCTGGTCAACGATGTTTCGGGCAATACCATTGCGCGTGGCTTGAGTGCCTACGACTGTGAAGACGCCAACCGGATCATGGGCCATAAAAGCGGTGAAATCGAACACGTTCTCGGTTACCGTGGCCGCGACGAGATCATCCACCGCGACGATCTTGTGCTGACCAAAGGATAAGTCATGAACATGGCATGGAAAGACACCGGGTCCGGCGTTGCGCCGGACGAAATTCGCGATCTCATGGATCAGATCGGCCGTGACGCGAAAGTTGCGGCAGATCAGCTGGCCAGCGCATCGACCGAAGACAAGAACCGGGCGCTTCTGGCAATGGCGAACCATCTGCGCCGCACTCAATCGGATATACTTTCCGCCAACGCCATCGACACGGCAAAGGCGCAAGCCCGGGGCACTTCCGGTGCCTTTCTCGATCGTCTCAGGCTGGACGAGGCCCGCATCGAGGCCATGGCCAAAGGTCTGGAAGACATAGCCGCTCTGGATGACCCGGTTGGATCCAGCATGTCCCGGTGGACACGGCCCAACGGACTGGACATCGAGCGCGTGCGCGTCCCGATCGGTGTCATCGGCATAGTCTACGAGAGCCGCCCAAACGTCACTGCCGACGCCGGCGCCCTGTGCATGAAGGCCGGCAATGCAGCGATCCTGCGTGGCGGATCGGAAAGCATCGAATCCAGCCGGGCGATCGTCCAATGCCTGACAAAGGGCCTTGAGGATGCCGGTTTGCCCGCGACTGCCATTCAGATGGTGCCCACGACCGACCGATCTGCTGTCGGCATGATGCTCAAAGGCTTGGACGGGGCCGTCGACGTCATCGTGCCGCGCGGCGGCAAGAGTCTCGTGGCCCGGGTCCAGGATGAGGCCCGCGTGCCGGTCTTCAGCCACCTCGAGGGACTGTGTCATGTTTACGTCGACCGATCGGCCGATCTGGACATGGCCGCCGATATCACGGTCAACGCAAAAATGCGGCGCACAGGTGTTTGCGGAGCCGCCGAAACGTTGCTGGTGGACCGGGCCGCGGCTGACCGTTTCATACCCCACCTGGTGAATGCACTTCACGAGGCCGGTTGTGAGGTCCGCGGCGACGCGGCCGCACAGGCACTCGATGGCGCCGTCAAACCGGCGGCAGTCGACGACTGGACCACAGAATATCTGGACAGCGTCATCGCATTGGCGGTCGTGGACGGTGTCGATGGCGCGATCGATCACATCGCGCGCTATGGGTCCCAACACACAGAAACGATTGTCGCCGACGACCCTGCCACCGCTGAGAGGTTTCTCAACCGGGTCGGCAGCGCCATCGTGTTGCACAACGCGTCGACGCAGTTTGCCGATGGCGGTGAATTTGGCATGGGGGCGGAAATCGGTATCGCCACGGGCAAATTGCACGCCCGCGGACCGGTCGGTCTCGAACAGCTCACCAGCTTCAAGTATGTGGTCAGGGGCTCAGGGCAGACCCGGCCCTGACGGGTCTGCGGAAACCCATGCTCACCACGGCATCACCCCTCGTCCTGCCGGGACAATGCATCGGCATTCTCGGTGGATCGTTCAACCCGCCTCATGCCGGCCACAGGGCGATTACGGTCGAGGCGCTCAGGCGCCTTGAGTTGTCGAAGATCTGGTGGATGGTGTCCCCCCAGAACCCGCTCAAGGATCCATCCGAAACAGTCGGACTGGCAAACAGGATCGAACAGGCAGAGGCCTGTTCAGATCACCCTCGTGTGGATGTAACCGGCGTCGAAGCCGGATTGGGCACACGCTATACCGTCGATACCATCCGAATATTGAAGCAGCGCCACCCGGGGGTTCGTTTCGTCTGGCTCATGGGTGCCGACAACCTTGCCAGTATGCACCGCTGGCAGGAATGGCGCAGATTGTTTGAAATGGTCCCTATCGCCGTGCTTGACCGCCCGAATGCCGGACTGCGAGCGCTGGCGTCACCAGCGGCGCGGCGCTATGAGACTTACAGAATTGATGCGTCCGACGCCGCCGGACTGGCACGGTGTGCGCCGCCCGCATGGTGTTTCCTCCACATCCCTCTGCATTTCGAGAACTCTACCAGCCTACGGCGTCAGAAATCCGGTTTGTGATCCTGCCACGGGCACGCCTGTTCAAAAGCCCTCGACGCCCTGAGAACCGTGCGGTCATCGAACATCCGCCCGACGATCTGCAATCCCGCCGGCAGTCCCTGGCTGGTGAACCCGCATGGTACCGTTGCCGCGGGCTGCTGGGTCAGGTTGAACGGGAATGAAAATGGCGTCCAATTGGTCCATTTGCTGACCGGGTCGTCGTCAGGCGACAGCCTGCCCGCCTCGAACGCCGGGATCGGCAGGGTTGGCGTCAGCAACAGGTCGTAGTCCTCCATGAACAGGCGCATTGTCGTGCCGATTTCGCCGCGCTTGGCGACAGCCGATTGATACTGTTCCAGGGTGATGCCACGGGCCTGCTCGACCACCGACGCAAGTCCCGGATCGAGTAACGGCCATTTGTCTGGATCTCCGCCGAGCAACGTGCGGGCACCGACCCACCACAGCGTGCGAAAACACTCTGCAGGATCTTCAATGCCCGGCGCGGTTTCGTCGACGGTAGCACCCAGGTCTTCAAATTTTTCAGCCGCTGCCCGCACCAAGGCGGCAATCTCAGGATCGACTGATTTCACATAGCCAAGGTCGGGGCTGAAGGCGATCTTGAGGCCCTCTATACCCGCATCCAATCGGTCGAGAAAGTCGATGCCCTGATCGACCATGGAATACCAGTCCCGAGCATCCGGTTCGCTGATAACATTGAGCATGAGCGCACTATCTGTGACGGTGCGCGACATGGGCCCCACGTGAGAAACAGTGCCGAAGGGGCTGAGCGGCCACGCCGGCACCCGGCCGAAGCTCGGCTTGTGCCCGAAAATCCCTGCAAAGCCCGCCGGGATCCTGATCGATCCGCCACCATCGGTTCCGAGCGCCAGCGGCCCCATGCCCGCGGCCACAGCAGCCGATGAACCGCCGCTCGATCCTCCCGGTGTCTTGCTGACGTCCCAGGGGTTGCGCGTAATGCCGTTAAGCGGACTGTCGGTGACACCTTTCCATCCAAACTCCGGTGTCGTGGTCTTGCCGGGAAACACCGCTCCGTGCTCTCTCAGGCGCGCAACCGACGGTGCATCGTCGTTCCAGGGTCCTGCCGGATCGACAGTTTTGGAACCGCGCAGCGTCGGCCACCCCTCGGTCAGGATAATATCCTTCACCAGCACCGGGATACCATCAAGCGCGCCCTTTGGTGCCTTGCCATGCCAGCGCGCCTCAGACTCCCTGGCCGCCTTGGTTGCCGCGTCCCGGTCGACCAGCGCTAAGGCATTGAGTGCCGGGTCCTTTTCCTCGATTCGGTCAAGCACTTGCGCTGTGACCTCCAGTGGCGAGAAAGCGCCGGTTCGGAATCCATCCACCATCTCCATGGCCGTCATCCAGATAAAGTCTTGACCCATCTCACCTCACCAATTCGTCTATTGAACATCGAACGATATCGTCTTATTCTTTATAGGTATACGTTCTGGAGGAATGTGTAACGTGTGCTCATGAGAATAGCGAAACCGTTATTGAGACAAGGCACTGAGCGGCAAACATCCCGCCGCATACTTTTTTTGGGAAAGGACTACAATCCTGACACTGCAACAGCGTGGCGAATCCGCCGCACAGGGTGGATTTGCAGGTGATGTTTTACCGGATGACGGCATGACATCACAAAATTTGTTGGACATCATTCTAAGCTGTCTCGACGATGCCAAGGCCGAAGACGTGGTTACGATCGATCTCGGCGGAAAAACCTCTATAGCAGACTACATGGTCGTGTCATCCGGCCGCTCTCAACGTCACGTTGGGGCGGTGGCTAATCAGCTTTCGTCGGCACTCAAGGACGAAGGACTGGGCAAAGCCCGTGTTGAAGGTCTGCCAAATTGCGACTGGGTCCTGATCGACGCCGGCGACGTGATCGTTCACATATTTCGTCCCGAAGTCCGCAGTTTCTACAATCTGGAGAAACTCTGGTCGGCGAATACACCCGACGACAAGGTCGCGGTCTGAACGAAAGTGCACCCGACGGGGCGCTGATCCAATCTTATCCTCAGGGATGACATGAAAATTCAGATCAGCGCCATCGGTCGCATGAAGAAGGGACCTGCGAAGTCGCTTTGTGACGATTATCTCGGTCGTGTCGAAGTCCAGGGCCGGACAGTCGGCGTTCGTACCGTGACCGTGAGGGATTTCCCGGAGTCGTCTCGCCCGGACAAAGCGGACCGACTTCGCGAAGAGGCATCGGCGTTGACGGCCACAATCCCGGTCGGTGGTGTCACGGTCGGCCTCGACGAGACCGGCAAGACATTCACCAGCCAGGCGTTTTCGCAACGCCTTGGAACCTGGCTTGACCAAGGTGAAAAAGACCTGACGTTTCTGATCGGCGGTCCGGACGGTCACGGGATTGAGATCCGAGATCGGTGCGATTTTCTGCTATCATTCGGTCCGATGACCTGGCCGCACATGTTTGCGAGAGCAATGCTTACCGAACAACTTTACCGGGCGGTAACCATATTGACGAAACATCCCTATCATCGCGAGTGAATTGGGACTGCATTACGAAATTCAGGATATGACCGTTTGATGCATTTGAACCGCCGCCCAATAGCCGAACGGACCGTTTACCGCCAGGTTCCCTATTTCCGCACTTTGATTGCGGCATCGGCACTGTTTGTTCTGCTGTCTGCCTTTGGCCCTGCTCAAGTGCATGCGCAAAGCAGCGACGATTTGAAGGCGGTCGAAGATCAACTTGACGAATCCAAGACCCGTGCGGAGGGACTGGAAACCGAAGCTCGCGCCCTGGCCACGGAAATGAGCCGCCTCAGCCGTCGGCTTGTTGCCACGGCATCCCGGGTCAACGCGCGGGAGGCGCAGATTGGCGCCACGGAAAAACGCCTGGTCAACCTTCAGAAGCGTGAGGTTGACGTCAAACAGCGCCTGACTCAGAGACGGGGCATGCTGGCGGAACTGATTGCCGGGCTTCAACGTCTGGAACAGAACCCGCCCCCGGCCCTTGCCGTGAAGCCTGCGGATGCTCTGGAAGCACTGCGCAGTGCCATGCTTTTGGGCATTATCGTTCCGGAATTGCGGGTTGAGGCAAATGCCCTGGTTCAAGATCTCTCCAGTCTGAAGTCCCTGCGGCTCACAATTTTGCGTGAAAAGCGTTACCTGTCACAGAATTTGACAAATCTCGAGGCCGAACAGAAGGAAGTAAAAAGCCTGTTGGCGGCGAAAAACTCTGCATCCAGGATCACCGAGGAAGAGATCAAGTCGGAACGTGAACGCATCTCAAAACTTGTCGAGAAGGCCAACTCCCTCAAGGATCTGATCGCTCAGATAGACAGGGACAAGAAGGCCAAGGAGAAGACTCAGACGCAAAAACAAAAGGTTGTGGCCAGAGCGACCGCATTGGTCAAGCCTACAGTACGCTTTTCGAAGGCCCACGGACTGCTGGCATTTCCGGCGCAGGGGACACGGATACGTGAATTTGGCGCGTCTGACGGCTATGGTAGCCCTGCCAAGGGCGATTCCATTGCTACCCGGGGAAACGCCCAGGTCACCGCACCATGTGACGGCTGGATTGTTTACGCAGGACCCTTTAGAAGTTACGGCGAGCTATTGATCATTAATGCCGGCGAGGGGTATCATGTACTGTTGGCTGGAATGAAAGACGTCAATGTGGTGACCGAACAGTTTGTTCGCGCAGGTGAACCCATAGGCAATATGGGAAAACAAGCCGTGAACAGCGCCGCTGTCGGTGGCATCGAAGGCGATGACCGACCTGTCCTGTATGTTGAGTTTCGCAGGAAGGACCGCTCAATAAATCCAGGCCCTTGGTGGGCCGGTAACGATGAAAAGGTACGTGGATAATGCGTAGATCCATTTTTGCAGGATTGGGATGCTTTGCCGTTGGAGCCATCGCGGCAATGTTGGCTCTTCAGAGCTTCGGTCCACAAGGCGCTGCCAGTGCGGCAAATTCCGAGACCTATCGCCAGCTGAATTTGTTTGGCGACGTGTTTGACCGTGTACGATCGGATTACGTCGAGGTACCCGACGACAGTAAACTGATCGATTCCGCCATCAATGGCATGCTTTCATCCCTTGACCCCCATTCGAGTTACATGAACGCCAAAATGTTCCGCGACATGCAGGTTCAGACCCGCGGCGAGTTTGGCGGACTGGGTATTGACGTAACCATGGAAAACGGCCTCGTAAAGGTTGTGACGCCAATCGACGATACGCCGGCAGCGCGGGCGGGCGTGCGCTCAGGCGACCTGATCACCCAGCTCGATGGTGAGCAGATCATCGGTCTCAAATTGAATGAGGCTGTCGAAAAGATGCGCGGCAAGGTCAATACTTCTATTTTTTTGACCGTCGTGCGCGAAGGCGTCGATGAGCCCTTCGATATCAAGATCACCCGCGACGTCATTCGCATTCGTTCCGTGCGATCACGTCAGGAAAACGATGTTGCCTACATTCGCATCACCACGTTCAACGAGCAGACCCAGACTGGCCTCAACAAGGCAATCAAGAATCTGGGCTCCAAGATCGGCAACGACAAGCTGAAGGGTTTTGTCCTTGATCTCAGGAACAACCCAGGCGGCCTGCTCGATCAGGCAATTTCGGTGTCCGATACATTCCTCAAGCGGGGAGAAATCGTTTCGACCCGCGGACGCAACGCCGAAGAAACACAACGCTACAATGCCGATCCCGGCGACCTTACCAAGGGCAAGCCCGTTATCGTGCTCATCAATGGCGGATCAGCATCGGCGTCGGAGATTGTGGCCGGCGCTCTTCAGGACCACAAGCGGGCCACCGTTATCGGCACGCGCTCTTTTGGCAAGGGCTCGGTTCAGACCATCATTCCGCTCGGTAGCAATGGTGCCATCAGGTTGACCACGGCGCGGTACTACACACCTGCCGGACGCTCCATTCAGGCCAAGGGCATTGATCCCAATATCGTGGTTGAGCAGGAGATCCCTGAAGATCTCAAGAAACGCAGCAAGCCCCGGGGCGAAGCCAACTTGCGTGGACACCTCAAGAACGAAGGCACCAAGGAAGAAGAAGAGCAATCCGGTTCAGCATCCTACGTGCCGGCCAAGAAGGAAGACGACAAGCAACTGATTTACGCGCTCAACGTTCTTCGCGGTGTGAAGGTTGACAGCAGCCGGAACACCACGAGCGAGCCGTCGAGCGTAGCGAACTGAGGCAAGGCAAACCTATTGGAGCGCTCTGCATTTGTGTGAATGCAGGTCGTTCCAATGTTTGGAATGTGGTCAAAGTGCTTCGATGGGGATGAGTTGACCCCGGCAAGCCTGACCCGGACGACTGGCTGATTGAGATTATGGCGGCGGATAATCTGGACAGACCTCTCAACCGGCGCAATATTGTGCGCCGGTTGCTTGATGTCAGGCTAACGGCACTTCAATTGGTGCTCGGTGTCGTGGTGTTCGGTGCGATGGGCCTGTTTGCCTGGCTGAGCATCAACCCCAATCCGCTGGGCGGTGAACCGGTTGTTATCCTGGCCCTGGATTCCCAAACAGCACAGAGTGATGTGACCGCAACCGAACTCGGCATGAGAAACGGTCTCAAAACGGACGAGACGGTTTCCGAACTGGTTGAAGAGGGCCAGGAAGACATTGCCGAGACGGAGTTGGCCGAGGAACCACAGACACCACGCGCGGGCGCGTTGCCGAAGGTCCCGGTCGATGGCCTTGTCGAGCATGGCCAACACGGCATTCTTCCTCGGATCGGAACCGACGGCCGACGGCCAAGTCAGGCCTACGCCCGCCAGGCACCTCAAATGGCCACAGGCGAGGGTACACCGGCAAGGATCGCTATTCTCATCGGCGGCATGGGCCTGAGCAACGACGGCACCCGCAACGCCATTGACCGGCTTCCCGGTGAAGTCACGCTGGCCTTTGCACCCTATCCGGAAAAATTACAAAAATGGATCACGCGTGCGCGTCGCAGCGGTCACGAGGTCATGCTCCAGTTGCCCATGGAGCCATTCGACTATCCAGACAACGATCCAGGCCCCTATACCTTGCTGACCCATGTCTCACCTCAAGAGAACATCAACCGCCTGGAATGGCTGCTCAGTCGTTTCACCGGTTACTTCGGCGTCACCAATTATATGGGCGCCAAGTTCACCTCGAATTCGGATGCCCTGAGGCCTGCATTGAAACAGATCAGCGCGCGCGGCCTTGTCTATGTCGACGACGGCACATCCGGACGCAGTCAGTCGCAGCCTATCGCGGAGGAAGTGGGGCTTGGCGCATCGACCGCAGATGTTGTCATTGACGGCGAGCAAACCGCTAACGCGATTGAAAACATGCTGGCGACCCTTGAGGAAATTGCTCTGGAGCGCGGCCTGGCGATTGGCGTGGGGTCCGGCTTGCCGGTCACCATCGATAGTATTGCGCGGTGGGCACAGACACTCGAAGACAGAAATATTATTCTGATTCCTGTAAGTGCCGCCATTCCCACCGGGTCAAGTTGATACCGACAATGTCCTCTGTGTCGGACCTACCCTACAGGCCTTGTGTGGGCATCATGCTGATCAACCAGAGCGGTCTCGTCTGGGTCGGCCAGAGAATTCCCAAATGGGACAACGACGCGTCGCAACACCGATGGCAGATGCCACAGGGCGGTATCGATAAGGGTGAAAACCCGAACGAGGCAGCGCTGAGGGAGTTGCGCGAGGAAACCGGAACGGATGACGCATCAATAATCGGCGAGACGACCGAGTGGTTGACCTACGACTTGCCGGAGGACGCCATAGGAAAGGCACTCAAGGGTCGGTATCGGGGCCAGAAGCAAAAATGGTTTGCCATGCGTTTCAACGGTTCCGATGGAGACTTCGATATTGCGGCTGATCACGGAGAGGAGCCGGAATTCGACAGCTGGAAATGGGTCGATATCGATCACTTGTCAGACCTCGTCGTCCCCTTCAAGCGCGACGTCTATGAGCAGGTCGTCGCGGAGTTTCGGCCTTTAACCGGCCCACATCCTCAGGACGACTGACACTCTCAGTGGCTGACGACGACCGAAACTTTCCTGGCGGCTGTCGTCCACTCGGGTAGAGATTTGCGTTGGGCAAGTGCGCCAGCGCGCAGGTTCTGCCGAAGAACACAATTTTCCATAACCGACCTGATGGCCCGGCACAACCTCTGGACGTCTCCGTTGGGGACCACGAGGGCCGCATCCGGACTGATCCACTCGCCGACGGCCCCTGCCCGCGTCGTCACCACGGGAATGCCACGAGCAATCGCCTCGGCAACTGCCATTCCGTACCCCTCATGTCTTGACGCGGAGACAAAAAGATCTGTGGTCTGCCAGAGTTCGTCAAGATCATCCTGGGACAGCTCACCGACCAGGCACGCCCGCTCACGCAACTGATTCCGGTCGAGGATTTGTCTTATGCGGCCGAGGTGTTGCCGATCCCTGTTGGTGTTTCCAACGATCGTCAGGGACCAGGGTAAATCTGTCAGGCCCGCCATGGCTGAGAGGAGAACGTCCTGCCCTTTTCTAGGCACAAGGGCCCCCACCGAAAGCAGTCGGAGCGGACCCTCGGTACTGCCTTGGGATACAGCGCGCCGATCTGATCCCGGTTCGGCGCAGATAATCTTTTCCGCAGGGACACCGTATCTTTCCACGAGAGCACGACAAGTGGTCAGTGATGTTACAATGGCGTGTCTTACATGGACCAGTACGGCTTTTTCTGAGGCGAACAACTCTTCGCTGGCCGCTTTGTCGGACTCGTTTTCGAACGCGATCGGGTGGTGGACAATCATCGCGAGTCTGAGGCGGGTACCCTGTACCGCAGCCAGGGCCGGTAACACACCAAGGCAGATCTGATCGACAAGGACGAGAGTATCATCGGGGATTCTGGCGAAGATTTCACCGGTTGCCGCCACGGCCGTGTCCGATGGATTGGGAAAACCGCCGGGCAGCACAAGCCGTTCAATGGGGTGTCCTAAACGACCCAGTTCCCTGAGCAGATTTTCGTTGTAAATCCATCCACCGGTACGGCGTTCGTAGTCCTCTGAAACGGTGTAGACGATCTTGCGCATGGTTCAGCACCGCACCAGTAAGATGTGATCTGGTTTCGGTTGGTCAGTCCGACGCTACATCACAGCGCGGTGCGATGCAGGCGCCACTGCTTGAAGGAAATGAAATGCCAGGCGACGGAACTGATCAGATTGCTCAACCGGCCATGCGGTTTGAGCCCACCGGCCTTTGCCACCATGGCGATCATCCGGTTGATATGGGACCTTTTGTAGACCGCCAGAGCACGCTTCTCATAGGCTGCCGCAAAGGTCTTCCGGTCATAGGCCACGCCAGAGCCCTCGGGATAGTTTGCGCAGTAATAGGCCCCCGAAAGCTCATCGTCGTCGGCTTCGTTGATCCGGCTCACGGCGATGCGCATCCTTTGCCATGTTGACGGCAGCTCACCTTCGTAGCGCTTGTAGCTATCGTAGAAGAGGCGGTAATGGGCAAATTCGTCTGCTGCGAGATAAGTGGCAATCTGTCTGAGGACCGGTTCTTCAGTGGCGTCCTTGATTGCCGTATAGAAGGACGACGTCCCGCTTTCAACGACGCAACGGGCAATCATTTCACCTGCGCGGCTGCCCCTGACCGATTCGATGGCTTCGGTGTTGATGCCCTGGATCTCGCGGAACCTGTCGAAAGCGCCATCGAAATCAAACGCTGAGTCGGCCATTCTCGACCACTTGGCCAGGGCCTTGCCGTGCTGGGCTTCTTCACGACCCCACTGCCGAATGTTCTGTTGGACCTCTTCGCTGTCTGCAAACACATTGCACAGATAACTCACGTAGTCCGGCGCATTGAATTCCACCAGGGATGCTGCCTTGACGGCCGCCAGTGTTTGCTCATCGACCTTGCTGCGGTCGAATGCGTCCCAGTTGATATCGTCAAGTGTCCAGCGCAATCCCTACACCCCCGTACACAAACTCGTGTGAACTCCGCCCAAAGATCGGCATGATGCGGATCATACGCTGTTCTCCCGCGCAATGCACCACCGTTGCGGGTTGCGATTCGCCGCACGGTCCAAGTCAATTGCCGGAAACAAGTGCGGCAGACATCCGGTACGTGTCACGCGTTGGAAGCGGGCCTAAGGTCGAAATCGCCGGATTGTTCTACAAAGCATCCCGAAGTTGATGGAGATGGTCCAGGGATTCCTGAGCGCGTTGACGTTTGTTGTCGTCTGTCGCGTCGGCCACATCTTCCTCGGCGTTCTTGATCTGCTGTGCCAGAGCTTCGGCATCAAGATCTGCCATGGGAACGGCTTCTTCCGCCAGAATTGTAAGGCCAGTTGGCGTCACCTCGGCAAAGCCGCCACGAATGAAGATCCGTTCGTCGCTTGCCCCTTCCCCGGTCACGTGAATGATGCCGGGGCGGATGGTCGACAAAACCGGCGCGTGGCCTGCAAGCACGGTGAATTCACCCTCCGTGCCCGGAATGGTCACCTGCACTGCCTGGCCGGACTGCAGCAAACGCTCCGGCGATACCAGTTCGAAACTGAACGTGTCGGCCATGAGTTATTCCTCTTTTGCCGTGAGCCTGCCTAAGGTTATGCGGCTTCCGCTGCCAGGCGTTCGGCTTTCTCGATTGCTTCATCCATGTTGCCGACCATGTAAAAGGCGGCTTCCGGCAGGTGATCGTAGTCGCCTTCGCAAAGACCCTTGAAGCCTTTGATCGTATCGGCCAAATCAACCAGCTTGCCGGGAGATCCGGTGAAGACCTGAGCCACAAAGAACGGCTGGCTGAGGAAACGCTCGATCTTGCGTGCGCGGCTGACGGCCAGTCTGTCTTCTTCGGAAAGCTCGTCCATGCCGAGAATGGCGATAATGTCCTGAAGCGCTTTGTAACGCTGCAAGATCTCCTGCACCCGGCGGGCGACGCCGTAATGTTCTTCACCGACGATCCGGGGCTCAAGCACGCGGCTGGTGGAATCCAGTGGATCAACGGCCGGATAAATGCCTTTCTCCGCAATTGAACGCGAGAGCACAGTGGTCGCATCAAGGTGTGCGAATGATGTTGCCGGCGCCGGGTCGGTGAGGTCATCGGCCGGCACATAAATCGCCTGCACTGAGGTAACCGAACCCTTGTTGGTCGACGTGATGCGTTCCTGCATGGTGCCCATGTCCGTGGCAAGCGTAGGCTGATATCCCACAGCCGAAGGAATACGGCCAAGCAGGGCCGACACTTCGGAGCCGGCTTGCGTAAACCGGAAAATATTGTCCACGAAGAAAAGCACATCCTGGCCTTCATCGCGGAAGTGTTCCGCAACCGTCAGGCCGCTCAGGGCAACACGGGCACGCGCTCCGGGAGGCTCGTTCATCTGGCCGTACACCAGAGAGCACTTGGATTCGCCGCCGCCGCCCAGTTGGTTCACGCCGGATTCGATCATTTCGTGGTAGAGGTCGTTGCCTTCGCGGGTGCGTTCGCCAACCCCGGCAAACACCGAGTAACCACCATGGCCCTTGGCAATGTTGTTGATCAATTCCATGATCAGAACCGTCTTGCCCACACCGGCGCCGCCGAACAGGCCGATCTTGCCGCCCTTCGCGTAAGGGGCAAGCAAATCGACCACCTTGATGCCGGTGACCAGAATTTCAGTTTCCGTCGACTGATCGACCAACGGCGGTGCATCCTGGTGAATGGCTCGGGTTGCTTTTGCCTCGATCGGCCCGGCTTCGTCGACCGGTTCACCGATCACGTTCATAATCCGGCCAAGCGTTTCAACACCAACGGGCACCGCGATCGGATCGCCCGTGTCCCGCACTTCCTGCCCGCGGACGAGACCTTCCGATGTATCCATCGCAATCGTGCGAACGGTGTTTTGTCCCAGGTGCTGAGCAACTTCGAGAACCAGGCGGTTACCGCCGTTTTCAGTTTCGAGGCCATTCAGGATCGCCGGCAGTTGATCTTCAAATTGCACGTCGACCACAGCGCCGATGACCTGTGTGACCCGACCGATATTTTTGGTTGCCATCTCGACCTTCCTTGCTTTCTCGTTCTCTCTAAAGCGCTTCGGCGCCTGAGATGATTTCAATCAGTTCCTTGGTGATCTGGGCTTGGCGCGAACGGTTGTACGTGATCGTCAGCTTGTCGATCATTTCACCGGCATTTCGCGTCGCACTGTCCATGGCGGACATCCGCGCACCCTGCTCACTGGCAGCATTTTCCAGCAGTCCTCGAAAAATCTGCACTGCTATGTTTCGAGGCAACAATTCCTCGAGAATTTCACTTTCTTCCGGCTCGTATTCGTAGCAGGCGACAGCTCCGGAATCCGCAACCACGCCGGCAGAGGCTTCCACTTCGATCATCGCCGGGATCATCTGCTGTGATGTGGGAGTCTGCGTCATAACGTTCTTGAACTTGGAATAGAACAGCGTGCAGACGTCAAACTCATCTGCCTCGAAAAGGCTGATGACTTTCCGTGCAATGTCCTGAGCGTTGGCAAACGCCAGATGCCGTACCGACTTCAGGTCAACCACATCAATGATATGGTTGCCGAATTCCCGTTTGAGGGCGTCATGACCCTTCTTGCCGATACAAATGATCTTGACCGTCTTGCCCTGGCTCATCAGGGTCTGGGCATGCACGCGTGCCAGTTTCGAGATCGACGAGTTGAACCCGCCGCACAATCCGCGTTCAGCGGTTGCCACCAGCAGAAGATGAACATCATCCTTGCCGGTTCCGATCAGAAGTGGTGACGCATCGTCGCGGCCCTTGAGAGCATCCGACAGATTTGCCAGCACGATTTCCATGCGCTCGGCGTAGGGCCGTGCGGCTTCTGCAGATTCCTGCGCCCGACGCAACTTGGCGGCAGCCACCATCTGCATGGCCTTGGTGATCTTCTGCGTCGCCTTGACGCTTGCGATCCGGTTTCTTAGGTCCTTGAGGCTCGGCATCTAAAGCCTTCCCTTTTGATCTTCAGGTTGCCGGTCAGGCAAACGCTTTTGCGAATGCTTCCACGGCCGCCTTCAGTTTCTCGCCGGTACCGTCGGAAATTTCTTTCTCAGCGCGGATCGTCTCCAGAACATCAGCGTGTTTGTCACGCACTGTCCTGAGCAGTTCTTCCTCGAACCGGCCCACGTCGCTGACCGGTAGGCCATCGAGATAACCGTTCACGCCGGCGTAAATGCTGATCACCTGCTCTTCGACCTTGAGCGGCGAGAACTGGGCCTGCTTGAGGAGTTCAGTAAGGCGGGCACCACGATTAAGCAGACGCTGAGTCGAGGCATCGAGATCCGACCCAAACTGCGCGAATGCCGCCATCTCACGATACTGGGCGAGCTCGCCCTTGATCGCACCGGCAACCTGCTTCATGGCCTTGACCTGAGCGGCCGACCCCACGCGGGACACCGAGAGGCCGACGTTCACCGCCGGACGGATGCCCTGGTAGAACAGGTCGGTTTCCAGGAAGATCTGGCCGTCGGTGATCGAAATCACGTTCGTCGGGATATAGGCCGACACGTCATTGGCCTGGGTTTCGATGATCGGCAACGCGGTCAGCGAGCCGGCGCCGTTGTCGTCATTGAGCTTGGCGGCGCGTTCCAGCAGACGGCTGTGCAGATAGAACACGTCACCGGGATAGGCTTCGCGTCCAGGTGGGCGGCGCAGCAACAGGGACATCTGACGATAGGCCACGGCCTGTTTCGACAGATCGTCGTATGTGATCATGGCGTGCATGCCATTGTCGCGGAAATACTCTCCCATGGTGCAGCCGGCAAACGGTGCCAGGAACTGCATGGGGGCGGCATCGGACGCCGTCGCGGCAACAACGATGGAATAGTCCAACGCGCCATTTTCTTCCAGAATCTTTACGAACTGGGCAACGGTGGAGCGCTTCTGGCCGATGGCCACATAGACACAGTAAAGCTTGGCACTTTCGTCGTCGCCTTCATTGATGCTCTTCTGGTTGAGGATGGCATCGAGAGCGACCGCTGTTTTACCGGTCTGGCGGTCACCGATGATCAGCTCGCGCTGACCGCGTCCGATTGGGATAAGGGAGTCGATGGCCTTCAGACCGGTCTGCATCGGCTCATGCACGGACTTGCGCGGGATAATGCCCGGTGCCTTGACGTCCACACGTTTGCGTTCGGTATCTTCGATCGGTCCCTTGCCGTCAATCGGATTGCCCAGGGCATCGACCACACGGCCGAGCAGGCCCTTGCCGACCGGCACGTCCACGATGGCACCGGTACGCTTGACGGTATCGCCTTCCTTGATTTCGCGGTCGGAGCCGAAGATAACGATACCGACATTGTCGACCTCGAGGTTCAGCGCCATTCCGCGAACACCGCCGGGGAACTCGACCATTTCACCGGCTTGGACATTGTCCAGACCGTAAACGCGTGCAATGCCGTCACCGACGGATAGCACTTGGCCTACTTCCGTGACTTCCGCTTCCTTGCCGAAATCTTTAATCTGTTCCTTGAGGATTGCGGATATTTCCGCGGCCCGGATTTCCATCAGCCGACCTCTTTCATGGCTATTTTGAGACTTTGAAGTTTAGTACGAAGCGAGCTGTCAACCATTCGGCTGCCGACCTTGACGATCAGGCCACCGAGCAGACTCGCATCAATCTGTGTTTGAACTTGTACGTTGTTGCCGACCGATGCTTTCAACGATTCTTTCAACGCGGCAACTTGGCTGTCACTGAGAGCTTCCGCGGAGGTAACCTCTGCAGCCACCTCGCCGCGGTGCGTCGCCAGAAGCGAACGATAGGCTTTGACCATGTCACCAACGGCAAAAAGCCGACGGTTTCTAGCCACCAGGCTGACAAAATTTGATGTCAGCGGCCCGATATCCGATTTCTCGAGAATTGCCGTAATTGACCGGGTTTGCTCTTCAGCCGTAAAGACCGGGCTGTCCACGAGGCGGCGCAGGTCTTCACTGTCGTCCAGCATGGACTGGAACTGCCCAAGATCTGCTTCTACCGTTTCCAGGGCATTGCTGTCGGACGCCAACTCGAACAGAGCCATGGCGTAGCGACCGGGCATGCCTGCGATATTAGGGTCTTGACCTGACACGTAATCACGCTCTCTGATATGATTTCAAGGCTGACACTCCGCTGCGGATTGTGCATCAGACCTTTGAATTAATTGAACTTTTTAGTAAGAATAACGACTGAAATGCGCCATTCTCCCCGCTGTCGCGCTTCCCTATAACAAAAGACAATCAGCCATGCAACACATTGGCATGCAACTCGTTGTGGCGTTGCCAATATGCCGCATAGATATTATCGCCGGGCAGCATGCCCCGCAGGGCTCGTTTAGGCAAGCAGTTCGATGGCTCCAGCATAGATCAGGCGTGCGCCCAGAACCACGAGAACGGCATAAAACAGCTTTTTGAAGAATGCCTCGGGCATCCGACCCAACAACATGCGCCCCACATAAGTCCCCGCAAAGCCCGCACCGATCATGACCGCCAGAAATCCGGTCCAAGGCAGGAAGTGAAAACCGACCAGACCGAAGAACACGATTTTCAGGGCGTGTTGAAAGCTCATTAGCGCCCCATGGGTCGCCACCACCTGATGCCTGGCCATGGTCGCCACCGGCAGAATTGCTGCCACCAACGGTCCGGTGGCACCGACAAAGAAGGTGGCGAACGTGGTGACCGCGCCGCCAATCACGATCCCGGCCTTTCCCAGCGAAAGGTTCTTGGGCTTCGGGCCAAACACCGAATAGAGAACAAACACACCGAGGATAAGTTGCAGGGCCGGACGCGGCAGAGCAACCACGACCAGAGAAGCAGCCCCTGCTCCCGCAAGCGATCCAAGGATAAACCACACACATCGGGCCCAGACGACATTTTTCCAGTTGAGAACCGTACGGCTGGCGTTGTTACCCAGTTGGATGACGGCGTGTATTGGAATTATGGACGCCGCCGGCAGGAAGTTTGCCAGGACCGCAAGATTGATAACGCCGCCCCCTAGGCCTACGGTTGCCGTGAACGCGGACGTCACGAAATTGACGCCGATCAGCGCCACCACTGTCCAGGCCGTCAGATCAGGGGGAACCGCCAGCCGGAGCAATTCGGTTAGAGATATGTCCAACGCGGAATCCTTCTTTGCCCTGTTACAGGAAACTCTGAGGATCGACGTCGACCGTGACCCGTACACTGCCTTTCGGCGGCGTGACCCCGGCGAGCCACGCTCGCAGAAAACCCTGAATATTGAAATCCCGAACGGACTTTACCAGAAAGCGGACGCGGTGACGTCCGCGCAAATGGGCAATCGGTGCCGGTGCCGGCCCCAAAACCCGGACACCCTTCGCGTCGGGAACGGCGCGGGCCAGAAGGCGCGCATATCCAAGCGCTTCTGCGTTGTCATTGGCGGCAACGATCACCCCGGCGAGCCGTCCATAGGGCGGCAGCTCGAAGGTCTCCCTGGCCTGGCGTTCATAGCCGTAGAACGCCTCGCGGTCGCCGCTGTCCAGGGCCTCCAACAGGGCATTCTCTGGCTGATAGGGCTGCAGCATCGCTCGGCCGCGCTTTTCTCCACGCCCGGCACGGCCGGCAACCTGACGCAGGAGCTGATAGGTCCGCTCCGCCGCACGCGGATCGCCGCTTGCCAGACCGATATCGGCATCGACCACGCCGACAAGCGTAAGCCCCGGAAAATTATGGCCTTTTGCCACAAGTTGCGTACCGATCACGATGTCATGGTCACCATCGGTAATCGCCTGAAGCATGTCCTTGAGGGTTTCGCCGCGCATGATGTCGCTCGACAGAATGACAATACGGGCATCGGGAAAGTCCGCTTCCACTTCTTCAGCCAGCCGTTCGACGCCCGGTCCGCAGGCCACCAGCGTATTGGCATTGTCACAGGCCGGGCAGGTCTTCGGGATATCCGTTTGATGGCCGCAGTGATGACACAACAACTGACGCCGGAACCTGTGTTCGACCAGCCAGGTATCGCAATTGGGACAGTTCAGCCGGTGCCCGCAGGTCCGGCACAAAGTGAGCGGCGCATAACCGCGCCGGTTAAGGAACAACAGGGCCTGCTGGCCGTCCGCCAACGTGGCGGCAACCGCCTCGTGAAGTGTGGGAGAAAGCCATTTGCCGCGCTCAGGTCCCGAGGTTCGCATGTCGATGGCCGAGATGTCCGGCAACACGGCACCGCCGTGGCGCACGTCGAGCCGGACTGTGCTGTAGCGCCCCTTTTCCACATTGTAGAGGCTTTCGAGCGCCGGGGTCGCCGAACTCAGAACAACCGGCAGTCCACCAAGAGACGCCCGCACAACCGCCATGTCCCGGGCATGATAGTGAACCCCGTCCTCCTGTTTGAAGGCCGAATCATGTTCCTCGTCCACCACGATGATTGCCAGATCGTGGAACGGCAGAAACAGCGCCGATCTTGCGCCCACGACAATCCGGGCAGAGCCGTCGGCAATGCCCCGCCAGACCCGTTCCCGTTCGCCAGGTCTGAGTCCGGAATGCCACTCAGCCGGGCGGGCGCCGAAGCGGCTCTCGATGCGCTCGATAAATTGGGCTGTGAGCGCGATCTCCGGAAGCAGGACCAGAGCCTGCCCTCCGCTCTCGAGAGCTTGCGAAATCGCTTCCAGATAGACCTCTGTCTTGCCGGACCCCGTGATACCGTCAAGCAGGGAAACAGAGAAACGGCCAGGCAGGGCAGATTCGCATAGCGTGTGTGCGGCTTCACTCTGGACATCGGACAGTTCCTTGTCCCGGGCAAGTAGTTGAGGTTTCTGAAACGCATCGAACGCCGGCAATGGCGCGATCGCGAGGGTGCCGCTGTCGATGAGGCCGCGTACGACGCCCGTCGTCACGCCAGCCTCCTGTGCCAGGTCCTTGATCGGCCACACGAATCCATCCAACAGCGCATCAAGGACCCGCTGCCGTTGCGGCGTCATGCGCACAGGCGGTTCGCCCGAACGCCGCACACCGGATTTTTGCCGCACAGGCCCCAGAGCCGCCGGCACCCGCAGGGTCATGCGCAAAACCGTTCCCGGTGCGCTGAGCGTGTAATCTGCCACCCAGTCGATAAAACGGCGCTGGACCTCGCTCATCGGAGCTGCATCCAGTTTTTCTGTGACCGGGCGCAGTTTTTCCGGGGCCACGTCGCCAATCCCCTCGCCCCATACGACACCGATGATCTGACGCGGGCCAAGTGGCACCTGAACATAATCGCCGACACCCGCAATGAGATGTTCGGGGCAGCGATAGGTATAAGGCCCGTCAAGCGCCAGCGGCAAAAGAACAGCCAGTTCTCGACCTGCCGCGCGGTTTTCAGGTACACCTGTCATTGAATTTGTAATTCCTTCATGACAGTTTGCCTAAACTGTCATGGCTACACCCCAGGGATCGGAAATCGGTTCCTGGAATTTAGCGTGATTCGTCCAACCCTGCTGCGATCTGGAACCCAACCCATGAAGTTTTTTGTCGATACTGCCGAAATTGAAGAAATCCGGGAACTAAACCAGACCGGGATGGTCGACGGTGTGACCACCAATCCGTCGCTGGTGGCCAAGTCGGGCCGGGACTTCAAGGACGTCATCGCCGAGATCTGCGCCGAAGTCAGTGGTCCGGTCAGCGCCGAAGTCGCTGCCATCGATGCCGACGGCATGATCGCCGAGGGCCGGGTCCTGGCAAAGATTGCCAACAACGTTACTGTCAAGGTGCCCCTCACATGGGATGGTCTGAAGGCCTGCCGCGCCCTTACCCAGGACGGTATCATGGTCAACGTGACCCTGTGCTTCAGTGCCAACCAGGCTCTGCTTGCCGCCAAGGCCGGTGCCACCTTCGTCTCGCCCTTCATTGGTCGGCTCGACGATCTGGGTCTCGACGGCATGGAGCTGATTGAGGAGATCCGGGTCATCTATGACAATTACGATGCCCTGGAAACCGAAATCCTTGCCGCCTCGATCCGGTCTGCCAATCACGTCAAACTCTCCGCTCTTTCCGGTGCCGATGTGGCCACCGTCCCACCCGGCGTTCTGCGCGGCCTTGTGAAGCACATGCTGACTGACAAGGGGCTCGACGCGTTCCTGGCCGACTGGAACAAGACCGGCCAGACCATAGGATAGGTTCAGACTGTTTTGACCCGCCTCATCGACAGCGCCAAGGCATTCGCGAGCGAAGACTCAGGCCCCCATCTGGATGCCTGGTTCGACTACCTTTTGTCGGAAAAACGAGCATCTCCCAAGACTGTCGAGGCTTATACCCGTGATCTGAGACAATTCTTCGAATTTCTCATGAGACATCTGGGAGCCTCAGTCAGCCTTTCAGACCTTGAAAACCTGAAAACCACCGATTTCCGGTCTTTTCTGGCACACCGCCGCAACCAGGATGCCGCCAGCCGCACGCTTGCGCGTACGCTTTCGGCCCTGCGCTCTTTCTTTCGATTTCTCGAAAGAAGAAAAATTCTCACCAATCCCCATCTCGCCGCCATCCAGACACCCAAGCTGCCCCGTTCGCTGCCCCGCGCCCTGCCCGCTCAGTCGGCAAAAGACCTTGTGGACCTTGAGAATGTCCAGGCTGCAGGCACCGGCAACAAATGGGTTGGCGCCCGTGATACCGCCGTTTTGGTACTGCTTTACGGCTGTGGTCTGCGCATTGCCGAAGCCCTCGATCTCAACCGTGCCGATGCGCCGTCCGGCCCGGGACACGACACCCTGACGGTCACCGGCAAAGGTGGCAAGACAAGGGTTGTGCCGGTGCTGCCCGTGGCCCGGGAAGCAATCGCACGGTATTTGAAACTGTGCCCGTGGGAGTTGCCACCGGACGGGTCGTTGTTTGTCGGTGAAAAAGGTGGCCGCCTCAACGCCCGCAACATCCAGCTGGTGGTCCAGCGCCTGCGTTCGGCCCTGGGTCTGAGTAGCAGGGCCACACCCCATGCCCTGCGCCATAGCTTTGCAACCCACCTCCTGAGCGCCGGCGGCGACCTGCGCACGATCCAGGAACTGCTGGGTCACGCCAGCCTTTCAAGCACCCAGATCTACACCGAGGTCGACCGCCGTCATCTGCTCGACGTCTACGACAAGGCGCATCCACGGAAAGCCAGAGGCATGTAGTTGGCTCTGCGGGTCTACCGGCTCCTCGGAACCGGCTTTTCAGAGGCGTTCACACGCCCCGTCTTGGTCTCCCGGTAGAAGATGAACAGCCCGCTCCCGGCAATCAGGGCAATGCCGATAAAGGCGATCCAGTCGGGAAAATGGCCCCACAGCAAATAACCCCAGAGGACCGCCATCGGCAGGGCTGTGTATTCGAACGGTGCGACCATCGTTGCCTCGCCGATGCGGTAGGCTTGCGTCATCAACAGGTTGCCGCTGCCGATCAGCAGTCCACAGGCAATCATCAGAATGCCCGCGTCGAGACCAGGCCAGGTCCAGGCCCTGAAAACGAAGAAAAGCGAAGGGTCGTCAGTTGCCGCAAGCCGGCCGTCGCCGAACGACAGGCCGGCGGCCACGCTTGCGACAATGAAGCTCGCCTGCAAATAGAACGACATCGTCGATGCCCGTTCGGTCGCCCCAAGCTTTCGGGTCATCATGATCAAGGCCGTGTAGGCAACAGCAGCAATCAGGGGAAAAAACGCCGCCAGCCGCATGGCCTCGGTTCCCGGCCGCAACATGACGACCACGCCGATCAGTCCGACGATCACCGCCGCCCACCGGCGCACGCCGACCCTCTCTCCCAAAATCGGAATCGACGCAACCGTCACCAGCAGCGGTGACACAAACAGGATCGCCATGGCTTCCGCCAGCGGCATTGCAACCACAGCCATGAAAAAGAAAGTGTTGGCAATCACCATCAGCAGACCCCGTCCGATGCACAGGGCGAGCCGGTCGGTTTTGACAAAACCAATTCCGCCTTCGAAGTGCATCACGGCCAGGATCAGAAAAATTGCGACCGTGGCCCGGGCAAAGACAATCTCGTAAAGTGGATAGTCACTTGAAAGCCATTTGACGGTGGCATCCTGCAGGCTGATCAGGATCATGCCGCCGATCACGCAAGCGATTGCCTTTGCTGTCTGATCCATGTTGTCCTGCAAACCCTTCGACCCGTAATTTTGGAGGAGTATGGTCCAGCTTTGGATTTGCCGATAGCGATTAAGTTCATCACCGGCATTGGCTGGCACAAACTGCTGGACGGGCGCAAACGAGATTTACCGAAGCACAAACAAGGCTTATGGTCGGCGTTCGTGAAAGAGATCCGCAGAGGCCTGAAACATGCACCGCATCGGTATCATTCCTTTCGATATCAAGGACAAACTGACAGCCTTGCTGTTTGTGACGTCAATGACACGTGGCCGATGGATTCTGCCGAAGGGAAAAATCAAGCCGGGCGAGAGCCACCACGAGACTTGCCATCGGGAAGCCTTCGAGGAAGCGGGTGTTCGCGGTGTCGTGCTGGAGGACTTTCCTCTCACAGTCGTGATTGGCAAGACGTCGGAAAACGGCGTTCAGAATATACCGGTCACCTACTATCCGTACTACGTGCAAGTCCAGGAGGACGAGTGGCCCGAAAAAGAACGCCGGCAACGCCACTGGACTCTCACACAGGACGCCACCAAGGTTGCCTACAAGGACGATTTTCACGGATTGCTCAGCCAGTTTGCGGCCCTGGAACCTTGGATCAGAGAAGCTGCAGAATCCCATAGATCGCCGCAGCCAGCGCAGCTGACGCCGGTACCGTAATCACCCAGGCCGCCGCAATCGATAGAACGAATCGTCTGCGCACCAACCGCCGCTTGCCCCGCACGTGCCGGCTGTTGAAGGCATCCTCGGACGTGGCGTTGAGTTTGTGCCCGGGCCGCAACTGACGCTTGTTCGGATTCTCGGCGAATTCCCTCAGAAACCCGACACCGAAGACCGCACCGACAGCAATATGCGTGGAACTGACCGGAAGCCCGAGCGTCGTGGCGATCAGAACCGTGACGGCGGAAGACAGAGCCACACAATAAGCGCGCGGCGAATTCAGCCTTGTGATTTTTTCACCGACCACCGCTATCAGTTTGGGGCCGAACAGACCGAGTCCAAGGGCGATTCCGAAAGCACCAATGACCATGACCCACAGTGGAATCGTGACCTTGCTGGCAATGCCTCCGCCCTCGCCGATGGTGGAAACGATGGCGGCCAGGGGTCCGACCGCATTGGCAACGTCGTTGGCACCGTGAGCAAACGACAGAAGGGCGACACCGATGATCAGCGGTAGGTTGAACAGCCCGTAAATCTCTTTCTTTTGATTTTCCAGGTGCAGGATCTTCTTTGCGATGTAGGGTCGCGACAGCAGATATGCCGCCACAAACGAGGCGCTGGCGAACAGGACGATCTCGATGACCGACGGCCGCCAGATCTTTTTCAGACCCTTCATCGCCATGTAGGCGGCGAACGCGGCCGCCATCAATCCGATCAGCATGGGAACCCACTTGCCGGCCGCCGTCAGGCGGTCGTCGACGTTGAGCACCTTCTGCTTGATGAACAACAGAAGTGCGGCGGCGACGGCGGCGCCGAAAACCGGCGATATCACCCAGCTTGCAGCGATCTTGGCCATGGTCGGCCAGTTGACGAGGCCGACACCGGCTGCCGCTATGCCCGCTCCAAGAACGCCGCCGACGATTGAATGGGTGGTCGACACAGGCGCGCTCAGGATCGTTGCCAGATTGATCCACAAGGCGGCCGCCAACAGCGCACTGACCATGAGCAGTCGAAAGTCGACGACACTGATATCCTCACCCGGTGCGATAATCCCCTTGGAGACGGTCTTGACCACATCTCCACCCGCCAGAAGGGCTCCAGCGGTTTCGCAGACGGCAGCGATAGCCACAGCCGCCATGACCGTGAGGACCTTGCCGCCAACCGCCGGGCCCATATTGTTGGCCACATCATTGGCCCCGATGTTCAGGGCCATGTAGCCACCGATCACCGCCGCAATGACGATAATGAGTGTTTCTTCGCCAACCGGAATAAAACCGCCGCCGATAATGACGGCAATGAACCCAAGGAACAGCGCAGACAACCCCAGAGGAATCAGCGCGCTTCGGGCCTTGAGCACCTGAACCTGACTGAAACGCAGTCGCCGCAAGTCGTTGATGTATCGATTGTCAGGATTTTTCTGGTTCGCCGTCATCTGGCCACAGGCTCGCCTTGCAACATGGGACTGTCGTCGGTATCGAATATGAAGAGTCGGATAGACGCTACCAGATAGACACGCGACTGGAACGATAAATGCCGCTATATCCCCAGAAAGCGGCAGAATCCATCAAATTCGACCATAGAAAAAGACGCATAGGAGCGCTGAAAACCTCTGAATGCGATCGGTTGCGACGGCGTGGGCACTGGACTTGAGCCCGCAGGGGCGACATAGTCATGGAACGACAGACAGCAGGCAACGCAAACCAATTGCAGGAATCAACCAATGTTGTCGCACTATACCGTCGGGCTTAAGGTCAAAAAGAAATCGGACCGTGTCTTCGTCGACGCCGAAGACGCCCTTATTGCAGCCCTCAAGGTCAAGGCCGAACGCCCCGAAGCCACGATCATGTATGTACGCCGGCAGAATCGCCGGGGGGATTTGCGTCATCCAGCCCACGCCCTGATTGAGGACGCCGGCTAAGTCAACGAGAGCCGGCTCACATGTGGATCGTGCGCTTGGCCACGGCGAGGGCCGCTTCTTTGACCGCTTCGCTCAGTGTCGGGTGTGCGTGACAGGATCGCGCGAGGTCTTCCGCCGACCCACCGAACTCCATGGCAACAACCGCTTCGGCAATCATTTCACCCACGACCGGGCCGATCATGTGTACACCCAGGATCCGGTCGGTAGCCGCGTCTGCAATGATCTTCACGAATCCGTCGGTTGATCGGTTGACCTTGGCCCGGCCATTGGCAGTGAAGGGAAACTTGCCCGTGCGGTACTCGACGCCCTCGGCCTTGAGCTCCTCTTCGGTCTTGCCGACAGTAGCCACTTCCGGGTGGGTATAGATGACCCCGGGAATGACACCGTAATTGACGTGACCTGATTGACCCGCAAGGATTTCGGCAATAGCCACACCCTCGTCTTCGGCCTTGTGGGCAAGCATCGGCCCGGCGATAACGTCGCCAATGGCATAAATCCCGTCAACATTGGTCTTGAAATGATCGTCGGTGATGATCCGTCCACGACCGTCCAGTTCAACGCCCGCAACTTCCAGTCCAAGACCTTTTGTATAGGGCGCGCGCCCGATCGAAACCAGGACGACATCTGCATCCAGCACGGCTGTGTCGCCGCCTTTTGAAGGTTCGGTGGAGACCGACAGACGGGCCCCCGACGAGTCGATGCCCGTCACCTTCGTGTTTAGTTTGAATTTCATGCCCTGTTTCTTGAGGATGCGCTGGAAATTCTTGGAAACCTCCGCATCCATGCCGGGGGTAATGTGATCGAGGAACTCGATGACCGTGACCTCCGACCCAAGACGACGCCACACCGACCCCAGTTCCAGACCAATAACGCCGGCACCGACGACCACAAGGTGTTCGGGCACTGCCTGAAGCTCTAACCCGCCGGTCGACGAGACAACGCGTATTTCATCTATTTCGATGCCGGGAAGTTGGGCCACGTCCGATCCTGTTGCAACAACGATATTGGCCGTTTCGATCGACTGGATATCGCCCCCGTCGCTCGTGATCGTCACACGCCCGGCACCGGGGATCGAACCGGTCCCGAAGAAGGTCGTGACCTTGTTCTTCTTCAACAGGAACTCAACACCCTTGACGTTGCCGTCGATGCCTTCCTGTTTGTAGGCGAGCATGGCCGGCAGATCGAGTTCAGGTGAATTGACCTTGATTCCCATGGCGCCGAATTCGTGGCCGGCTTCCTCGAAAAGTTCCGAGGCGTGCAACAACGCCTTGGACGGGATACAGCCAACATTGAGGCAGGTTCCGCCGTGGACGCCGCGCTTTTCGACGACGGCAACAGCCATGCCCAACTGGGCCGCCCGGATCGCACACACATAACCGCCCGGCCCGGTGCCAATGACCACAAGGTCGAATTTATCCGCCATTTTAACTCCGTCGCTGCTTGCGGTGCCGGTGAATCCGGCTGCCGCACGTAGAAATACCGTTTATTGACAATCAGATATCCAAAATCATCCGCTGCGGATCTTCGAGGCATTCCTTGACCCGAACCAGGAAGGTCACCGCTTCCTTGCCGTCGACGATCCTGTGATCATAGGACAAGGCCAGATACATCATCGGCCTGATCGTGATTTCACCATCGACGACCATGGGGCGCTGCTGGATCTTGTGCATGCCAAGAATGCCCGATTGCGGTGCATTGAGGATCGGTGTCGACATCAACGAGCCGTAGACTCCACCATTCGAAATCGTGAACGTGCCGCCCTGCATGTCTTCGATCTTAAGGTCACCGTCTCTTGCCTTCGCCCCGAAGCCGGCAATCGCCGATTCGATCTGGGCAAGATTCATGGCATCCGCATCGCGCACCACCGGCACAACCAGTCCCTTGGCCGTCCCTACGGCAACGCCGACATGATAGTAGTTCTTGTAGACCAGATCGTCGCCGTCGACTTCCGCGTTCACCGCCGGAACATCCTGAAGGGCTGTAATGCAGGCCTTCACGAAGAAACTCATGAAACCAAGCTTTGCACCGTGTTTCTTTTCGAACAGTTCCTTGTACTGGCTGCGCACCGCCATAACCGCTGTCATGTCAACTTCATTGAACGTGGTCAGCATTGCGGCGGTGTTCTGGGCTTCCTTGAGGCGCCGGGCAATCGTCTGGCGCAGGCGCGTCATTCGTACCCGTTCTTCACGCGACGCATCATCAGACGTCGACGGTGCCCGAACCGCCGCAGGAGCCGGCGCGGGAGCTGGCGTATCGGCTGAACTTAGCGCTTCCAGCACATCACCCTTGACCAGACGCCCGTCCTTGCCGCTGCCTTCTATCGAGGCTGTATCAACGTTGTGTTCCTCGACCAGTTTGCGCACGGAAGGCGCCAGAGGTGCATCGGCAACGGCCTTGACCTCAATCGGTGCTGCAGCGGGTGCCGCGGCCGGCACAGGGGCAGGCGCTGACGGAGCCGGTTTCGGCGCCGGGGCAGCCGCCGCCGGTTTCGGAGTAACGACCCCGCTGCCCTCGCCAATTGCACCCAGAAGGGCGCCGACTTCCACGGTCGTGCCGTCTTTCGCAATGATCTCCGCCAACACACCGGCTGCCGGTGCCGGCACTTCGATCGTCACCTTGTCGGTCTCGAGTTCGACCAGTGGTTCATCGACGGCGATTGCATCGCCTTCCTTCTTGAACCATTGAGCGATAGTTGCCTCCGTCACGGACTCGCCCAGAGTGGGAACTCGAATTTCCGTTGCCATTGTGACCTCTCTTTTGTTGTGATTTTCCGTTCACCCGGCGTCGCGCGGGCAACGATCAGGCTTCCTCGCGAAGAGCCTCTTCCAAGAACAATTTGACTTCCTTGAGATGTTTCGCCATCAGCCCGGTTGCCGTGGCTGCAGATTCCGTGCGACCGGCATAACGCGGCCGTTTGTATCGGGCCTCGTTCGCGTTCAGCACTTCCTCGACAAACGGTTCGACGAAGGCCCAGGCCCCCATGTTCTTGGGCTCTTCCTGACACCAGACGATTTCAGCCTTCCGGAACCTGTAAAGTTCTTCTGTCAGCGCCTTCGTCGGGAACGGATAGAGCTGTTCAATGCGCATCAGATAGACATCGTTGATGCCGCGCGCTTCACGCTCGTCATAGAGATCCCAGTAGACTTTGCCCGAGCACAACACGACGCGTCTGATTTCTTCGTCGGGAACCAGTTTGATTTTCGAGTCCGGCAGCACGTGGGCATCATCCCAAAGAACGCGGTGGAACGTGGCATCCGGCCCGAATTCTTCGATCCGGGAAACAACACGTTTGTGCCGCAGCAGCGATTTCGGTGTCATCAGAACCAGCGGCTTGCGGAAGTCCCGCTTGAGTTGCCGGCGCAGAATGTGGAAGTAGTTCATCGGCGTCGTACAGTTTGCCACCTGCATGTTGTCCTCGGCACACGACTGCAGGTAGCGCTCCAGACGGGCCGAGGAATGCTCGGGCCCCTGGCCTTCATAACCATGCGGCAACAGCAGAACCAGGCCCGACATGCGCAGCCATTTGGTTTCGCCGCTCGAAATGAACTGATCGATCACAACCTGGGCGCCATTGGCGAAATCGCCGAACTGGGCCTCCCACAGAACCAAAGCATTGGGTTCGGCCAGACTGAAGCCGTACTCGAAGCCCAAAACGGCGACTTCCGACAGCATCGAATTGATGACCTCGTAGCGCGCCTGGTCATCCGAAATGTGCTGCAAGGGCGTGTATGTGGCTTCCGTCATTTGATCGTTCAAGACGGAATGGCGTTGCGAAAACGTGCCTCGTTCGCAATCCTGGCCGGACAGTCGCACAGGGTAGCCCTCATGAACCAGGGTCCCGAAGGCGAGCGACTCCGCCATTGCCCAATCGATACCCTCACCATCGTCGATCATCTTGCGACGATTGCCCATGATCCGTTGGATCGTGCGGTGAGCGCTGAATCCCTCCGGAATCTCCGTGAGTTTGGTGCCTATCATTTTCAGCGTTTCGAGTTCCACTCCGGTCTGCCCGCGGCGCGGACCCTGTTCTGCCCTACTCAATCCCGACCAGGCGCCATCGAGCCAGTCGGCCTTGTTGGGACGGAACTCTTCGCCGGCGGCAAATTCCTCTTCCAGGTACGCCCGGAATTCCGCCTGCATGGCGGTAACGTCCTCGGCCGTGAGCAGGCCGTCTTTGACCAGTCTCTCGCCATATATCTGAAGCGTCGTTGGATGGGTTTTGATTTTTTTGTACATCAACGGCTGGGTAAACATTGGCTCGTCGCCTTCGTTATGCCCGAACCGACGGTAGCAGAACATGTCGATCACCACCGGTTTGCCGAACTTCTGACGAAACTCGATCGCAACCTTTGCCGCATAGACCACCGCTTCCGGATCGTCACCATTGACGTGGAATATCGGTGATTCGATCATCTTGGCCGCATCCGAAGGATAAGGAGACGATCGGGAGTAATGAGGGCTTGTTGTGAAACCGATCTGGTTGTTAACAATGAAGTGAATCGAACCGCCGGTCCGATGTCCCTTGAGGCCCGACAGGCCAAAACATTCCGTCACCACACCCTGTCCGGCAAAAGCCGCGTCCCCGTGTAGTAACAGTGACAGTACCTTTGTTCGGTCTACATCGTCGAGCTGGTCCTGTTTGGCCCGCACTTTTCCGAGCACCACCGGATCTACAATTTCGAGGTGGGAAGGGTTCGCCGTCAGGGACAGGTGAACCGTGTTGCCGTCAAACTCCCGGTCTGAAGATGTGCCCAGGTGATACTTGACGTCGCCGGAACCTTCCACATCTGATGGGTTGGACGATCCGCCCCTGAATTCGTTGAAGATTGCGCGAAACGGTTTGCCCATGACGTTGGAAAGTACGTTGAGTCGGCCCCGGTGCGGCATGCCGAGGACGACCTCTTCAAGGCCCAGAGTGCCGCCGCGCTTGATGATCTGCTCCAGGGCGGGCACCATGGATTCGCCGCCGTCCAGACCGAAACGCTTTGTGCCGGTATATTTGACATCGATGAACTTTTCGATGCCCTCGGTCTCCACAAGCTTGCGAAGAATTGCAAGTCGGCCTTGCGGTGTAAAAGAAATTTCTTTGTCAGGCCCCTCGATCCGCGCCTGAAGCCATCCCTTTTCTTCGGGATTGGTGATGTGCATGAATTCGACTCCCAGGGTCGAGCAATATGTCCGTCGAAGAATGTCGAGCATTTCGCGGATCGTTGCGGATTCAAGTCCAAGCACGTTGTCGATGAAGATTGGCCGGTCCATGTCGTCATCGCCGAACCCGTAGGTCGTCGGTTCGAGTTCAGGATGATAGGCCTTTTCGCCAAGCGCCAGCGGATCGAGATCAGCATTCAGGTGGCCCCTTATCCGGTAGGCCCGGATCATCATCAGAGCACGGACGGAATCAAGCGTGGCTGACCGCAAATCGTCCGAAGACACAGCCGTACCGCCGGATTTCGCACGGTCGTCGATCTTGTCCTTGATCTCCTGCTCAAGCGGTGCCCAGTTGCTGTCAAGCACACTGACCATCTCGCCATTGGCAGGGATCGGCCAGTCCTTGCGCTTCCAGGATGCCCCCCGGGCTTCGGCAATGACCTGCTCACGGTCGTCGTTCAGCTGTGAAAAGAATTCCTTCCATTCATCGCCTACCGAGGATGCATCCTCCTGGTATTGCGCGTAAAGCTGTTCGATGAATGATGCGTTGCCACCGTAGAGAAACGAAGTTCCGGCAAGAACGTCGTTCTTCTGGTCTTTTGCCATTCTGTCGCGTCGGCCGGGCGCATCGCACCCGATCCGCCTTTCTCAATCTCGTTTAGCCGTTTGACTCACAAAACATTATCGTGAACCCCGATGAGGAAACATCCTCTTACCCATTGAGCACCTTGACCAGTGTGGTGCCGAGCGATGCGGGAGAATCCGCGACCGCTATGCCGGCTGACCGCATGGCGTCCATTTTGCTTTCAGCGCCGCCCTTGCCACCGGAAATAATGGCGCCCGCATGGCCCATCCGGCGTCCAGGAGGTGCCGTCACCCCGGCAATGAACCCGACGACGGGTTTCTTGATCTTGGATTGCTTGATGAAATCGGCAGCATCTTCTTCGGCAGAACCACCGATTTCGCCGATCATGATGATTGATTCTGTCGCGTCGTCGCCCAGGAACAGGTCAAGGCAGTCAATGAAATTGGTGCCATTGATCGGATCGCCGCCGATACCGATACATGTGGATTGGCCTAAACCTGCCGCAGTTGTCTGCGCGACCGCTTCATAAGTCAGGGTGCCCGAGCGCGACACGATGCCGACCTTGCCGGCTTTGTGAATATGTCCCGTCATGATGCCGATCTTGCACTGGTCCGGCGTGATGACTCCCGGGCAGTTGGGTCCAACCAGACGCGTGTTCGATCCCGTCAGGGCCCGCTTGACTTTGACCATGTCGGCCACCGGTATGCCTTCGGTGATGCAGACGGCAAGCTCGATGCCTGCGGCAATCGCTTCCAAAATGGCGTCGGCCGCAAACGGCGGCGGCACGTAGATAGCGCTCGCTGTCGCTCCGGTGGCAGACACCGCCTGGGCAACCGTATCGAACACCGGCAGGCTCAGATGTTCCGAGCCGCCTTTGCCGGGCGTCACGCCGCCAACCATTTTTGTCCCGTAGGCAATCGCCTGTTCGGAGTGGAATGTTCCCTGACTGCCCGTAAAGCCCTGGCAGATTACCTTGGTATTGCTATCGACCAGAACAGCCATCAGGCGGCCTCCTTCACAGCGGCTACAATTTTCTTCGCCGCATCGGCGAGATCGTCCGCCGCAACGATTGGAAGACCGGAATCTCCGAGTATCTGCTTGCCCTTCTCCACATTCGTCCCTTCAAGGCGGACAACCAGCGGCACATGGAGACTGACCTCACGGGCCGCTTCCACGACACCCTCCGCGATGACGTCGCAACGCATGATACCGCCGAAAATATTCACCAGAATACCTTCCACGCTGGGATCCGACAGGATCAGCTTGAAGGCTTCCGTAACTTTTTCCTTGGTTGCACCGCCGCCGACGTCAAGGAAGTTTGCCGGTTCCGAGCCATAGAGTTTGATGATGTCCATGGTCGCCATTGCCAGGCCCGCGCCATTGACCATGCAGCCAATTTGGCCGTCGAGCTTGATATAATTGAGATCGTATTCCGAAGCCTTTATCTCTGAAGGGTCCTCTTCGTCGAGGTCACGCAGTTCCATGATTTCAGGATGTCGGTAAAGCGCGTTTGAATCGAAGTTCATCTTGGCGTCGAGACACACGAGCTGTCCGTCTTCGGTGACCACAAGCGGGTTTACTTCCAGCAGACTGACGTCCTTGGTGGTGAAGCAGCGGTACAGACTGTCGATCAGGCGAACACACTGCTTGACCTGATCGCCTTCGAGCTTCAGGGCATAGGCAATGTCACGGCCATGGAACCCGCTGATGCCGGATGCCGGATCAACCGTGACCGTCACGATTTTTTCCGGCGTGTCGGCCGCAACCTGCTCGATGTCCATGCCGCCTTCCGTAGAGGCAATGAAGGCAATGCGCGACGTATCGCGATCTACCAGAACCGAAAGATAGAGTTCCCTGGCGATCGCCGAACCGTCTTCGATGTAAATCCGGTTGACCTGTTTGCCCGCGGGGCCAGTCTGAGGGGTGACCAGCTGCATTCCTAGAATATTGCCGGCTTGCTCCCGCACTTCATCAATCGACTTGACCACTTTGACGCCGCCGCCCTTACCGCGGCCGCCGGCATGGATCTGGGCCTTCACCACCCAAACCGGGCCGCCCATACGCTCCGCTGCCTCGACGGCTTCGTCCACGCTGAAGGCCACTTCGCCCTTGGGCACGAGCACGCCGAATTCCTGCAGGACTTTTTTCGCCTGGTATTCATGAATATTCATGGAGTATCTCTGTTTGGTAGCCGCTTGCCGCCGTCGACACTCCCTGCCGACGCACCCTCAGCAATCAGTTATAACATTGCTGAGGGGCGGCGCAACAGAAAGACGGGCGGATCGCCGCAATGAGTGCAGTCCGGTGTCGATTGGTCAGGATTTGCCGAGGTCAGGGGCAATCTTCTTGCAGGCATCGACCAGGCCTTCGACGGCCTTGACCGATTTTGCAAACTTGGATTTCTCCGACCTGTCCAGCTTGACTTCGATGATTTTCTCAACGCCTTTGGCGCCGATCACGACCGGTACACCGACGTAGAGGCCCTTTACGCCATACTGGCCATTGAGATAGGCAGCGCAGGGCAGTACCCGTTTCTTGTCCTTGAGATAGGATTCCGCCATGGCAACGCCAGAACTGGCCGGCGCATAGTAGGCTGACCCTGTTTTGAGCAGGCCAACGACCTCCGCACCGCCATCGCGGGTCCGCTGAATGATTTCATCGATCCTTTGCTGGGTCGTCCATTTCATTTTCACCAGATCAGGAAGCGGAATGCCGCCGACTGTGGAATATCGTGGCACCGGCACCATGGTATCGCCATGACCACCCATGACGAAGGCCGAGACATCTTCAACCGAAACGCCGAACTCCTCGGCGATGAAATACCGAAAGCGCGCAGAGTCGAGAACACCGGCCATGCCCACAACCTTGTTGCGTGGCAGGCCCGAGGCCTTCTGGAGAGCCCAGACCATGGCGTCGAGCGGGTTGGTGATGCAGATGACAAAGGCGTCGGGGGCGTATTTGCTGATACCGGCGCCGACCTGACCCATCACCTTGAGGTTGATATCGAGCAGGTCGTCGCGGCTCATCCCGGGTTTGCGTGGCACACCGGCCGTGACGATAACCACATCCGCGCCCTTGATGCCGGAATACCGGTTGGTGCCCGACATTGCAGAATCGAAACCTTCGACAGGGGAAGACTCGATCAGGTCAAGCGCCTTGCCCTGGGGCAATCCATCGAGAATGTCGAAGATAACGACATCGCCCAGTTCTTTGAGTCCGATCAGATGTGCAAGCGTACCGCCAATCATGCCGCCGCCGATGAGTGCGATTTTATTTCGAGCCATTAGCCCCTCGTGATGATGTGGTTAGGGAAGGAATTCCGAATGGCGGTGTACCGTGTATCTGCCGCGCGTGCAAGATCGACCAAAGAAGTACCCCGTCCATCGGTCAGTCGCGGCCGCCATGTCCGGTCGCCAGATAGTCCTGCGATTGCATCTCGATCATGCGCGAGGCGGTACGGGCAAATTCGAAAGACCCGTGGCCTTCCTGGTAAAGATCGGAAGGCTCCGCTTCGGCTGAAGCAATCAATTTGACCTTCTTTTCATAAAGGGCGTCGATCAGTGTGACGAACCGCTTGGCTTCGTTGCGCTTGTCCGCCGTCATGACCGGAATACCGTCGACCATGACGGTATGAAATGTTGTCGCGATCTTCAGATAGTCCGCCGGACCGAGCGGTTTTTCGCATAAGTCTTCAAACGAGAAACGGGCCACGCCCCGCGCGGCTTGAGGCACCGAAATGGACCGGCCCTTGAGAGCCAGTTCCAGGGATCGCCCCTGTGGCGTATCGGTCAGCCGTTCCCAGGCTGCCTGCAACAGGTCGGCATTTTGTCCCGTCACGGGAGTGTAGTAAACCGGTGCGCCGGCCATGCGCTCAAGCCTGTAATCGGTCTCCCCCTCCAGTTCCAGAATGTCGAGGCGTTCCTTCAACATGCCGATGAACGGAAGGAACAGTGCCCGGTTGAGACCGTTTTCATAAAGTGTGTCCGGTGCCCGGTTCGACGTGCTGACCACAACCACACCCTGCTCGAACAGGACCGAGAACAGGCGGCTGAGGATCATGGCGTCGGTAATGTCGGTGACCTGAAACTCATCGAAGCAAAGCAGGGACGCGCCGGCGGCAATCTTTTCCGCCACCGGGGCTATCGGATCGTCGCCCTTGACCTCGCCGCGTTTGTGCCTTTGGCGCCAATCATGCACGTCGCTGTGCACTTCCTGCATGAATTCATGAAAATGGACCCGCCTTTTGGGGTCGACCGGCGCGGTGTCGTAGAACAGATCCATGAGCATGGATTTGCCCCGGCCCACATCGCCGTAGATGTAGAGACCGGTAGGCGGCGGGTCCGGCGCACCGATGCGCAGCAGGCCACGAAGCCCGCCCTTGTTGGCACCGGGCGCGTATCCCGTGAGCCGATTGTGAAGCAGCTGAAGTTTCTCCGCCGCCAGCGCCTGGATCATGTCCTGTCGCAAAGCACCGGAATTGACCATGGTCCGGTAGGTCTCGATCGGGCCGGTCATGGATGTTTACCGGAAATTTCAGCAGCCCTCCCCGTCGCCCACTTGTTCACTCAAAGAAACACGTCGTCCACCGGAACCCGCAGTCCGCTGACCAGCTTGTTGGTTTCATTGGCCATGCCGACAATGGCGACCACCTCCATCAGCATCTCGTCTGTCATGCCCTTGCCCCGCGCCGCTGCCGTATGGGAATGGATGCAATACTCGCAATCGTTCGACATGCTGATAGCAACATAGAGCATTTCCTTGACCAGCGGATCAAGTACACCGGGTCCCATGACCTGTTTCAGGCTTTCCCATGTGCGCTTCAGGGACGCCGGATCATTGGCCAGGGCCTTCCAGAAATTGTTTATCCAGTCGATATTCCGGGTCGTCATGATGTCGTCATAGACGGCCCGAACATCATCATTGGCGTCTTCATACTCGATCAGGGAGACAATGCTCATCTGGAAACTCCTCGGCTCAAAGCAAAAACGCCCCGCATCAGAGGATTCTGAAACGGGGCGTGCTGCAAGAAAACGGATGGTCAGTCCATCGTCGGGATGACGAAGGACGACCCTTCCTTCTGACCCGACGGCCAGCGCGAGGTGACCGTCTTGGTCCGGGTATAAAACCGGATCGAATCC
Source organism: Hyphomicrobiales bacterium (assembly GCA_021775835.1). The sequence goes on along the minus strand of JAJFHC010000118.1, from coordinate 12,045 downwards.
GGACCATGCTGGTTGAGATCACCGAACACCGAGCGCTTCCAGCCACCGAATGTGTGGTAAGCCAGCGGCACGGGGATTGGCACATTGATGCCAACCATGCCCACATTGATGCGCGAAGCGAAGTTCCGCGCGGTATCGCCGTCACGGGTGTACATGGCGACACCATTTCCATATTCGTGCTTGTCCGGCAGGCTCAAGGCTTCTTCGTAGTTCTTGGCGCGCACGACAGACAGCACCGGTCCGAAAATCTCTTCCTTGTAGATGCGCATGTCCGACGTGACATTGTCGAACAGGCATCCGCCCATGAAATGGCCGTTTTCGTAACCCTGCATGGTGAAGTCGCGGCCGTCCACCAGAAGATCGGCACCTTCCTCGATGCCAAGGCCAACGTATCCCTTGACCTTCTCAAGATGTTGGGCGGTGACAACAGGACCGTAATCAGCCTCACGGTCAGTCGACGGGCCGATTTTCAGGGACTCCACACGCGGAATGAGTTTTTCCACGAGCGTGTTCGCAGTCTGCTCGCCGACCGGGACGGCAACCGAAATCGCCATGCACCGTTCGCCGGCGGACCCGTAGCCTGCCCCGATCAGGGCGTCAACGGCCTGGTCCATGTCGGCATCCGGCATGATGATCATGTGGTTCTTGGCACCGCCGAAGCACTGCACGCGTTTTCCGTGCGCGGTCCCTGTCGTATAGACATATTCAGCGATCGGGGTCGATCCGACGAAACCGACGCCCTGGATTGTCGGGTTGGTCAGGATCGCATCAACCGCTTCCTTGTCGCCATTGACCACGTTGAGAATGCCTTCCGGCAATCCGGCTTCGAGCATCAATTCGCCAAGCCGCATGGGCAGGGACGGGTCACGCTCGGATGGCTTGAGTATGAAGGCGTTGCCGCAAGCGATCGCCGGTGCGAACTTCCACATCGGGATCATGGCCGGAAAGTTGAACGGTGTGATCCCGGCAACAACACCCAGCGGCTGGCGCATGGAATACATGTCGATGCCCGGTCCGGCGCTCTCGGTGAACTCACCCTTGAGCAGATGCGGGATGCCGCAGGCGAACTCGACCACTTCCAGGCCACGCTGAATGTCACCATGGGAATCGGGAATTGTCTTGCCGTGCTCGCGTGACAGCATCTGGGCGAGCTCTTCTTTTTCCTTGTGCGCAAGCTCCAGGAATTTGAACAGGACACGCGCCCGCGCCTGTGGGTTCTTGGCAGCCCAGGCCGGTTGCGCTGCTGCCGCATTGTCCACGGCTGCCTGCATTTCCTCGGTGCTTGCGAGTGCTACGCGTCCCTGCACTTCCCCGGTGTTGGGATTGTTGATGTCGGCAAACCGGCCGCTTGTGCCTGCTACAGTCTTGCCGCCGATAAAATGGCCGATTTCATACGTCATCTGTGTCACCGTCCGCCCGTTTAAGCGCAAACGCTCCCTTGTTGTTGCTTGCAATCTGGCGGCAAGCTATCAGACCTGCGGCGGCAAAGGAACAGGAATCAGGCGGGAAACCGGGCAGAAAAGAGGGCCGGAAGCTGTAACTTCCGACCCTCTTGTGACACGCGGCTGGATCAGCACTAAAAGCAGCGCTTACGCGGCGACCACACCAGGCATGCTCAACAGGAACCCATCGATATTTGTCCGCAATTCGGCGAATGTGGACAGGAAGGTCGACTTGCGTTGGGCGAAGGTGCCCGGCAGGGAAGGCGGATCGATGTGAAACCACTGAAACGTCTCCGCTATCCCGGGCATGCGGGCTTCTACGCGGGGTCCGCCATAGCGTTGCAGAACAACCAGGACATCGATATCGGGCGCCCCGGGGGTTTGAAAAATCGACAATGATTTCGGATAGGGATCACCTGTCCGCAAGCCTACATCGGACAACATTTCCAGGGCTAACGGGTGAACCGCACTGCCGGGCTCAAGGCCGGCGCTGTAGGCCCTGGCGATGCCGCGCCCGGCGTGGGCAAGATAGGCTGCCGCCATGATCGACAGGCTGGTGTTATCGTGACAGACAAACAATACGTTTCTGGAAGTCATTGGTTTCCTAACTCTATCAACGTGAGAATTCATCCAGGAAATCCGCAGATGGGCCATCGATGCAGACCATTTTTCCCGGTGCACAAGTCTCTAACGGGGTAATCCCACGGGAATATGACAAGTGCTGTGCAATTGTGTGACGGACATGACTTTATCAAGATGAACCGTCGGGTCGGCATGAACATCTGTATGCGTAGGAGGGGCCTTGGGCTGATGGCTGGCGTTGTCCTGGCACTGGTGCCGTGGAATGAAGCCGCAAGTGCTGCCGAAACCTACAAGTTCGACCAGGGTCAGACCGAAATACATTTCGGCTGGTGCCATGCGGGCGTGTCCATGCAACACGGTGAATTCACCAAGGCCGAAGGTGTCCTGTCGCTCGATCCCGACAACATCGAAAGTTCCAAGATCGACGTGACGATCGACGCGAACAGCCTCACAACCGGCGTTGAGGCTTTGGACAAGCATCTCAAGAGCAGCGGCTTTTTCGATGTTGGAAAACACCCGACCGTTACGTTCACAAGCACATCAGTCAAGAAAACCGGTGACCAGACCGCAGAGGTCAGCGGCGACCTGACAATTCACGGTGTCAGGAAACCGGCGACACTGAAGGTCACCATGACCCATCGCGGAACCCACCCCGTGGGCAAGTACATTTCACACTACAAGGGAAGCTGGGTGGCCTTCGCTGCAGAAACGGAAATCAATCATCTCGAATTTGGTGTCGGGTCCTATCCGGCAGGTCCCACCGACAAGATTACGGTCCGGATCAATGCCGAGATGAAGTATCAGCAGCCATAGAAAAGACAGGTTATTTCTTGCGGTAGATGAATTGATCCACGTTCAGCCCGACTTTCTCGCTGGCGTCACGGCATTTCGCCTTCTCCCGGAGGGCCGCCAGGCCGGTGACAAATTCCTGGGTGTCGAGCCGGGCCACAAATGAGTCTGCCCTCAGGGCAACCTTGTCGGCATACGTCTGCCAGCTGTCGGCAACCTTGTCCCAGTCGCTCAGGTGCGCTGCCTGTTCGAAGCCCGCTACCGTCAGGTACCGATGCAGCTGCGCCCGGGATATCAATTGCCCCTCGATGATCGAACGGATACTGGGGAAAACGTCCAGATACGGATAGGAGGGTATTTCGTCCGCAACAGTGTTGCGCAAACAAACGTAGCCGCCACTGCGCAAGACACGACGACACTCGTTGAAAGTCTCCTGCGGATTGACCAGATGATGCAGCACCATCGACAGGAACACCATGTCGACTGACCCGTCATCGAGCGGCAGGGATTCGCCGGATGCCTGTTTGAATGTTATCCGGTCGCTGGTGGTTTTTGCCCGTGCCTGGTCGATCATCTTCTGCGAGGGCTCGATGCCGACAACCCGGGCATCGAAGGTGTTCGACAGGGCCTGCGTCAACCTGCCGGTTCCACAACCCAGATCGAGAACCTCCGCAATGCTTCCTGAAGATAGGTTGGTCCTGAAGAATTCCAGCATTCTATCTTTTGCAGAAACACTGATCTCCCGCCCGGCATCATAGGTAACCGGGATATTCGACGCATCGTAATCCATGCTTGAATAATGCGGTCTTGGGTTCAGCAAAGCCAGAGGCAATATTGTCCGCACCCCACTCCGTTGCCAATGTTCTGACCTGCCCGACCCACGCCTCGCGCTCCATCCATTATTTCCAGTGTTGCGAACCGAAGGTAAGCCAGGCAACAAGGCGAGTGACCACCGGAATTACGTTATGTAGGCCGTCCTTAGTGTAAGGTAGCTCTTAGGCCTAAAAACAGGCCGCAGCGACGAGAGGCGACGTCACAGATTCGGAAACGTTTACGTTGAGGGAGAGATTATGAACACGATTAGACTCCTGTTTGTTCTGACCATGGTTTGCATCATGACAAGTAACTCACCCAGCCACGGGCAGGCCTCAGACGAGGTCATCCTCGTACCCGAGGACGATCCGAAGATGGCGGCGGCTATCGCCAAGGCGCGCGGTACAATCGCCACGTTCTGGCGTTCCTTCGAAAAACCGGGTCCGGGTGAAGGCTCGTATGCCCTCAAGGTCGGCATTTCCGACAAGGGTCATGTGGAGTTTTTCTGGCTCACTGACATCGAACGCAAGGCGTCAGCCTTTGTCGGCACCATCAACAACGAGCCCGCGACCGTCAGGAGCGTCAAGCTCAACCAGCGGTACACGTTCACTCAAGCCGAGATCGTCGATTGGTTGTTCATGCGCCACGGCAAGATGGTCGGCAATGAAACAATGCGGCCCCTGCTGGATCAAATGCCCAAGGACCAGGCCGAACGATACCGCGCCATGTACGAAAAGCCGTAGAACGCTCTCGTCATTCATGGACGTTTTTGGACGGTTTCAAACCGCCAAAATCAACATTCGGAAGTCCGCATCTCCATTATCCAGCCGGATCAGATCCCAAATTTCGCATATCGACAGGTCATGCAATTCAAACGCCAGAAACGGTGGTGTTGCCTTCGTTGCCAAGCGGTCACACCCGGCGTTCGACCATCAGTTTCTTGATTTCCGCAATCGCCTTTGCCGGGTTGAGTCCCTTTGGACACGCCTTGGAACAATTCATGATGGTGTGGCAGCGATAAAGCCTGAAGGGATCTTCCAGGTTATCGAGCCGGTCGCCGGTTGCCTCGTCGCGGCTGTCAATCAGCCAACGGTAGGCCTGCAGCAGGATTGCCGGTCCCAGATAGCGGTCACCGTTCCACCAATAGCTTGGGCAAGACGTCGAGCAACAGGCACACAGAATGCACTCGTACAGCCCGTCGATCTTGGTCCGGTCGTCATGGCTCTGCAGCCACTCGCGCTGCGGCTCGGGCGTCGTTGTCTGCAGCCACGGTTCGATCGAGGCATGCTGGGCATAGAACCGGGTGAGGTCCGGCACCAGATCTTTGACCACCGGCATATGCGGTAGCGGATAGATCTTGACCACGTCGCGGACTTCGTCGAGCCCGCGGGTGCACGCCAGCGTATTGGTGCCGTCGATATTCATGGCACACGAGCCGCAAATCCCTTCGCGGCACGACCGCCTGAAGGTCAGGGTCGGGTCGATTTCATTCTTGATCTTGATCAGGCCATCGAGAATCATTGGCCCGCAGGTGTCGGTATCGACAAAGTAAGTATCGATCCGCGGCTTCTGGCCATCGTCCTGGTTCCAGCGATAGATCTGGAACTCCCGCACGTTGGTGGCACCGGCAGGCCGGTCCCAGGTCTTGCCTTCGCCCACTTGAGAATTCTTTGGCAGTGTCAGTTCAACCATGCCTCGGGTCCCTTTTTGTAAGGATCGATCTTGAAAGGTTCGACATTGTCAGTACACCCGGGCCTTGGGCTCGATATACTGGACGTCATTGGTCAGCGTATAGGTATGCACCGGCCGGTAGTCCAGCCGCACTGCCTTGGTGTCCTTGTCGGCCCACGCGAGCGTGTGTTTCATCCAGTTTTCGTCGTCGCGGTCGGGATAATCCTCGCGCGCATGACCGCCCCGGCTTTCCTTGCGGTTGACCGCGCCGTCCATCGTGACGGCGGCCTGCATGATCAGATTGTCGTATTCAAGGGTCTCGATCAGGTCGGAATTCCAGACCAGCGACCGGTCCGTGACCTTTACGTCGTCGTTCTTCCAGATGCCGTCGATCAGTTCCTTGCCTTCATCGAGAACCTCACCGGTACGGAAAACCGCACAATTGCTCTGCATCGCCCGCTGCATGCTCAGACGCAGCTCAGCTGTCGACGTCCCGCCATCGGCGTAGCGGAACCGGTCGAGACGCTCGACCGACAGTTGACCCGCATCGCTGAGAAAGTCTGCATGCCCCTGGCCGGCTTCCGTTGTTTCTGCCGCGCGCATACCAGCCGCCCGGCCGAACACCACAAGGTCGATCAAAGAGTTTGATCCCAGACGGTTGGCGCCGTGAACGGACACGCACGCCGCCTCGCCGATCGCCATCAGGCCGGGAACCACCGCATCCGGATCGCCGTTCTTGGGCGAGATGACTTCGCCATGATAATTGGTCGGAATGCCACCCATGTTGTAGTGCACTGTCGGCAGAACCGGGATCGGCTCCTTGGTGACGTCGACGCCGGAGAAAATGCGCGCCGATTCCGAAATACCGGGCAACCGTTCTGCCAGCACCGCCGGGTCAAGGTGATCGAGATGCAGGTAGATGTGATCCTTCTCCGCCCCGACCCCGCGGCCTTCGCGGATCTCTACCGTCATCGACCGGCTGACCACATCGCGTGAAGCCAGGTCCTTGGCCGACGGTGCATAACGCTCCATGAAGCGTTCGCCTTCAGAGTTGACCAGGTATCCGCCCTCGCCCCGTGACCCTTCTGTGATCAGGCACCCGGAACCGTAAATGCCGGTCGGGTGGAATTGAACGAATTCCATGTCCTGCAGCGGCAGGCCCGCCCTCAGTGCCATGGCGTTACCGTCGCCGGTGCAGGTATGCGCCGACGTACACGAGAAGTATGTCCGCCCGTAACCGCCGGTCGCCAGAATGGTCTTGTGTGCCCGGAACCGGTGCAAGGTGCCGTCTTCCAGGCAAAGCGCGACGACGCCCCGACAGGCACCGTCTTCCATGATCAGGTCGATGGCAAAATATTCGATGAAGAACTCAGCCGTGTAACGCAACGCCTGGCCATAAAGCGTGTGGAGAATCGCATGGCCGGTCCGGTCGGCCGCCGCGCAAGTGCGCTGTGCGGTGCCCTCACCGTAATTCGTCGTCATGCCGCCGAAAGGCCGCTGATAGATCTTGCCCTCTTCGGTACGGCTGAAGGGCACACCGAAATGCTCCAGTTCATAGACTGCCGCCGGCGCTTCCCGGCAGAGATACTCGATCGCATCCTGGTCGCCCAGCCAGTCCGACCCCTTGACCGTGTCGTACATGTGCCAGCGCCAGTCGTCCTCGCCCATGTTGCCGAGTGAGGCCGAGATGCCGCCTTGGGCCGCAACCGTATGACTGCGGGTCGGGAAAACCTTGGAAATACAGGCGGTCTTCAACCCGGCCTGAGAAGCCCCGAGCGTTGCGCGAAGGCCGGCACCACCGGCACCGATGACGATCACGTCGTAGCTGTGATCCGTAAACGGGTAGGCGTTGCCATTGATATTGAACTGCGACGGGCCGGATGCACCGTTTGCCTTGTTGTTGGCCATGATACCGATCAGCCTCCCAGACCCAGTTTAAGCACCGCGAACACACACGCCAGGGCCATGGCGATACTGAAGAACGTGTTCCCCATGATGCACAGCACCTTCAGGCCTTCGCCGTGGACATAGTCTTCAATGATGACCTGCATACCCAGACGCATATGAAATATGCCGCTGCCGATGAAAAGCAACATGGCGATCGCGACCAGCGGATGGCCAAGATAGGCGGTCACCGACTCATAGCTGCCACCGGCATTGATGACGATCGAAATCAGAAAGAACAGGACCAGTGGAATGTTGGCTACCGCCGTCACCCGTTGAAGCCAGAAATGGTCCGAACCGGACTTGGCCGATCCCAGGCCCCGAACAGCGCTCAAGGGTGTTCGCATGTTCATGATCAGCCTCCCTTCATGGCGTAACCGACCACCCAGACGAGAATCGTCAGGGCGACGGATGAGGCCACCATCAATTTTGCCACCAATTCAACGGTCGGCAACTCGAACCCGCGTCCCGTATCCCAGACCAGATGGCGCAGACCGCCGAGCATGTGGTGGATCAGCGCCCAGGTATAGCCCAGCAGGATGATTCGCCCGAGTATCGACCCCATGAACCCCTGCACCGTTTCAAACGCCTCGGGCCCACTGGCCGCAGCGAGCAGCCACCATGCCAGAAGCGCGGTTCCGAAGAACAGTGCTGCACCCGTCATGCGATGCACGATCGACAACATCATCGTCAGCATCGGGCTGTAGATCTGAAGGTGCGGAGAGAGCGGCCGTTCGACCGTTGCCTTTGAATCCGTCATTTCATTGCCCTTTGTATCGGCCGTTTCAAAGATGGAATCATTCTGAAATGCCCGCTTACTTTGTAGAACGTGCCTTGACGGAACGCAAACCGGCGGCGGCAGTCCAAAAATCCCGTCATTTTGGCATCAGTATCCAATAGTCCAGTTCCAGAACAACGCCGTCATCGAAACCCTTTTCGGCACGTCCGGGAAACCCTGCACAGTCTAGGTCTTTTGCAGCCGTTGTAACCACACGCAAAGCACCGACATCGTCGCGTCCCGGCACATCGGCCTTGTCGATGATCGCGCTCCAGGCATAGACCGTGTCTCCGGCAAAACACGGCGCGACGTGACGGCCGGCATTGATGGCGGCGACGTGAAAGGCATTGCCAAGCCCATTGAAGCTGAGCGCGCGGGCAAGAGAGATGATATGCCCGCCATAAATCAGCCGGCGGCCAAACCGGCCCTGGCTCTCGGTATGTTGGTTGAAGTGCACCTTGGCGGTGTTCTGATAGAGTCGTGCCGCCATCATGTGTTCGGCTTCTTCGATCGTCATGGCATCCACGTGATCGATCTTCTCGCCAATCTCGTAGTCGCCCCAAACATGGTCGCTGCCCGACAGGACCCGGTCATAGGCGGAACCGCCGATTGGTGGCAGGGCGGTGCCCAGGTTTTCCGGCAGGACGCATTCGGGCAGGTCAGGCACGCCGGCGTCTGGAGCAGAGGACGTCGAATCCTTTTTGCGCACCATAACCCAGCGCACATAATCAAGAATCGGCTCACCAGCCTGGTTGACACCGGTCGACCGCACGTAGACGACACCGGTCCGGCCGTTGGAGTTTTCCTTGACGCCCAGAACCGTCGAGGTGCTCGAGAGCGTATCGCCGGTAAACACCGGTTTCAGAAACCGGCAGTCGGCATAACCCAGATTGGCCACCGCATTGAGCGAGATATCCGGCACGGTCTTGCCGAACACCATGTGAAATACCAGCATGTCATCGACCGGTGACCGGGCAAGGCCGATGGCTTGAGCGAATGCATCGGACGATTGCACGGCAAAACGCGACCCATAGAGACTGGTGTGAAGCGCGACATCCCCTGCCGTTACCGTGCGCGGCGTGGCGTGGCGGATGATTTGTCCGGGATGGAAATCCTCGAAGAAGTTTCCGGGGTTCGTCTTTGTCGCCACTTTATCGTGCCTCAACTGCCGGTGATTTGCGTTCGGCGATCGCCTCGGCAACGGCCACTGTCTTCTTGGCCATTTCCACATGCAGGAGTTCGACCATGCGCCCATCCACCCGGATTGCACCCTTGTTGGCGTTTTCTGGGAGTTTGAAAGCATCGACCACGGCCCGGGCAAAGGATACTTCTTCGGGCAGCGGCGCAAAAACCTCGTTGGCCGGTTCGATCTGGCGCGGGTGTATCAGCGTCTTGCCGTCGAATCCCAGGGTCCGGCCCTGCTCGCATTCTCGCCGGAACCCCTTACCGTCGCCGATGTCGTTGAACACACCGTCCAGGATCACCAGGCCGTAGGCTCTGGCTGCAGCAACACAGATCGACAGCCACGATACCATCGCCATACGCCCTGCCGTCACCAGGGCGCCGGTTTCCATGGCAAGGTCATTGGTCCCCATGACCCAGCCGGAAAGTCGGGTGCTTTCACGGGTTGCCGCAATTTCGCGAGCGTTGAGGATGCCGAGTGGTTCTTCCATCATGGCCCACAGGCCAATTTCCCCGGAGCTGTCGACAGCATCGAGCATGTGCGATGCACGTTCCACATCAAGGGCTGAATTGACTTTCGGCACCAGGACCACGTGGGGCCCGGCCTGTGCCGCTTCGCGCATATCGTCGACACCCCATTGGGTATCGAGACCATTGATCCGCACGATCAGTTCGCGGTTGCCATAAGCGCCACTGCGCACAGCAGCGCAAACCTGCTCGCGGGCGGTGATTTTCGCATCCGGCGCCACCGCATCCTCAAGATCGAAGATGATACAGTCCGCCGGCAATTCCTTTGCCTTTTCAAGGGCCCGGAGATTGGAGCCGGGCATGTAGAGAACGCTCCGGCGTAGGTTGATAGTCATGCAGCGATTGGTCCTCTTTTGCGACGCGACATTAAGCTATTGCGATGCACCAATCCATAAAACTTTCGATCACCTAGATCAGGATGAATTATGGTTGCATCAAACATAATTCATGAAACCTGATCGCTCTCAATTTCCTGGGACGGGATGCGGGCGGAAAACCGCACACACTTTTCCTCATCCCGTTCTGGGCATGACATTTTCGCAAGCACTTGCAGGTCCGCGTCGAAAGTTGGATCATTCGCTCAATGAAGACCGTATTGTCCATATCCTCCCAGGTGGTACGCGGCTATGTGGGCAATTCGGCTGCGGCTTTTGCCCTCCAGATGCAAGGCTACGACGTCTGGCCGGTCCCCACGATCATCCTGTCGAATCATCCTGGCCATGGCACAACGAGTGGTGAGCGGATCAGGCCAGATCGCATGGCGGAAATGATTGCCGCCCTCGATGCCCACGGATGGTTGGAAGAGGTCGATGCCATTTTGACAGGATACATCGCCAACGCCGATCAGGTACCGGTCATCGTCGACACGATCAACAATCTCAAAGCACGCCGTCCGGAAATTCTCTATTGCTGCGACCCCGTCATGGGCGATCACGGCAAGGGACTCTATGTCACTCTCGAAATCGCCGAAGCCATAAGGCACGGCCTCGTGCCCCTGGCCGACATCCTCACCCCCAATCTCTTCGAGCTTGGGTATCTCACGAATACAGAATCGGAATTTGCAGACCTGAAGGACGTTACCGCGAAGGCCCGGGGCCTGAGCGCTGACCATGTTCTGGTAACCTCGGCACAGGAAACCGCTGCCGGCGACATCCAGAACCTCTTCGTTACACCCCGGGGCGCATTCGTCGCCCACGTCCGCCGTGTCGCCGGTGTTCCCAACGGTACTGGCGACCTGATGGCAGCCCTGATGCTCGCCTGCAGGCTGGAAAACCTTGCCGACCGCGCATCCATTGACACTTGCACCGGCACGGTCTCGGCCGTTATCGGCCGTTCGCTGGAAGCCGGGGCCGATGAACTTGCATTGGTCGCGAGCCGGCACCAGTTGCCGGTGAAACCAAAGCAGCCGGATTAATCCCCCTGTCCGCGGCACGCGACGACAGAGGGACCGTCATGTTCGGTTTCGATCAGGCCGCCTGTTTGATCAGTTGGCGGTTGATCAGGGTTTCGGCAATCTGGACCGTGTTGAGCGCGGCACCCTTGCGCAGGTTGTCGGAGACCACCCACATGTTGATGCCATTGTCGATGGTCGGATCGTCACGGATCCGGCTGATGAAAGTGGCAAAATCGCCGACACATTCCACCGGCGTCATGTATCCGCCGTCCTCAGGTTTGTCGATCACCAGACAGCCCGGCGCTTCCCGCAGGATGTCGCGCACGTCGTCGGCTGAGATCATGTCTTCGAATTCGATGTTGACCGCTTCCGAGTGCCCCACGAAGACAGGCACACGAACGCACGTCGCGGTCAGCTTGATCTTCGGGTCGAGAATCTTTTTGGTCTCGGCCACCATCTTCCATTCTTCCTTGGTCGATCCATCGTCCATAAAATCATCGATATGGGGGATCACGTTAAAAGCGATCTGCTTGGTGAATTTCTGCGGTGTCGGCGAGTCGTTGACGTAAATTCCCTTGGTCTGGTTGAACAATTCATCCGAACCATCCACGCCAGCACCCGACTCAGACTGATAGGTCGAAACCACAACCCGCTTGATCTTCGCCTCGTCGTGAAGCGGCTTCAGCGCCACCACCAGTTGAGCCGTGGAGCAGTTCGGATTGGCGATGATATTGCGCCGGTCGTTGCGGGCCATGTAGTCATCGAGCACGTGCGCATTGACTTCAGGCACGACCAGCGGCACATCCGGCTGCATCCGGAATTGAGAAGAATTGTCGATCACCAGACATCCGGTCTTGCCGGCCTTGGGACCCCATTCCTTGGACACCGACGCGCCGGCGGAGAACAGGGCGAGATCGGTGCCT
>JAJFHC010000117.1 GCA_021775835.1 Hyphomicrobiales bacterium | reverse complement strand
CCGCAAAGGAAGCGTTGTGTCCGGGCTGCTATGCCCGCACCGGCACAAGACGGATTTCCACGCGGCGGTTCTGAGCCTTGCCCGAGCGCGTTCTATTGCTGGCAATCGGACGGCTTTCGCCAAATCCCTGAACCTGCAAGCGGCGCGGATCGACTCTCTGGGCCGTCATGTAGTTGGCCACTGAATCGGCGCGGCGGTCCGACAGGTCGAGGTTGTAATTGGCGGTCCCGTCGCTGTCCGTGTGGCCTTCCACATTCACGATCGTGCGGTCGAATTCTTCCAGCACGATGGCAACCGAGTTCAGCACGTCGTAGAATTGCGGTTTGATCGCCGCCTCTGCGGAAGCAAACGTGATGTTGCTGGGCATGTTGAGGATGATGTCGTCGCCGACCCGCGTGACGCTGACGCCGCTGTTCTGCAGGCGCTCGCGCAAGACGGCTTCCTGGCGATCCATGTAGACCCCGACGCCGCCGCCAACGATCGCACCGATACCGGCGCCTATAACTGCACCCCTGCCGCTGTTCTTGCTGACCAGTGCCCCGGTCAATCCACCGAGAATGGCACCGATGCCCGCGCCCTTCCCGGTATTGCTGACCTGCTCTTCGCCGGTGTAGGGGTTGGTCGAACACGCTGCAAGAGCAAACGTGGACGCAACGACAAGTATCGCGAGTTTCTTCATTGCTATCTTCACCTCATTGCCCGGTGCTTCAAGATCGCCAATCGGCCGGATCCGGCACTGCCAAAGCATCTCTCCGAGAAGTCCCGCTTGCGAGCCCCGGTGTTTGGTCTTGGACTAGTCCGCAAAAGTGGCACCTTTGTGGTTAGCCCTTGGTTAACAAACAGGAAACAGTGGCCAGATTACACCATTTGAGCTCAGCTTTCAGGTAAATTTTCCATCATCTGCGCGATTGCGGCATCACCGGCATCGGGTAACGCCTGCAAGGCTTCTATAACCCCGGCCCGGTCGTCGGCACTCTTGTTCTGCGACAGTTTGCAGGTGCCGGCAACATTGGTTACCGACATCTCGATCCCAACGATCACCCGCAACATGGCCGCCAGGCGCTCAGGGTCCATCTTGTCGGATGTCCACGGTTTCTTAGGCGCCAGCTTAGCCTCGTGCAGGGCGCTAATGTCGTCGACCATCCTTGTGGTTTCTTCGAGCGACAGTATCCGGCCGGCCCCTTCGAAGTGCACGGCGGTGTAATTCCAGGTCGGCACCTGGTTTTCGGCACTGTACCAATCCGGCGAAATATAGGCATCAGGGCCTGCAACAATCAACAGGATCTGATGCCCCGCCTCGATTGCACGATGGATCGGATTGGGCCGCGCCACATGAAAGCGGATCTTTGGGTCCGTCGCACCGTTGCCATCAACAAGAAACGGTAAGTGAGAGGCTTGCATCCCGGACGGGTCGGCCACGACCACCGTTCCGAACGCACGATCGGCGGCGAATGCCAGCATGTCTGCGGTTTCGGACATAGAAAAATGTGGAGGTACGTACATGAGTGCCCTGCTCTCCTGGTACAACTGATTGAGTTCCACCGTCCTGTGCACGTTCCAGAGAATGGCTTCAAGGGCCAATTGCGGTGACAGTGACAGGACCAAACAGTCAAATCTTGATGGCCGTTGAAGAGGATAACGGGGCGCCTTACTGTCGTCAGTTCCCTAAAGTGACCTCAAGAAGCCTAAACACAGTCTGACTGCAGTGCGGTTGAGCCCCGTACGCTCACTGACCGTCAACACCAGTCAGGATGTCCGGCGGCCGGAGTGGAACAGACACTCAATCGACAGACGGGAGAGGCGATTTGCGCTCCAATTCAGACATCCACATTACTCATGTGGAACCGCAACCGTGCGGATATTGCAAACCTTCAACGCCTTAGTTAGATTCGCAGCCATGCCCGAAGAGATTCAGACACTTGGCGTTGTAGACCGCCTCTTCCCGCAAATATTGAGTGGCGAGAAGACTTCGACCTTACGTTGGCGTGAACGCCACATTGCTCCCGGTCCGATGAGGTTTGTTTGTGACGGAGACTCCAGCAAAACCGTAGTGGTTGAGGTATTTCAGTGTACGGAAATGGCTCTCTCCGAAGTCGCAACCTTCGTTGGGAAGTCTGACGAGTGGCCCGATGAGGTAATGCTTGAAGGTATGCGAGAACATTACCCGGACATTCAACTTTCCAGTGTAGTTCAGGTGGTCTCATTCGAACCGCCACCGTCAGAGCAGAGCCTCTAGTACATCTGAAGCAGGTTGCTGGAGCTCACGGCCCGCGCTAGGCGTCCCTCACAAGATCCAGCAGTTTTCAGGCGCTGAATCTTGCCTTAGGGTCCCGTGGGCATTTCCGTGACGAAATGGATCCGGCCCGGTGTCTTGAACTTTCCCAGGCGCTTGGCGCACAACGCCATGAGTTCCTCTTCGGTAATGCCGGAGTTGTCTTCGACTCTGCCAAGCCCGGTTGTTTCGACGGCCAGAGTTGCCAGTTCGCAGTTTCGTGACGGCTCCATCAGGGCCCAGGCTGCCGCCAGGGCTGCGCGGTCAAGCGTCGCCTGGCCGGCTGTTGCGGCAAATGCCTGCTGTGCCCGGCGTGCCCGGACGAAGACCTCGTCCACATCGACCGCTTCTGCGTTCGACACAGGGGCCAGCTTATCCGTTTGCGCGGGCAATGACGACATTGCGTGTCTCCTGATTTACAGCCCCCCGACGGCGATGGGTTCGAGATTGTCGACGTTGTATTTGGTCTTGAACTTGATGGACTGAGCAATGAAGTGAGGCATGTTATAGGCCGCAAGCTGGTAGCCGTCGGTCGAAGCTTTCAGGGCAGAATAGCGCATTCGCTCGCCCATAAGTGTACTGAAATGAGAATTTTGTGCATACGATTTCATGCAAAATATGTCAGCTAAAGCATCGCTATTCTTGAGGCGCATCCTCCGAAAATTATCCTCGCAAAATCAACACTCTACAGGCCCGGGCAGATTTGACCGGATCGACACTTCGCTATACAAATCTGCCAGCAGCGAAGATTCTGAAATTGTTTTCATTCGCTGAGTGCCGTTTTTGGGAATTGAAATCTTGACGCAGAAAAAGGTCGCAAACATTGTCGATGTGGCCACTCAAGCCGGCGTCTCCCCGGCTACTGTTTCGCGCTATCTGAACAAGCCGGATATCGTTGGCGCCGCCACGACAAGGCGGATCGAGGAAGCCATCGACCGGCTGGGCTATGTCCGCAACAGGCTGGCAGGCAGTCTCCATGGGCAGCGCACGGACGCCATCGGCCTCGTCGTGCCGACCATCGACAATGCGATTTTTTCGGAAATGATCGAGGCGTTTTCGACACGTCTGATGCATCACAACTATACCATGCTGATCGCATCTCACGGCTATGACGCCGCATTGGAAGGCCGGCTGGTTCGCACGCTTCTGGAACGCCGGGTCGATGCCGTGGTGATTGTCGGGCTCGATCATCTGCCGGAAACTCTCGCGCCGCTTACCGAGAGAGGCATTCCGTTCATGACCCTTTGGGCCTATGACGAGAACGCCCCCTATCCGTGTATCGGCATAGACAATGAGATTGCCGGCTGGCTGGTTACCCGGTACCTGCTGGACCTGGGGCATCGCGACATCGCCCTGATCTTCGCCGAAACCGACATGAATGATCGTGCCCGTGCCCGCCGCAGCGGCGCTCTTCGCGCCCTCACCGAGGCTGGAATTGTCCCACGGCCGGAATGGATCATCCAAAGCGAGTACGATATCGGAGAGGCCAAACAAACAGCGCAACGGCTCCTGTCGGGGGCAAACCGCCCAACCGCCATCGTTTCAGGCAACGACATTATTGCCCAAGGAGCGGTGTTTGCAGCGCACTCTTTGAACCGATCGGTTCCCGGTGACCTGTCGGTGGTGGGCATAGGGGACTTTCCCTCTTCCGCGCAGATCGAACCGGCCCTTACGACTGTGCGAATTCCAGCACGCCGCATTGGCAGAACTGCGGCCGACATGATTCTCGAACTCATTAGGGATCCCGGTTCCATGCCGCGCATTCATGTTGAGCCCGAACTCAAGATCCGTGCCTCTGCCGGACCACCAGCGTAAACCATCCGGCCTTGCCTGCTTCAGATCTCATCCAAGCCCAATTTTCAGGATCGGAATTGTTGCGAATCAATACGTTATTGGTTTCAATCTCTTCGGAGACTGGGGCGTCTGGAGTGCGGCTGACCCTCAGGACGGGGCAACATGAGAGAACAATCCGAATTCATTGCGGACGCCATTGAAGCGCTCGATGAGGGCTTTG
Source organism: Hyphomicrobiales bacterium (assembly GCA_021775835.1). The sequence goes on along the minus strand of JAJFHC010000117.1, from coordinate 27,783 downwards.
TTATTTTTGATGACAACGCCACAATGGTGTATTGCAACGCCCGGTACCGGGACATGTACTGCCCCATCGGTCAAGAGTGGAAACCAGGCACAAATCTCGAGCAGATAGCACGCGACACGGCGACCCATTGCCTGGGCGTCTGTGGCGACGAAAACGTCGATCAGTGGGTGCAGGACCGGTTGTCGATGCACAGAAGCAATCCGGAGCCTTTCGAGCAAAATCTGTCAAACGGTTTGTGCCTGCGTGTCTCTGAGACCAACCTGACCAATGGCTGGGTCGTGGGGACACGAACCGATATTACGACACTCAAGGAACAAAGCCGCGAATTGCAGGAACATGACGCCCGGGCGTCACGACTAGTCGAAGAGCTACTGGAGTCAAACGCGGATCTGGAACGTTTTGCTCATGTCGCCTCTCATGACTTGCAGGCGCCGGTGCGCAGAATCCTGGCGTTTGCCGACTTGCTCAAAGCCGATTTTCACGATCAGATCGACGACACCGCACAGGGATATCTTGCTGGCATTCAGCGCTCGGCAGGACGCATGAATGATTTGATAAAGGACCTCTGGAAGACGCAAAAGTCGGCGCCACTGGTTCCAAGTCCGTTCGGTTCGAAGCGGGAGATCCCCTTTCTCAGGTTCTCGATAACCTGGACGACGCAATACAGACATCCGGGGCCTGGTTCTCCTGTGATCCCATGCCTATTCTTTACGGTGACCCGCTGAAGTTCTCACGGCTTCTGGAGAACCTGGTCGGCAATGCCCTCAAGTACTCATCGCAGGGTGTCACCCCCAAAATCCGTCTGACCGTGGAAAAGCGTGAAAAGGATTGGCGTTTCGATGTCAGCGACAATGGTCCAGGGATCGAGGCACAGTTTGCGGACAGCATATTTCAACCGTTCGTCCGGCTGGCACAAACCCAAACACAGCGCGGCACCGGCATCGGCTTGTCGATCTGCAAGAAGATTGTTGAGGGTTTTGGCGGGGAAATCTGGGTTGAATCGGGCAAGGGCTGCGGCAGCACTTTCTCTTTCACCATCCCGATCACCGATGAAACAGAAGGCGACGGGCAACCCGATCAATCGTCAAATACCGGTGACGAACGCGTCTAACTGATGTAACAAGTATTTACATGAGTTGGTCAAAGAAAAAAAGCGACAAGCACGAACGCAGCTATCATCACGGAAATCTGCGGCAGGCGCTGATTGATGCAGCCCTGGAGCTTATTGCCGACAAGGGGCCAGCGGGTTTTACGTTTGCCGAAGCCGCCCGTTCGGCCGGCGTCAGTCCGGCGGCGCCCTACCGGCATTTCAAGGACCGCGATGCGCTTATCGCAGACGTCGCAAGACTAGGGTTTGAGCGGTTTGAGGCGATGCTGTCTACTGCCTGGAACGACGGCAATCCTGACGTTCTGACCGCACTCCAGAACATTGGCCAGGCCTATCTGGCCTTTGCCCGCACCGAGCCTGCATTCTATACGGCAATGTTTGAGTCCGGCATGCCGCCCGACCATAGCCCGGAGCTTGCGCGGGCCAGTGAAAAGGCATTCGACGTGCTGAGACAGGGGGCTGACGCGCTTTGCGCGACATTGCCGATCGAAAATCGCCCGCCCGCCTTGATGATAAGCCTTCACATCTGGTCGCTGGCCCATGGAACAGCGTCCCTGTTTGCCCGCGGCGATGACGCCCGACGCAAGATTCCCATGCCTGCAGAAGACCTCCTTGAAGCGTCAGTTTTGATTTATCTTCAAGGCCTTGGCATCAGAAAAGACAGTTTTACATGAAGAAAACCTGAGAGAAACACCGCGATTTCGGCGTTGTCTCACTTGACAAAGACGGTTGCGATTGCCAGATATGTGAATGTAAACAACATTTACATGAGAGGCTGATGGAACTTACAGCAAAATTAGACGAATACGGCAAACCCGCCTGGATTGCCGTGATGATAGCGGGCTTTATCATCTTCTGGCCAATCGGCCTTGGGATTTTGGCCTATCTGATATGGAGTGGACGTATGGGTTGTTCGAAGAAAAACAAGGCCGGCCGCTGGCACAATGAACGCCAGCCCAAGAAGGGTGTGACCGGCGAGTGGTGGTCACGCCACAGCAAGCCCCCGTCAAGCGGCAACCATGCGTTCGACGAGTACCGTGACGAGACCCTGCGCCGGCTGGAAGCCGAACAGAAGGAATTCACGGATTTTCTGGAACAGTTGCGCGATGCCAAGGACAAGGCCGAGTTCGACCAGTTCATGGCGGCCCGCAAGCGCCAGGCCGAAACACCGGCACCTGAGGGTTCCGTTCCCTCCACGGCAACAGACAAACCAGACGACCAGAGCCCCTACCCCGTCACCTGATAAAGCTCTGCCGTCATTTCAAATGCACAGACCGGACCCCAAAAGGTCCGGTCTTCGTCGTTTTAACGAGACCTTTCCCGATTACCAGAACCGGATTGTCGCGTCGGTCAGCTTGACTGGACCTTCTTCGGTGATCAGCACTGTTTCCTCGAAGTCCCCCAGATAACCATCCTGTCGAACTGTACGCTCAACGCAGATAACCATGTTCGGCTCGATCACCGTCCGGTCGCCGGGCGCCAGCCACGGGGTATCCCAACCCAGACCGACGCCGTGGCCCAAGCCCCGGAAGACGCCGTCATTGGCAAAGCCGAGCGCCTCCTGCTTGCCCAGGCCAGCGAGGGCCGCTTCCTCCGCCGTCGCACCCGGGACAAGAGCCGCAATGCCCGCGTCAACAACACTGATCGCAGCCTCGAACAGATCGATCTGGCGATTTGTGCTCACATCGACCGCCTTTGATCTTGAGAGATCGAAGAAATAGCCATCCAGAACCCCGGAAATGCCAAGCCTGATCCAGTGATCCTTTTCAAGCCTTGTGGTCGACCCCCAGGTCGGAAAACTACTGCGGTCGTAAACCGGTTCTTCACCGCCACGCCCCGATGCCATGAAGGAATTGTAGAGCATGCCGCCGGCCGGGATGAGCGTCTGGCTTCCCGCGGCAACCACATCGCCATGAGTGGCTCCTGGGACGGCTGCCTCCATCATGGCTTCGATCACCCGTGAGCCAAGTTTTGAGGCCTGACGCAGCCGTTCCACCTCGGGTTCGCTCTTGACCGACCGCAATGTACTGAGGATGCCTTGCGCATCTATCCAGTCGGCAGTGTCAAGACCGGCTTTCAGTTGATTGAACGTGTTGACCGGCAACACATCGCCACCGACAAGCCCTACCCGGCCCTGGTCAAGGCCGAGGCGCTTCATCGCCGCGACGACACCTTCTGCGACCATGTCCGTGTTGACGACACATCCAGACGGCATGGCAATCTGCCCGTCGTCAGGCACATCCGTGACCAGGATCGCCTCGCCGTCGGCCGCCAGCACCAGAAAGGCATGCGCGCGGGCCGACCAGTTGTCGGCCAGATCGGGAATGTAGGGAAACGACGTGTAGAAATTGGCGAGATACATGATGTCGCCGTAGCGGTCGAGCGTACCGCCACCGCGGGAACAGACCAGAAGCCCGGACAGCCCGGTTTCCGCAGCCCTGATGGCCGCGCGGTTTCTCCGGTCGGAAAACTCCTCAATCGGAATTTCTGCAATTTCTCTGGTCAAGGCCGCCTCCCGCGTTGCCGTCAATCATAGGGTCAAGTGTCGGTGCAATGCACGTCGCAAAAAACGAACCCGGAACGGGTTACGTGCTGTGGCGGGTTGTTTTCAAGGAATTCGACAACAGCGTCATGTCCGTCAACCAGGGCCACCAGGGAGCCATATTCTTCATTCTCCGCGAGCTCGCGAAAAACGGAATAGATCGGTTTGTCGGTCGTCCAGTACTCCGTACCAAGCAATATCATGGGGCTGACCCACCCTGTTGTCACATAGTGATTCTGGGCCGCATCCTGAAACAGTTCCTGTATCGTGCCGGCACTTCCAGGCGAGAAAACAATACCGCCGATGGCAATCGTGATCAGGCCTTCTTCACGAACGCTGTTGGCAAAGTATTTGGCAATCTGCGACGCAAACGGGGTTGGCGGTTCGTGGCCGTAATGCCAAGTGGGGATCCCGACGCTCTGGAAGGCGTCCGCTGACTGGGGGAACCGCTCCATGACGCGAAAGGCCGCAGACAGCCAGCGGAGGTCTTTGTAGAGGGGCGCTGAAGAAAGGATTTCAATCGCTGCGTCCAGGTCACTTACCGGGCGCTCAGCGAACCAGACGCCGAGATGCCCGGCCTCCATGGCGCCGGGGCCACCGCCGGTTACCACAAGATAGTCGTTGCGGGCGAGTGTGCGAGCGATCAGGGCGACTTCGCGATAGTTGGGATCATTGCGGGCCATACTATGCCCCCCCATGATGCCGATGACTTTCTCGGGCGGCTTGGCGGTGATGATATCGTTGAGCGCATCGGTAATCGCGTGGTCGTGCAGGCGGCGCGCCAGGGATTCCATGACGCTTGGGGGCGATTCCCGTCCGGTTTCGCTCCAGTGCCTGTAGATCATGGCGTCAGGCGTGTTGCAATAGGTGCACGGGTCGTCCGGATCGAAGCCGTCAAACAATTCTCCCGCCGAATAGAGAGACGGGCGGTAGGGGTTGAAATGAAGCCCTTCAAGGCGGGGAAACACAAGGGCGCCCCGGGCGATCAGGCTGAATGTGGTCTCCGGGGTCATGTGGCACCCCAGAAACGCTGCCCCGTCGACCTTCGTGCCGCAAAACATGTCTTCGACGCTGTTTAGATCCAGGCCCTGCAACACCGAATTTTCAAAGCTGCGTCCGCTCGACAGAGCATCACGCACGGATTGCAGGTCATGATACTCATGCAAGCTCATTATCTTGTCCCCTCGAAAAGCCAACGTTACCGCCGGATTGTCCCTTAGACGAGCGCCCGGCCGCCATCCCACAACAATTTGCAGCCAACCAGAAACAGAAATCCATAACAAAGACGATAAAACAGCACATCCGAAATGCGCCGGTGCAGCCAGATTCCGATAAACGACCCAGCCAAGGCAAACGGCAACAAGGCGGCGGACGTGGACAGGTTCTGGGTATTGAATTGCCCTAACCAGACAAACGGAATGATTTTGGCATAGTTGACTGCAAGAAAGTGGAACACTGTGGTGGCGTGATAGCGAGTGCGCTCAAGACGCAGGGGCATCAGGTACATGGCGACAGGCGGGCTGCCGGCATGGGCAATTGTGCTGGTGAAACCGGATACCGCGCCCCAGAAGCCGCCGCGCCAACGGTTCGGTTGCGCTGGCTTGGGTTGATCACCACGTTGGCGTGCCCAGTGATTGAGTGAAAACCCCACAGCGATCAGACCGATGAAAAGCTTGACGGCGCCGGCATCGAAGTATCGAAAGACGAGCGCACCCAAGGCAATGCCGATCATGCCGCCGGCCACGAGCACAATCAGGCTGAATCGATCCCACTTCTTCCAGTAGGCCCACACGCCGACCAGATCCATGCAGCACAGGATCGGCAACATGATTCCGACTGCCTGGATCGGGGATATTGTCAACGCCATCAGGGGCACAGCGACGACACCGAGCCCACCTCCGAAGCCGCCCTTGGAAATGCCCGATATCATGACCGCCGGCACCGCTGCCATGTAGAACAACGGATTGTCGATCATGATTTGTCCGCAATGTGAGATGATCGCGCGGGCATACCGTGTTATGTCCGGTCTCTGTTGTTCTTGAAGCCTCTATAACACAAGCAGCACTCGCCGCCGGGAGAGAAACGAGATGGCCGACTACCAATTTCACATCATGGATGTGTTCACGAAAGTCAATTTCACGGGCAACCAGCTGGCCGTCGTGCTCGATGCCGATGACATCCCCGACGACCGGATGCAAAAGATCGCGCGAGAGTTCAATTTCCCGGAAACCACCTTTGTGCGCACCCCAAAGGATGCCGGTCATACCGCGGAGTTAAGGATCTTTACGCCCGCCAAGGAAATACCGTTTGCCGGTCACCCGACAATCGGCACGGCCATTGTGCTCGCTCACCGCCAACCGGGCAACAGCACCGACGTTAAGATCACACTAGAGGAGCAACTGGGCCTGGTGCCGGCTGAAGTGACGAAGGGGGCAAACAACACAGGCTATGCATCGTTCACGGCGCCGGCGACACCGGACGCGCCAAGACCTGCAGCCGGGACAGACGTCATCGCGGACATGCTCTCAATCGATGGTGCGGTGGTCGGCTTTGTCGACCATGTGCCCCAGTTCGTCCAGGCCGGGAATGACTGGCTGTTTGTTCCCCTGAACTCGATCGAGGCCGTAGGCAAAGCGCAAGTCGACATGTCTCACTGGGCTGCAGCCAAGGCCGGCCAAGACATTGTCGGGGTCTACGTCTACTGCCGCGGCGGCGTCGAAGACGGCAGCGCTTTTCATGCCCGCATGTTTGCGCCGGAATTCGGCGTGCCGGAGGATCCGGCAACGGGTTCGGCGGCGGCGGCCTTTCCGGGCCAGATCATTCCCTGCGACCCCCCCGGGGACGGCACCCATCAGTGGCGTGTCGAGCAGGGTTACGAGATGGGCCGACCGAGTCAGATCGATCTCTCGGCAGACGTGGCCGGCGGAGACATAACCGCAGTAAGGGTCGCCGGCCATGCGGTCCAGACGGCGACAGGTACGCTCAGTGTCTGAGCGACGATGAGAACCATAACCCACAATCAGGAAACACTGGCATGAGCGACGGGCAGGATCAGGTTACAGACGGCGGATGTGATTGCGGCGAGGTGCGCTACCGGATGACCGGCAAGCCCATGTATGTACATTGCTGCCATTGCCGTTGGTGTCAGCGGGAATCCGGCTCGGCCTTTGCCCTCAATGCGATGATCGAGGCCGACCGTGTTGTTGTGCTCAAAGGCGCCCCCGAGATTGTCGACACGCCATCACAAAGCGGTGCCGGGCAGAAGTTCAGCCGGTGCCCCACCTGCCGCATCGCCCTGTGGAGCAACTATGCCGGGGCCGGAGACGACATCCGCTTCGTCCGCGTCGGCAGTCTCGACGATCCCGATCGGTTTCCTCCGGATATCCATATCTACACCGCTTCCAAGCAGCCTTGGGTGATCCTGCCGACCGATGTGCCTGCAACGGAAGGGTATTATGACCGGGAGGCCCACTGGTCTCCGGAAGACCTGGCACGCCGGCGGGCGGTGACGGGTTAGGGCGGGCGCCTTACTGGCCCATCAGGAGCGTTTTACCCTGGCAGTTCCGCAGCTTCGCCCTTGTCGCGATGAATTTGCCAATCGCGCCAAACCCGATCAACGAATGGCCACTTCGGCCTCCAGTTTTCCGGATTGGTTTCCATTTGCAATCCCGGTCCGGTGATGCACCAGCGAGGTGGTTCGGGTGGTAAGGAATACGCCTTTCGCTGCGCCGGGGACAGACACCGTGAAATGTCGGACCGTGCAGCGATGATCAACGTTAAAGGATCGGGCCGAAACGACCAGCGTTTAACACCGGTCCACGACCAGGTGGCGATATGTTTGGTGTCCGGAGAAAACCCTTTGACAAAAACGCTGGGGTGACTTTTCCCAAAGTCCATGGAAAAGGTTTCCAGCTTACGCCCATTTCGGAGATCCCAGACGGCCGTGGTGGCGTCCCGGCTTGCCAGGACATAGCGTTCATCGCTCGAAAACACCGGTCTCTCCATGGGATTTTGTCCAGGGAGAGCCAGTTCCAAAACCGTTTGGCCGGTCATGCTGTCTGCGAGGATCAGGTTGCCGTCGGCGGTCTTGACAGAGAGATAGCGGCCGGACGGAGATGGATGGATATCTGAATAAGGCGCGATTTTGAGGGCGTAGGTTGCGGCAACCTTGCCTGTATCGATGTTCAGAATTTCAACCGATCCGTTAGCCCAGAAGAATGCGACATGCCCCCGGTCATGCAGAAAGACAGCGCCCTTCGAGTCATTCTTGCTGGCACGGATCCGAGGCGATATCTCCTTTGAAAGCTTGACATCCAACACCAGAATTTCGTTGTCGGTCCGTTGGACATAGATACGCTTGCCATCGGGAGAAACGGTCGGGGTGGTCGGGCTAAAGCCTTTTCCGGAAAGCAGGGTTTTCGACTCAAGGGGCAGACGACCGATCTGTTCGCCGGTTTCCCCGTCGTGGCTCGAAATCATGCTGGCGCCATCAATCATCACGTTTCCGGCGACGACCTTGGCCGCATCGTCGATATACGCGTGCCAGACTATCGCCTCCGCACGACCGGCCAAAATGCATCGTTTCTCGGCGCCGGTGAGCCCATCGTAAAAGCAGATGTCGCGCTCGCGCCCTGTCTCCGGATCCCTGTGGAGACCGAGCAACCGATCACCGGACCTGGAAAATGCAAGATACTTGGGGCCTAGATCGCTGGACGGCGGAGCGGCTGAACCGGCGCCGGACTGCACGCGAAAGAGCCCTGCGCCCGACAGGGCTACCGTTTGACCGTCCCGCGAATAGACAGGCTTGCCGCGGAATTCCTCGACCAGCGTACGGTCGGCACCAGACCGGTTGGGGAGATCCCAGACGCGCGCCGTACCATCAGCCGAAACGCTCAGGGCCATTGAATCGTCGCGTATCAGATACCCCTTGGTTACCTCTGCGGTGTGGCCGCGCGCCCGGGAGATCAACGCCTTTTTGATGGGATCCCACACGTGCAACTCGCCGTTGGCACCAGTGCTCAAGACGGTCTGTTTGTCGGCCGAGAGTTTAACGTCGAAGTTCCAGCTCTTAAGGCCGCCATAGCTGCCAACGATGCTGCGCTTGCCCAGATCGTAGATAATCGTACGCCCGTCTGCTGCGCCGATCGCAAGCCAATCACCGTCGCCGCTGAAACTGACCGCAAGCTGCGATTGTTTACGATTGCCGGTACTGGCGAGGTAGGGTCCCAGACGTCCATCGTAAACCCAGGTCACGTGATCGGAGGAGGCAGCGATACGGCGTCCGTCCGGGCTGAAGGTCAACCGGTTCGCCGCGTTGAGCGGTCCTTTCAGATCCCGTGTGTCCTGGTGAATTGTCTCACCCGTCTTCGCGTCGAAGAGCTCAAGCCGGGCCTGCCGGACGACCCCAAGCCGGTTGCCGTCCGGACTGACGGCGGCTGTCTGACCCTCTATTTGATAGATGTTTTTTTGCGTGTCCAAGCTGATCGCGGCCACATTTCCGTTACCCCGGTGGACGATGACCAAGTTCTCTGCACTGTTGAATCCGATCAGCCTGCCGGCACCCGAAGCCAACGTGATGCGCTGTTTCTCCTTGCCGGTGCGCGCGTCAAGGATGCGGAGCTCTCCATTCGATGCGAGCGCCGCCATTTGCTGCCCGTCCGGCGACAAGACGATCCGGTTGGTGCCGCTCCGGTACCTGTCGGCCTGCAGGGAATACAACTGTTCCAACGTCTTTAGACCCACGGCGACCGTTTCGCCGGTCCGCGACGCCCGCATGATCGCAAGGTCTGCTTTGTGGCTAACCTCGACCTCGTCAATGGGGGCCTTCAATGCGGCGACGATCTTCCTTTCGATGATTTTTCGCTTCGACTTTCGCAGCATGACCTGCGCCGCATCGACGAGGGGACGATCCCGTTTCGTGGCGTCGACGCTTTGCGGGTCCGGCAGGCCCTCAAGCGCCAACAGTGCCGCCTCGACCGGCCTGTCTTGGGTCAGGGCGGTGCCGGCGAGCCGCGTCAATAGCAGGGACTGGTTGACTTGCGCCTCGTTGCGCTGCTGCTCGGCCAGCGCCTGGGCAGTGACGGCGCGCTGTTCGTTTTCAATCGCCGCCTCCCGCTGAAGATAAGCGAAACCGGCCAACCCCAAAGCGGCGATCATACCGGCCAGGGAGAAGGTCACCGTCATCCGTTGCCGTTTTGTAGCCACCCGCCGACTAGCGGTGATGAATGACGCATGGAGGTTGGTGACGGCCGGCGCCTCTCGCGGCTGCGTGTCCCGCCATGATTCTGCATCGGCAATATCTTGACCCCGCAGAAGAAAGCGGGCCGGTCGGCCGGCCTTTTCCCAGCGTCCGGCCAGGGTGTTGAGGCGGGTGTGCTCCCGGATCCAATCGATATCGGTGTTGAGAGCGGATACCAGACTGTCGACGGCATCGTCAAAGCGGTCCCGGGCCGTGCAGAAGATAAAGTTCAACTGGGCAAGCAGGGGAGGAATGTGGTCGGTGTCCACATCTTCGATGACAATCGGGGCGATCCGTTTGTTTAGGGACGCGGCCAAGTCGATTTCCCAGGCACACACTTCCGAAGCGATGCTGCTTGGGCTCAAGAGAAATACGATCGTGTCCGCTTCGTGGATCAATTGCTCCAGACGCCCGCGCCACTCTTCCGTTGGTAATATGTCGTCGGTATCCTTGAAGACCCCGAAATGCCGCTGCTTCAGGACATCGGATATTTTCTGAGCTTGCTCACGATCCTTCCTGGAATAGGAAAGGAAGACATGGGCACTATCCTCTGGCAGGTCAGCGATCTCGGCGCTCACCATGTCGGCTTAAACCAGTATCGAAAAAAACGGCTCCGACCGCTAATCCATGCAATGTTATATAGCGTGCACGTCAGGCCGTTCATGGGTCCAAGCTCCAATTGATGGAGATTGTCGAAGGTTCGAACAAGCGGGCAAGGCATTGACAACATTGTTGTTCCTTCTTTCGCAACTGTCAAATTGCAGAGGGCTGTTAATACACTTACCTTCGCATTCTTCGGTGTTCCAATACCTATCAATTCGATAAACAGTCAAACGGATCTTTTTGAACCGTCCACTAAACCGGGGAGAAGATCAGTCGGTTCGGAGTTTCACATCTACGACAAACGTCCGTTTTCCCCTCTAGTCACCGTTTTAATCCTTCATCTCAACCAACCAACGCCTGCCAGAGCGGGACGCCAGATCAGCCGTGATTCATCAAAGCTCTTGAAACGGCGTGACTTATTCACACTGTATTCATGCTGGCCCTTGCAATCTCGGCCCAGACGCGTTGAATAGACTCATCAGTTTTGGCCGGTCCTGTTTGCGGTCGTGTCTGCGGTCATGGGGACGGCGCCGAAAGGCTCAGGTTGTGTGGTTGAGTAAAGTGCGATTGGTGCTACATCAATGGCGGAAATGCGCCATTCTGGCGTGTTTGTGCCTGGGACTGATCGCGCCCTTCGGGATGACGGGTGCCCATGCGTTTGAGATCTTTGGCATAACGCTATTCGGCAGCGATGATGACGACGCCAAGAATGCCACCAAAACCGGTATAAAATACGACGTCACTTTCGACGTGAAACCGGCCAATCCGGACGTCGAGGCACGCCTGAAAGGCGCATCGACCCTTGCCAACTTGACCGACCGGCGGCCACCGGACAGTGGCGCCTTTAAAGCCCGTGCGGAAGCCGATGTTCCGCGGATGATCGCCGCACTGTTCTCGGAAGGCCACTATGGCGGGACGGTGAACATCTCGATTGCCGGACGCCCCGCCTCAAGCCTCGCCCCGAGTACTAAGTTTCCCAAGAACGGCAAATCTGTACCGGTGGTCATCAGGGTGAACACAGGCCCGAGGTTCCTCTTCGGGCAGACCCGCATTGCACAACCGTCGGCAGGTGAAGATGAGCCATCCCGGGATGCCGCAACCTACGGCATCGTCGCGGGAGAGCCGGCACGCTCCGGGGCCGTCCTGAATGCAGAGGGCAGGATTGTCCGCGCCTGGCGGGAACATGGACACCCGCTCGCGCGTATCGCTGACCGGAAAGTCATCGCAGAACACAAGAGCAGGCGCCTCAATATCACCCTTACCGTCGACCCCGGTCCGTTTGCGACATTCGATACGGTGACGGTGGTCGGCACCGAGGCCATGGACAATGACTTCACAACACGCCAGACCGGAATCGTTCCGGGATCGCCCTACACGCCCGTTGCGATTGAAGACGCCCGCGAGAGACTGCGGCGGCTTGATGTTTTTGAAAGCGTCCGGATTACCGAATCCAACAAGCTGTCGAAGGGCAACCGGTTGCCTGTGGCCGTGGAGGTCTCGGAACGCAAGCGCCGCCTGATTGGCGCAAACGTCGGCTGGTCAAGCGTCGATGGTGGGGAGGTGGAAGCTTATTGGGCACATCGGAATCTGTTCGGTCAGGCTGAGCGGCTGCGTGTAGAAGGTACCGTTGCGCAATTCGGCGGCGGGCCTATCGATGAACTCAAGTACCGGGCGGCAGTCTCGTTCCTGAAGCCCGGGGTGACGAATATCGACACCGACTTTTTCTCCAACCTGACGTTTTTGCGTGAACATCCGGATGCCTACGAAAGCCGGTCGATCACAGCCAAGGCCGGTTTGTCGCGCCGCTTCGACAAGCAGCTCACCGGCAGCATTGCCGGCGAGGTTGAGGTCTCAAGAACCGAAGATGCCTTCGGTAAGGAACGTTTCACGCTCCTGGGCATCCCGGGAACCCTCGATTACGACAGCCGAGACAACCGGCTCGATGCGACCCGGGGCATTCACAGTGCCCTGCTGGTTGAGCCGTTCTACGACGTCTTGAACGACAATGCCTTTGTACTCAGCCGGGTGGATCTGTCGGCCTATCAGCGGCTTGACGATGCCGGACGGTTTGTGGCCGCAGGCCGGATTGCCGCGGGCAGTTTCGTTGGCGCCGCTCTCGATGAAATCCCCGCCAACCGGCGGTTCTTTGCCGGCGGTGGCGGTTCGATCAGAGGCTACGCCTACCGCAATGTGGGCCCCAGGCGAAATGGTGAGGTGGTCGGTGGACGCAGCCTCCTGGAAACCAGTGCCGAGTTCCGGTTCCGGATCACCGACACGATCGGTCTTGTGCCGTTTGTCGATGCCGGCCTGGTTTCGGAAAAATCGATACCGAGCTCAGACGTCAAGTTCCAGGCGGGCGTCGGCCTCGGCATTCGCTACTACACCGCCATCGGTCCGATCCGTATCGATTTTGGCATCCCGCTCAACCCGGAAAGCGACGATCCGGACTTTGCGTTCTACGCCGGTCTCGGCCAGGTCTTCTAATGGCCATTCTGTCGAAACGAACTTTCAAAATCGCCGCCATTATTCTGGGTGTTCTGGTGGCAATGGCAGCATTGCCGCTTGCTCTCCTGCTCACAAACTCCGGCCGCAATGTGCTGGCGGATATTGCAGAATCAGTCGCGTCCGGCCCCGACTTCCAACTCCAGATCGGCACTCTCGGCGGCACCTCTCCGGGTGACCTGACAGTCGATCGGATCGCGGTCGGCGACAGCAAGGGGCTTTGGTTCGAGGCCGTAAACGTTGCGCTGGACTGGCGGCCACTGGAACTGCTCAACGGTACCGTTGCCGTCAACAGGCTGACCGCCGACCGGATGACCGTCGCCCGGACGCCCATCGCCGGCTCCGAAGAGCCGGACGACAGTGGATCGACATCGATCCCCGCCGTGGAAATCGGCACGCTCGACATAAAACGCATCGACCTGGGAGAACCGTTGCTTGGCACGCCTGCCTCCCTTTCGGCCAAGGGCGACCTGCAGCTTACGAATGCCGCAGAAGGGATCGGTGGATCGCTCGTTGTTGTCCGGCTCGACGCACCAGGCACGGTCAAGGGCAAGTTCCAGTTCCGTCCCAAGGACAATCACCTGACAACGACGTTCGAAGCCAGCGAACCGCCGGGCGGTCTGATCGTCCGGACGATAGGTCTGGAAGGGTTGCCTGCCCTGACGGCAAACGTCGATGGCGACGGACGGCTTTCGGATTGGCGCGCCAAGATCACGGCCCGCACCGAAGACCTGACGCTGATCGACGGCACGGTGCAGATCAAAGACGCCGCCGAAGCCAGACAGATCACCATCGACCTTGACGCCATGCTGTCACCCTTTGCACCGGAACCGGCCAAGGTCCTGATATCCGGTAACAGTCATCTGTCGGGCATTATTACCATCGCCCCAGACGGGCAAGTCACTGTCGACAACGGCCGGATCACCGCACATGCCGTGAATGCCGAATTCCAGGGGGCCGTTGACGCTGACGGCCTGGTAAAGTCAGGGCAGATCAATGCCCGCGTGGGCCGGGATCAAGGGCAACCGCTCGCGCTCACGCTGGATGACGGCAGCACACTGGAACTTGCGGCGGGGGTGTTGTCCCTGGTCGCGGCTCCCCAGAGTAACGGACTACGCCTGTCCGGAACCATGGAGGCCACCGGGGTCTCAACAGCTGAGGTACAAGTTTCCGCCATTGCCGTGAAGTTTGCGGCGGCAGCCGATCGGAACCTCGCCAGGGGGCTCAAGGCCCTGGGTGAGTTTGAAGTCAATGCCGAAGTCAGCCAGATCGCCATGGCAGACGCAGACATCGGTTCCCTGATAGGGCCCCTCGCCCGCTTCGAAGCCAAGGGCCAGGTGGTCGGTCAGCAAGTTCAACTTACACGTTCCAGACTTGACTTTGCTGCGGGCGAAGTCGACCTGACCGGTACGGTGGACCCAAGGCAGTTCGACGGACGCTTCGGTCTCAAATTACCCGATCTGGGCAAGCTGTCCGGTCTGGCCGGGCGTACGATGGCAGGCGCACTCGATGTCACCGGTGCGGCGACGGCCGCTTTCGAGACCGGCAACGTAACCTTGAATGTAGACGGAACGGCCAGTGAACTGGTCACGGGCGTGGAGGCCGCCGACAAGCTCGTCGGCCGGACCCTGACCCTGAAGGGAGGGCTCGCCCGCACGGGCAAGGCGGTTGTGTTCGACGCGCTGGCTCTTGAAGGGCAATATCTTTCCGCATCCGTTGATGGATCGGTTGGCGGCGCCACAGCCGACCTGACGGCCAAGGGCCAGGTGGCAGACCTCGGCAAGGTGTCCGACGCGCTCGAGGGCGGCATCAGTTTCGACGCCAGCGTCAGTGGCACGAGAGAACAGGCAGATATCACGGCAGCATTCACCGGCACGTCCATGTCCATTCAGGGCAAACCATTCAAGGACCCGGTCATCCGGTTCAACGGCTCCGGCCCGCTTGACTCGCCCGCAGGCAAACTCGCAATTGCCGGCACCTTTGCCAACCGCCCGATCAACGGGCGTGGCGACGTGACGGTGACGAACGGGGACGCCGTCGCAATCGACAATCTTTCGCTGACCTACGGCAAGAGCGATGTGCGCGGGCGGGTGTCATTTACTCCTGACCAAGGCGCCAATATCGCGCTGAATGTCAACGCACCGGACCTGACCGATTTTGAAGATCTCAGCGGCATTGCCGTTACCGGATCGATCAACACCGACATCAGCCTGTTGCAGGAAGGCGGCGAGACTGTTCTCCGTGCAAAAGGCGGTGGCAAACAGATCGGGTATGAAAACGTCCGGATTGCCGAAATCGATATAGACGGCAGCGTTGACCGGCTGTCTTCCACGCCGGTGGCGGACGGAACCGTCACGGCCACCAACATTGCCGTCGACGATCTGATCATCCCGCAGGCGTCCCTCAGGGCCATCGCCGACGGAAAGACAACACGCGGAGAGGTTGCCGCCCGGATTCACGACTTTGACGTGAGCGCCGGTGCCAACATCGATATTGACGGCGACCGGATCGCCCTGGCGCTTGACCAGGCAGCCCTGTCGGGGATCGGCATCAATGGCCGGCTGGCCAAACCGACCGTGATCGTCATTGAAGACGGCCGTACCCGCCTTGACGATGTCACTCTGGCTTTCGGGAAAGGGCGTGCCGTCATCGACGGGCTTGTCGCTGACGTCCTCGACATCACGGTCAAGCTTGCCAACCTTCCACTCAGCCTCGCCAACGCCGCATCACCGGACCTTGGAGCAGGCGGACAGGTTTCTGGCACGGTTGTTGTCAAGGGACTAGCGGACAAGCCGGACGGACGTTACGACCTCAAGGTCTCCGGCGCGTCGGTCGCTGCCTCGCGGGATGCCGGTGTCGCGCCCATGAACGCCACCCTGGCGGGGACCCTGAAGGACGGCCGGGTGACATTGAACGGCAAGGTACTGGGCGGAGACGGCATTGTGCTGGCCCTGTCCGGCACAGCACCCGCCGGCGCCGATATTCCCATCGACCTTGCCGCCAAGGGATCGATTCCGCTGTCGCTGGCCAATCCCGCCCTTGGCCCCAGAGGCGGCTCGGTTACCGGCACACTGGCCACTGACCTGACCGTCAAGGGCACACCGGATGCGCCCCGGATCAACGGCCGGTTCTCCACCAGCAACGCCACGTTGAACGATCCGGAATCCGGTATTGCCATCACCAACATCACGGCCCGTCTGGCCATGACCGACAAGACATTTGCCGTTGAGCAGTTTTCCGGCAAGACCGCCAAGGGCGGCACGATCAATATCGGTGGTAATGTCGGTCTTGAACCGGAGAGCGGCAATCCCGCCAACATCAAGATCACCGCCCGGGACTTCCACATCCAGGACGACCGGCTGATGACCGGCAAGCTCGACGCCGATCTCAGCATTTCAGGGCCGATGACCCGTGGGCCGATGCTGGGCGGCAAGGTCAACATCAAGCGCCTGGATATCACCGTGCCCGATGCCCTGCCCGCGTCGATACAATCCCTGAACGTGGAACACCGCAATGCCAGCCCGGCGGTCAATCGTCAGGCGGAAAAACTCAAGAAACGTGAAAGCGAAGAACCGAGCCTGCCGATAAAGCTGGACCTGCGGATAGAAGCGGCCAACCGGATCTTCGTGCGCGGCCGCGGCCTGGATGCGGCGCTGGGCGGCGGCGTCACGGTCAAAGGCACCGCCGAAAACCCGGCGGTCGATGGCGCCTTCAAGCTTACGCGGGGCACACTCGATATTCTCAGCCGCCAGATGAAGTTCACCCGCGGAAACCTTGAGTTTACCGGAGCAACCGAGCCCGACCTCGATTTCGCCGCAGATACATCCACGTCATCCGCCAAGGTCACGGTGAATGTCACGGGACCGGCGAGCGCACCGAAATTCAGTTTCGAGTCCGTGCCCGACCTGCCCGAGGACGAAATCCTGGCGCAGCTTATCTTCGACCAGTCGGTCTCCGACCTTTCTCCTTTGCAGATCGCACGCCTCGGCAGTGAAGTTGCCCGTCTGGGCGGATTGTCAGGTGGCCCGAGCCTGCTGGGAGAACTGCAGAACGCCCTGGGCATCGACGTTCTCGACTTTTCAAACGGCGCGTCCGGCAGCAACGTGACGGCCGGCACTTATGTGAACGAACGGGTTTACCTGGGGGTCAAGCAAACCGGATCGGACACCGGCAACGCCGTGATCGACCTGGACATCACAAAGCAGCTCAAGGCCCGGGGCGAGTTCGGCAATGACGGTTCGTCCAAGATCGGCATCGGCGTGGAATTCGATTACTAACGCCAAAACCTTGCGTCACGCCCTCATGATTGCCGGACGCAAGCCTCAAACCGCCAGATAGGTGTCCTTGACAGTCTTGTCGGCCTCGAGTTCGGCCATGGTTCCTTCGTAGCGAACCTGGCCCTTTTCGATGATGTAGGCACGGTCGGCGACCATTCGGGCGAAGTGGAGGTTCTGTTCTGAAATCAGGACCGTCAGTCCCTTTTTCTTGAAGTCGAGGATCGTCCTGGCCATCTGCTCGACGATCACCGGGGCGAGGCCTTCGGAGGGTTCGTCAAGAATGACCAGAAGGGGGTTGCCCATGAGTGTGCGGGCGATGGTCAGCATCTGCTGCTCGCCACCACTCAACTGGCTGCCCAGGTTGGACCGGCGCTCCGCCAGGTTGGGGAACACCTCGAACAGGTGTTCGAGCGTCCACAACTTTCGACCATCGGCCGGCTCGAAACGGCCCACTTCGAGGTTTTCCTGAACCGTAATTCCGGTGAAAATCCGGCGTTCCTCGGGGACATAGCCCAGTCCAAGCCGGCAGATGCGATGGGGCGCCTGGCTGGTAATCTCCTGATCCCGGAACCGGATCGTCCCCGCCGTCGCCGGTACCAGACCCATGATGGTTTTCATGGTCGTCGACTTGCCGGCACCGTTGCGGCCCAGCAGGGCGACGACTTCGCCTTCGTTTACCTTCAGCGACATGGCATGAAGGATATGGGCGCGACCGTAATGGGCGTCGACTGAGTCCATTTCAAGCATCGGTTTCAGCCTCGACCTGTTTGTCACCGAACGTCGTGCCACCGCCCAGATAGACCTCCTGGACCTGTGGGTTGTTTCGAACCTCGTCGGGCGATCCTTCCGCAATCAACTGGCCCCTGTTGAGCACCATGATGCGGTGGGCATGGGCGAACACCACGTCCATATCGTGCTCAGTGAACAGCACACTGATGCCCTGCTCAGACACGATGTCGGCGGTCAGCTGCATCAACGCAATACGCTCCTGGGGCGCCATGCCGGCCGCCGGCTCGTCCATCAGCAGGAGTGTCGGATCGTTGGCGAGCGCGATCGCCAGTTCAAGCCGTTTCAGGTCTCCATAGGCCAGCACATTGCAGGACCGGTCCGCCTGGTCGGTGAGCCCTACCCGCTCAAGCAGAGCATCGGCACCTGATCGATCGTGGTTGCGGGCGCCACCGATCATGGAGAACAGTTTGCGCTTGTGCGACAGGAGCGCCATCTGCACATTCTCGCGCACGCTCATGGAAGTAAATGTGGCGGTGATCTGGAAGGTCCGGCCAACCCCCAGCTTCCAGACATCGCGGGGTTTGAGGCCAACCAGTTCACGCCCCGCCAGCCGAATTGAGCCGCGGTCCGGCCGCAGTTGACCGTTGAGCATGTTGAAACATGTGGTCTTGCCGGCGCCATTGGGACCGATCAATGCGAGAAGTTCGCCTTTGGCGAGCGAAAAGGAGACACCGTCCACGGCGTGCACGCCACCAAATGCCTTGCGGATTTCCTTCACGTCGAGCACAGCGTCGGTCATTCAGGCCTCCGATGCCATACCGAAGAAGCGGCCGAAACGCTCCTTCAGGAATCCGGCAATTCCTTGCGGGAACAGGATGACAAGCACGACGATCATGACCCCGAGGGCCAAACGCCAATATTCGAACCGGGAGAGCCAGTCCTGCAGGAGCGTAAACGAGACGGCACCGGCAAGCGGGCCGGAGAGTGTTTTCACGCCCCCCAGCATGACCATGATAAGGGCATCGAACGAACGCGCGATCTCCATTTCCGTGGGGAAGATGCTGCCCTTGGCGAACACGAACAGGCCACCGGCAAGGCCCGCAAGCGCGCCGGCAAAGGCTACCGCGATCCACTGCACGAGCATGACATTCATGCCGATTGCCTCGCTGCGCAGGTCGGAGTCCCTGGCCGCGCGGATGGCATAACCAAACGGCGCGTGCAGAACATAGCGCAGCAGGGCAATGCCCCCGACCCCCAGGACCAGAACCACATAATAGTAGGCGGTCGCACTACTGGCCCAGGCCGAGGGCCAGATACTCAGGATACCGTCGTCGCCGCCTGTGACCTCGCCCCACTGAAACACGATCGACCACAAGACCTGCGCAAAGGCCAATGTCAGCATGGCAAAATAGACACCCGACAGGCGTACGCAGAACCAGCCGACGATAAACGCCACGAGACCGGCCATCAGGGGCGCAATCACGAGTGCAACTTCCATCGGCGCCCCCAGGAACTGCACCGAGAGGGCTGCTGCATAGGCGCCACCTCCGAAGAAAGCGGCATGCCCGAAAGAGACCATGCCGCCAGGACCCATCATGAAATGGAGGCTTGCGGCAAAGAGCGCGAAGATGATGACGTCGCCGAACAACACCATCAGGAAGCTGTCACCTGCAAATGGCACCAGAGCAAGACCGACGAGCACCGCAAGGGCCAACCATTTTATCTGCGTCGGCAGAGGGGAAATTGGTTGTTCGGGAGGCCCGTGCTGGCCGTGTTGACCGGGACGCTCGGGCTTGCCGAGCAACCCCCACGGCCGCAGGATCAGGACGATCGCCATGACGGCAAACATGAGGACCAGCGTGCTCTGCGGCAGAAGCTGTACGCCAAATACATTCAGTTCGGAGATCAGCAGGGCCGCGATGAAAGCGCCGGGAATACTGCCCATCCCGCCGATCACGACGACCACGAAGACGGCCGCCAGGATGTTGAAATCCATCAGCAGATCGGCGCCACCCTTGGGCAGTTGAACCGCGCCGCCGATGCCCGCCAGCATGGAGCCCAGGAAGAATACGCCGGTGAAAAGCCATGACTGGTTGACGCCCAGAGCGCCGACCATCTCACGGTCTTCGGTCGCCGCCCGCACAAGAATGCCCCAGCGCGTCCGGTTGAACAGCAACCACAAGGCGGCCAGAACAAAGGGCGTGAAGGCGATCACCGCCAGGTCGTAGGCCGGTACGCGCTCGCCGAGGATCATGACGACGCCTTCGAGGCCCGGCGCCCGCGGGCCGATCAGATCTTCCGGACCCCACGTGAGTAGCGCCAGGTCCTGAATGATGAGAATAACGCCAAAGGTCGCCACCAGTTGAAACAGTTCGGGCGCCTTGTAAATCGGGCGAAGGACACAGATCTCGACGATCACGCCGATCAACCCGACTGCGACACCGGCGACCATCAGGCTTGCCCAGAAGCCAATGGCGCCCGGCAGCACGGACATGGCCGTATAGGCGATGTAGGCGCCCAGCATGTAGAACGATCCGTGGGAAAAATTGACGATCCGGGTCACGCCGAAAATGATCGACAATCCCGATGCCACCAGAAAAAGAGCGGCAGCGTTCGAAAGTCCCGTCAGGAACTGCGCAACAATGAATCCCACCTGATTTCCCCTTCGCGCCGCTTCATACCAAAGGAAGGTATTCGCGGTATCCGGTCCTGCTCAGGTTCCGGATGACAAAAAGGGTGCGGCCGCCACCGACCGCACCCTCCCCAAGATCAATTCGCTGCCGGGCGCAGCTTTTTCACTTCCTCATCCGACGGCAGATACTTGGCGCCGTCCAGGTAGGTCCAGTCAACCATTATGCCCTTGCCGTCCTTCAGCTTGGTGCGGCCGACATAGGCGCCCATGGTCGACTGATGGTCAATTGCCCGGAAGTTGATGTTGCCAACCGGCGTGTTCACATCCAGGCCTTCCATGGCAGCAACCATGGCTTCCGTATCGGTCGAACCAGCTTTCTTGATGGTCGCGGCAATCGTCAGCATGGTGTTGTAACCAACGATCGACCCGATGCGCGGGTAGTCATTCCAGCGTTTCTGGTAAGCGTCGACAAACGCCTTGTGCTCTGGCGTCTCGATGGCATACCAGGGATAACCGGTCACCAGCCAGTTTTCCGGAGCCTCATCCTTCAGAGGATCGAGATATTCCGGCTCGCCAGTCAAGAGGCCGACAACCAAGCGATCGTCGAACAGCTTGCGCAGTTTGCCTTCGCGAACGAACTTGGCCAGATCGCCGCCGAATGTCACGTTGTAGATGCCATCGGGCTTCGCCGCTGCGAGAGCCTGAACCTCGGCTCCGGCGTCGATCTTGAACAGACCCGGCCATTGTTCGGTGACGAACTCGACATCGGGGCGCTTGGCCTTGAGGATTTTCTTGAAGGCAGCGACAGCATCCTTGCCATAAGCGTAGTTCGGCGCAATCGTTGCCCAGCGTTTGGCCGGGTTC
This sequence comes from Hyphomicrobiales bacterium, assembly GCA_021775835.1. Next base: position 6,288 of record JAJFHC010000117.1, on the reverse strand, counting down.
TTTGCCGCCTGCTCTGCCAGCATAGAAGCCTGCATGTAGGTCGATGGGCGCAGACGGAACGTGTACTTGTTGCCCTTTGCCCAAACCAACGCATCAGCGAGTGGTTCCGCCGCCAGATAAAGCCGTTTCTTCTGTCCGGCATACGAAGTCAGGGCGAGTCCGATATGGGAGAACAAAGAACCCGAAATCATCACGACACCGTCGCGCGAAAAAAGTTCCTCAGCGATCTTTACCGCCTCACCGGGCTTGCCCTGGTCGTCACGCGAAATGACTTCCAGCTGCTTGCCGAGTGCGCCGCCGGCCTTGTTGATTTCTTCCAGCGCAAGAATGACACCGTTTTTGTACGGGATGGTGTGGGCCGGCAGGCGTTTGTAACTGTTGATGTCGCCGATCTTGATAGTGTCAGCCGATGCAGTCACCGTCATGGCAATGGACGTTGCCAGTCCGGCGGCCAACCCTATGACCGATTTAACAAGTTTCATGATTTTCTCCCATATTGCTTGGTTTTCGATTTCAAATTCTGCGTGAACTGCGCAACTTCAGCATTGCCTCTGCTGGCGTTCCAACTCCACCATGTCGGACACAATGCGACGGTACATGTTTGCCCCCTTGTCGATCGCAATCCTGACCGGCTTGTGGTCGGGACATCTGATTTCCTCTTCCTGAATGGCTTCGAGAATCACCTTGTCCTCGTCAAAGGCAATCCGGAACTGTTCGTTCATGCGGTCACCGATGACCTCGTCGTCCAGAGCAAAGTTCCGGATGTGCATCCAGCGATCGATGGTTTGGGTTTCATCCACAGGCGTCAGGAAGTGCAGCGCAAATATACGCACGCCTTCCGAGCGGTCGTCATCGCCCAGATTGGCATCGACATCGGCACTTCCGAAGTCGATTGCGGCGATATTGGGCGAATGCAGATAGTAGTAATGCCAGCGGTCGACATTGCCCTTGAAATCGGCAATCGCCTTGAAAACACCCACGGGCGGGGCGTTCCTGATCCAGCGCGACGTGATCACCGTTGTCCCGTCGCGTTCGGCACGGATGGGAACATCCTCGCTCTCCGGATTGCCCAGTGTTGTCGGGTGAACAAAACTCACGTGAGCAGGATCGCAGAGGTTTTCGGCAACGTTGAGATAGTTGGAACCCAGATGCAGGGCATCGCCAAAATGAGGTGCCCATTCAGGATCGGAAAACTCCTGCATGTGGAAGATGTCGTCTTCCGATGCACGGTCCGGGTCGCCCATCCAGATCCAGGCGATGCCGTGGCGCTCACAAACCGGATAAGTTCGCACCGTGGCCTTTTCGGGAAGGTTGTCCTGCCCCGGAACCCGCACACACCGGCCACTACAGTCAAATGTCATACCATGATAGCCGCACTGAATGTCATCGCCGATCAGCTTGCCTTTCGACAAGGGCAGCAGTTTGTGGGGGCAGCGGTCCTGCAGGGCGCAAAGCACGTCGTCTGCCGTACGGTACAGGACAACGTTTTCCCCAAGAATTGTCATGGCCGTCAGCTCGCGGCTGAAGTCCAGGCTCCATCCGGCCACATACCAGCAGTTTTTCACAAACTCCATTTTCCCTCCCTGATGGAGCGTCTTCCCACAAAGCGCCAATCCGGTTGTTTCAGGTCTGCCATTCATTCCTTGTCGATCGAGCACAGACGTCGCTCGCCGCCCTTACAGTCCCACATGCCATGTGTTGCCCCGTCGCATGAGGGCGTTCAATCCCGACGGGGATGCCGGCTGCCGACGGTCGGTGTCTGCCTCGACATCGCCGCTGCCCGCTTCGCAGTAGATGACACCAAGTGCCATCGGCATGTCATGACCGTCCAGATCCCCGAGCAGTCCGGCGAGCACGCGGTTTGTTTCGTCATGGACCAGAATATCGGAAGCTTCTATTCCGTTTTCACCAACAATTACAGACTCTAAAGCCAGTGTTTTGTGATTCAGAATCAAGCCGCGGTTCTTCTCCTTGCCGAACAACATCGGTTCACCATGAACCACGTGAAGCTGATGATCATGGGCCGCAGCCTTGTCTGTGACATGACCAAAGACCGCATCATTGTAGACAATGCAATTTTGCAGGATTTCGACAAAAGACGTCCCGGTGTGTCCCCTGGCCCGAGCCAGTGTCTGGACCATGTGGGCCTGGGCCACGTCGTAGGACCGGGCCACAAACCGGGCACCGGCGCCAAGCGCGAACCTGACCGCATGGGCCGGGCGATCCGTCGATCCCTTGGGTGACGACGGCGACCGTGTACCAAACCGCGATGTGGGCGACATCTGGCCTTTGGTCAACCCGTAGATTTCGTTGTTGAAGAGCAGGTAGACCAGGTCGATGTCACGCCTCAGCAGGTGGAACAGATGGTTACCGCCAATCGACATGGAGTCGCCGTCTCCGGAAACCACCCAGATGTCGAGTTCGGGATTGGCCTGTTTCACGCCCGTGGCAATCGGGGCTGCCCGGCCATGGATTGTGTGAAACCCGTAGGTGTTCATGTAATAGGGGAAACGGGCGGCACAGCCGATACCGGATATGAAGACGGTCTTCTCCGGATCGGCGGCGACATCGGCGAGCGTACGTTGCACGGCTTTGAGAATGGCATAGTCACCGCAGCCGGGACACCAGCGGACTTCCTGATCCGTGGCGTAGTCCTTGAGATTGGGCTTTGCAACGACGTTCATTGGCTCACCCCTTCAATGCCGTGACGGACTGCCATTTCAATTTCACTCACCTTGAAAGGTTTGCCGGAAACTTTTGGCATGCTTTCCAGTTCAACGAGGAATTCGGCCCGCAGGAGCGTCGCAAGCTGGCCATTGTTCATTTCAGGCACCAGAATCCGATCAAACTGCTTGAGGAGGCCGCCGAGGTCGTCGGGGAGCGGCCAGATGTGACGCAGATGCAGGTGGCTGACCTTCAGCCCGTCGTCATCACGCAGGTTCGAGACCGCCCGGTTTATCGGCCCGTAGGAGGACCCCCAGCCGAGAACCAGAACGTCATCTTCTATCCCTCCCAGCTCAAATTCCTGAGGTGCGTACTCCCGGGCTATGCCGTTGATCTTCGCGGCACGCAGGTCGGTCATGGCCTGATGATTGTCAGGGTCATAGGAAATATTGCCGCTGCCGGCAGCCCGTTCAATACCGCCAATCCGGTGAATGCCGCCCGGTGTGCCGGGCGTGATCCAGGGCCTGGCATTGGTTTCGGGATCCCGGTCGAAGGGCAGAAGCCCTTCTGCCTGGTCGACGAGCGCTGTCTCGATCGATTCAAGCGCTTCGACGTCGGGAATGATCCACGGTTCCGACGCATTCGCCAGATAGCCGTCGGTCAAGAGCATGACCGGGGTCATGTATTTGACGGCGATGCGCACCGCCTCCACCGCCACGTGAAAGCAATCGCCGGGGGAGCGCGATGCCAGCACGACCAGTGGGCAGTCGGCATTGCGGCCGTAAACTGCCTGGTAGAGGTCCGACTGTTCAGTCTTGGTCGGCAGGCCGGTCGACGGGCCGCCACGCTGGGCGTTGACAACGACCAGTGGCAGTTCTGCAGCCACGGCTAGGCCAATCGCTTCGGTTTTAAGCGCAATCCCCGGACCGGAGCTTCCGGTAACCCCGATCTGTCCGGCGTAGGAGGCGCCGATGGCTGCGGCAACCGCTGCAATTTCGTCCTCGGCCTGGAATGTCTTGACCCCTTGTTCCTCGCCCATGGCGGTCAGCACATGAAGCATGTTCGACGCCGGCGTAATCGGATAGGAGCAATAGGTCAGCGGCAGGCCAGACAATGCCGATCCAGCGGCAAGGCCCCAGCAAATGCCTTCCGTACCCGTAACATTGCGGTACTCGCCGGGCGGCATTTTGGCCGGCGGTACAGTAAAGGCGCCGATATGAGGTGGAAGTTCCGCAGTTTCGCCAAAGGCGAAACCAGCCTCGAGGGCCGCTATATTGATTTTGGCGATGTCAGGCAGTTTTGCGAACTTCTGGGACAGCCACTCGCGGGTCGGACCGGTTTCGCGGTCGTAGAGCCACAGAACCAGACCGAGAGCCCAAAGGTTCTTTGCCCGCAGGCTTTCCTTGTTGGAAACCGAGACATCTTCCACAGCCTTGACCGCGTTGAGTGTCATTTTCGAAATATCGAGGCGCAACAGCCTGTAGGCGTCCAGAGAGTCGCCGTCCAGGGGATTGGACTCATATCCTGCTTTTGTCAGGTTACGGTCCTTGAAGCTGCCTTCATCGACAATCAGGAGGCCGTGGTCGCGCAGGTCTTCCAGATTTGTGATCAAGGCGGCCGGATTCATGGCAACCAGGGCATCAAGCTGATCCCCGGCTGTCTTGATGACCCGGGCGCCAAAATTGATCTGGAAGGACGACACGCCGAACGTCGTGCCTACGGGCGCGCGGATTTCTGCAGGGAAATCCGGAAACGTCGCCAAGTCATTGCCAGCGGCGGCTGTCGCCAGCGTGAACTGGCTACCGGTCAGCTGCATTCCGTCGCCGGAATCACCAGCGAAGCGGACAACAGCTGCCTCCAGTGAGGTTCGTTCGAAGGGGGCAGATGTAGATCTGGAGTCTTCCAGCGTCACGGCCATCAGTCGGTTCTCACCTTACAATAAGCGACAATTCTTACACATTGATCGTTTGCATGCAAACAATTATAATTACCGCAATCCATCACGTTTCGATATCTCGGATGCAGCCATACCGCCCATGCGCGCATGGGGGCGCGGTCCGGTCGCCATGGCCAGAATGAAGACGATTTCATTGGCGCGCGGGCTGTCGGGGACGCCGACTTCCATGGCATCAAAATGACCGCGGACGTAGGCCGCGTTGATATGGTGGATCGGTATATCGATCCGGGTGCCGAGCCCGCCGACCTTCTTGGCCGACGGGACAATGGCAAGGGCTTCGCCCAAAAGTTCCCGCATGGCATACCCGCCGGGCGCATGCCAGAAGGCGCCATGTTCGATTTCGCCGTCGGCACCGACGATCGAGCCTTTACCGTAGGATTCGATCTTCTTCGGGTCACCGCCGCCTACAAGATCGATCAGACGCTTAGACATCTGCAACCCAAGCGGCTTGAGATCTTCCATGAATGGCGCAATGTCCTCCACATACCGGCCCGCGAACGGGTTTTCGATAATCGCTGCGACAAATCCCTTGCGCACCGGAACATCAAGTGCCGGCCCGCCATCGTGGACAATCTCTTCCATACCGCTTGCGTATTTTCTTATCTTCACGTCCACGCCAGTTCCTCCTGTTGGATCAATCGGGTTTGCTGTGCACCGACGAGGCGCACAGTTGAATTCAGGGACAGGGCCGCCGATGCAATACGCCCGGCATCCACGAGTTTTTGCGCGTAAGTTTCACCGGCATCCAGGGCATCGGCAATCTCACTGTGTTCCAGGTCACCGACCGCGACAGTCACCGGCCTTTCACCCAGATCGCTGTCGGGGTCCAGTTCGCATGCCGGCACGCGCTCCACCACAGGTGCTGCCACATCCACGGCATTGGCGATCAATGTTGCGGCAACATCGGCCTCGGCGGCATTCGTCGCGAGGACGGTTACCGCGTCGGCAATCCCCAATGAATGAGACCGGCCGTGCCTGCCGGATGTAGCGACGCCACGAATATGATCTTGTGCAGAAATGACAGCGGATCCCTGTAATCGCGGACCGTCGCCCTCCAGTATCAGGTCCGGCGCCATTCCGAACGTCATTGTCTCGCTGCCGCTGAGGTGGAAGGCAATATCGCCGCCATTGTTGACATAGATCTTTTGCAGGTCCGATGCCGATTTGAACGTTTCAAGCATTTCATCGGCAATTGCTCCGGCAACCGCGGCCATCGGGGTTACAAATCTCTCGCGTGCATGAGGGCGAACGGCCCGTTCCATACGGTTGGCGACAGCTCCGGAAAAAGTCCGTCGTACCCTGGAATGAGAGCGCAGTTCAGTCAGTTCAGCGACCAGTTCATTCAGAATCGTCGAAAACCGCTGCCACCCGGCATCGAGGGCATCGGACACCGCCATGGGCCGGCCGGTGAGACCCATCACAAGATCTATCGGACCGCTGCTGAAGTGGCAGCGACCGTCGTCCAGGAAACGTCTTTGCGGCATCGAAAACATCGGAAATTCAGGTCAACTTCGACAATAACGCCTGGAGGCGCTGGGTCTCTTTTTCGGACAGCGGTTCCAGCGTCCGGCGTGAGACTTCCAGGCCAGCGGCTTCCATGTCCTGCACCAGCGTCTCACCGGCCTTTGCCAACCGCAGCAACACCAAGCGACCGTCATTGGGGTCGA
>JAJFHC010000116.1 GCA_021775835.1 Hyphomicrobiales bacterium | reverse complement strand
GCAAGGCCATGCTGGAAGACATCTCGATCCTGACCGGTGGCCAGGTGATCTCCGAAGATCTCGGCATCAAGCTGGAAAATGTCACGCTCGACATGCTCGGAACCGCCAAGCGTGTCCGGATCACCAAGGACGACACAACTGTTATCGATGGTTCCGGCAAGAAGTCTGACATCCAGGGACGTGTTGGCCAGATTCGTCAGCAGATCGAGGAAACAACCTCCGATTACGACCGTGAAAAGTTGCAGGAACGTCTGGCGAAGCTCGCCGGCGGTGTTGCCGTGATCAAGGTTGGCGGTGTGACCGAGATCGAAGTCAAGGAACGCAAGGACCGTGTTGACGATGCGCTCAACGCAACTCGTGCAGCGGTTGAAGAAGGCATCGTACCTGGCGGCGGAACAGCTCTGCTGCGGGCTCAGAAGGCCGTTTCCAAGCTCGACGACGCCAACCCGGACATCAAGGCCGGCATCAAGATCGTGATGCGTGCTCTTGAAGCCCCGATCCGCCAGATTGCCGAGAACTCCGGTGTTGAAGGCTCGATCGTGGTCGGCAAGGTCAACGAAAAGAGCGGAAACTTCGGTTTCGATGCCCAGAAAGAAGAATACGTCGATCTGGTCGCCAAAGGCATCATCGACCCGACCAAGGTCGTGCGTACAGCACTGCAGGACGCGGCTTCGATTGCCGGTATCCTGATCACGACCGAAGCCATGGTTGCCGACAAGCCAGAGCCTAAGGGCGCTGGTGGTGCTCCAGGCGGCATGCCCGACATGGGTGGCATGGGCGGCATGGGCGGCATGATGTAATCAGCCGGTCCATTACGGATACGGAAAGGGCCGTCCTTCGGGGCGGCCCTTTTCTTTTGGCGCTTCTCTATTGCAACTTGCAGCCGGAGCGGCCTTTACGCAGGCAGTCAATGTTGTGAGCCAGAACCGGTGTCTGGCTGGCGACAAAGGAGCGAATGTCACCGCCATTGCCGTAAGTTGCCTCGAACCTTGCAATGTCGCCCTGATTACCTGGGCGCCAATATCCCATGACGATCTGGGACGACAGAGGTTTCAGTGCCGGCAGAGTGTTGTAGTCGGCACCCGGCGGGCCATCCCTGCCAGGCAGCCCCCGGCGCTCCCCCAGAAAGCCCTTGAATGTATAGAAGGCGTCGTCCGGCGGCAGGAACTCCAGGGCGTAGTCAAGCTCGTGTTCAGGGTCCGTGACGTCCTCGGCGGCCAGGAACGGTCTGTCCGTGACGCCCAGCATGTACCGGAATGAGTCAGTGTCAAGAAACCGGACGGCTGGGTGGACGAAGCGTCCCGGACGGTGGGGGTAGAGTTCGTTGGAACGGATCGCCACATCGACGGCCAGACGCCCATCAGTTGCAGGTTCAACAGCCTCACCAATAAGGTAGGTTCGGTTGTAATTGTGTTGCTGAACCATGAGGGCGATCGGCTGGTCGTCCGGTCCCAGCACCACGGAGACTGCTGTATAATGATCCAGTTGATGCCAATCGTTCAGGTCGGCAAGCACGGACAAGAACCCCGCCTTCACAGTGCCGAGTCCTGCCACCAGACCGGAGGATCGAAAGACAGCGTGATAGGTCAGCACTTTCACGGTCATCTTACCGCCATCCGATCTAGCAAGACTGACCCGGTCAATGCGGCCCAGCATAACCGGTGTTGTGGGTCGTGATCCGTTTGGAACATGTTTGAAAACTGCACCGGGATCGTTCTTCTGGGTGTTCAGGATGGTGCTGGAAACTTTGTTCGAGATCACCTGACCCTTACCGTCGAGAAGGGTACCTTGTGCGATGTAGTCGGCATAAAAACTGATGGGGCCCTCATGACCGACGGGCAGGAACAGCCGCGGACGATGACGCTGCAACAACACTTTGTCCCGCCTGTTGGGAAGGTCTGAAGCCGGAGGATAGGCGGCAAAGTGTTCTTTGAAACCGTCATACTGAGAAAAATTCCGGTCCGGGATCGCACACGACTTCATGGCAACTGCAGCCGCGCACAATATGGCAATCAAAATGACGGGCCAGGACAGCCAAGGGACTCTGCGGAGTTTCATAGCGCGGGATCATGCCTCAGCAGGAGTGTGTTGTCGACGGGTTGAGCTGGAGCTGTGGAGAAGAATATGTGCCCTATCAATCGTTGTTTCCCGGGCCCCAATCTCATCGGCAGAATTCCTCTGGTGCAACGATGGATCCGGCGCGAGGCCGGAATACGGAATTAGGCTAACCTTGCTCCAATGTTTGAGCGACATTCTTCACAATGTCATCGCCCAATGTCCGAACAGAATCAGACCAGAATGCGGTTCTGGAGGATATGAGATTGGCCTCGCTCCTGAGAATGATGCCGTCGTCAAGGATCTTCAGATGATTGGCCACCAGGGTACTGCCGGTGCTGGTGATATCGACAACCACTTCCGCCGCTCCCGCCGCCGGCGCCCCTTCGGTGGCGCCCAGGCTTTCGACAATTCGATAACCGGAAATCCCCATACGGGCAAAGAAACCACGGGTCAGCGTCACGTATTTTGTGGCCACTCGCAATCGGCGGCCATGACGGGCGTGATAGGCTGCCGCCGTGTCATCCAGATCAACCATGGTGTTGACGTCAAGCCAGGACTGAGGCACGGCGGCGACCACGTCGGCATGCCCAAATCCGAGCTTCGAGCGAAACTCGACCTTGCTGTCCGCGTCCGCGATGTTTTCGCGCACAAGGTCTTCGCCCGTAACACCCAGATGAATCACACCCTGATTGAGGTGAGAGGCAATTTCGGAGGCCGACAGGAAGGCCACTTCGACGTCATCGCGCCCCCGGATGCGGCCGCGGTAACCGCGTTCATGTCCGGTCTTTTCAATTTCATGTCCGCAGCGGGCAAAAAGCGCAAGGGTGTCTTCCATGAGACGCCCTTTGCTTGGGATCGCGATCACAAGACTGTTCGGGTTCGCGGTCATGACGCACTGTCTCTCAAGATGGCCACCAACCGGTCCATATGTATCGCAAGCCCAATCGCCGGGATGGCGCGCGGTGCACCGAGACCTTCGAGCATCCCGTCGTAGCGCCCGCCGCCGGCGACCTGCCCGACCGGGCCCATGCCGGGCATCTCAAGCTGAAAAACAAAGCCTGTATAGTACTCCAGGTTCCTACCGAATTCGGCGGAGAACTGACAATTATCAACTTCGATAGAGGCTTCTTCCAAAAGATCCAGCCGCCGCGAGTATGCCCTAATGGCGTCGTCTACCGGCCCGCCTACATGACCGATCAGACCCTCGATTTGGGGCAGAACGGCCCTGGCGCCGCCTTCCACGCCAAGATACTCCGTTATCAACCCAACCATTTCGTCTGGCAGAGGATGAGCATGGGCGTCGGCGGCCTGGTCAATCAAACGGACCGCAATGTCTTCCACGGTGCGTCCGCCTACCAGTGGGATGTCTGAGGCCGCCAGCCGGGTTTCGACCGCATCGACCGCTTGCTCCAGCGTCAATCCACTGACCATCTCGATCAGGGCGCGGTGATCGGCATTGTCGCGTGGCCTTTCCTGACCGGCAAGCTGGGCGAGGAGGGTGCGAAAGGCAGTCGGCCGCCAGAAACGTTGCTTCAACCGCTGACGCCACCGCCCGGGCATGGCCAAACCGTCAAGAAGCGCTGCAAACAGGCCCAGGTCCCCAATATGAGTCGCGAAACCGGAAAGGCCGGCGGCTTTGAGCGTACGGTGCGCGAGTACCAGGACGTCGACATTGGTTCTCTGGGTATTGCCGTCGCCGATCCATTCCATGCCGGCCTGGGCAAACTCCCGCGGTCTGCCGCCCATTTCGCCACCGGGCTGAAACCGGAAAACCGGACCGGCATAGCAATAGCGCATGGGGGAGGCCCCAACAGGATCGGCGTCGAGATAGAAACGGCACGTGGGAACCGTCAGATCGGGGCGCAGGCACAACTCGTTGCCGTCGGGATCGGTGAAGACATAGGTCCGGCTGCGGATCTCTTCACCGTACCGGTCGAGAAACAAATCGGCCGGCTGGAGTATGTCGGGATCGATGTGAACACAACCGGCATCGACAAAACACTGCGTCAGAGTGTCGGCACAGTTTCTGAAGGCATCGATGGTTGCCGTATCTCTTGCGGACATCAGTTCCAACTCAAGGATTAGTCTGTGTGGCGACTCAGAATTTCACCGACGGTTTCCACCAGGACGTCCAGAGACACGGTGACCTGCGCCGGGCGGCCGGAACGCCATTCTTCGTTGTCTTCGATTTCGCGGGATAGACGCGATCCTTCGACGAGATCCTTGATCGTAACCTCACCGTTTGCGTGCTCGTCGCCGCCCTGAATGACAACGCAAGGAGCGCCGCGTTTATCGGCATACTTCATCTGCGCCTTCATGCCGCTGCCGCCGAGATACATTTCCGCACGGATGCCGGCTTCACGCAGGCGGCTGGTCAGGGCCTGATAGTCGGCAATGCGTTCGCGATCCATGACCAGGACGACCACCGGTTCGATGACACCGCCGGTGTCAAGCTTGCCGAGGTGATCGAGGGCCGAATAGAGCCTGCTGACGCCGATGGAGAACCCTGTCGCTGGGACAACGATGCCCTTGAAACGTTCAACCAGCCCGTCGTAGCGGCCGCCGCCGCCAACCGATCCAAAGCGCACCATGTTGCCGTCGTCGTCGACGGCTTCGAATGTGAGTTCGGCCTCGTATACCGGGCCGGTGTAGTACCCCAGGCCACGCACGACGCTCGGGTCGAGCCTGATCCGGTCGGGACCATATCCAGCCGCCGCGAACAGAGCCGCCATTTCCTCAAGTTCATCGACACCCTGTTGCCCGACTTCGCTTCCGGCCACGACCTGGCGCAATGCTGCGACAACACTTTGGGCATCCTCGCCTTCGGCTGAAACGAAGGCCAGAATCCGCTCGCTCTGGGAGGAATCGAGTCCAGCCCCTTTGGTGAAATCTCCGGACTCGTCCTTGCGGCCTTCGCCGAGCAGGCGACGCACGCCGTCGGCACCCAGTCGGTCGAGCTTGTCGATGGCCCGCAGTACTGTCATGCGCTGGGCCTCAAAACCTTCAGCGTCACCGGCGATGCCAATGGATTCCAGCACGCCGTCCAGAACCTTGCGGTTGTTGACACGCATGAGATAGGACCCACGCGGAATGCCGAGACGTTCCATGCAGTCGGCTGCCATCATGCAGATCTCGGCATCGGCCGCGACAAGGGGCGTTCCCACCGTATCGGCGTCAAACTGGGTGAATTGACGAAAGCGGCCCGGTCCCGGCTTCTCGTTGCGCCAAACGGCGCCGGACTGGTACCGGCGAAACGGTTTGGGCAGTCCATCGTAATTCTCTGCCACATATCGGGCCAGAGGCGCTGTCAGGTCGTACCGCAGGGACAACCACTGATCGTCTTCGTCCTGAAACGAAAACACGCCCTCGTTGGGGCGGTCCAGGTCCGGCAGGAACTTGCCGAGCGCATCGGTGTACTCAAATGCCGACGTCTCCAGAGGCTCGAAGCCATAGGAATCGTAAACCTGCTCGATAACACGCATCATGCGGGCCATGGCCCGGATTTCGCGGGCGGGGATATCGCGCAGGCCCTTCGGCACGCGCGCCTTGGGCCGGAAAGTCTTTACTTTTTTGCTGCTCATGATGCCTTGTACCGGAATGCCGGGATGGTCCCTTGTGGGCTGGCGCATTCTCTAGCGCATTTGGGTCGGTTGCGGCAAGGATTCCAAATCATTGCGACATGGTCTGTCACGGCAAAATGCCCTGTATGTGGAGAGATGCCGTAAACTTCGGCGCGATACGCTCCAGGCGGTCGGCGGAGATACGGCCGGTGCGCTGGATGTACGCATGGGCAAAACGCCATGGCTCAAGATCCATGTGACCGGCGAAGCCTTCATACCAGGATGCGGAGCGATCGGCAGCTGCCACGAGCTTATCCACCACCGGTCTTCGCGCCAGTTCATAAGCCGGCAAGGCGCGGGACAGGTCTAGTGCGTGATCCTCAAGCGCACGGACCAGGGCTATGACGTCTTCGAGGGCCAGCCTGGTGCCTGATCCAATCGAGAAATGGCAGGTGTGGAGGGCATCTCCAACGAGCACCTTGTTGCCGGAAAACCAGTTTGCGTTATGCAGCCTCGGGAACTGCCGCCAGAGCGACCGGTTGCCAATCAGGTTGGCGCCGTCCAGGCTTTCGGCAAAGATTTGTTCACAGCAAGTCCTGCTTTCGTCTTCGCTCATTGTTTCAAAGCCGGCGGCCGTCCAAGTGGTATCGTCGCATTCAACGATGAACGTGCTTGCCGTGTCGCTGTAGCGGTAATGGTGGGCGTTGAACCGGCCCAGATCAGAGTCCACGAAGGACTGGGTCAGTGCGTCATAGGGCCTGTCGGCAGCAAACCAGGCGAAATGATTGGACATGAATTCAATACTTTCGCCAAAACCTGATCTGTCGCTTTCCCTAACTACTGAACTGAGGCCATCAGCGCCGATGATCAGGTCGGCGTCACCGAAAAGTTCGAGCGTGTCGACCCTTTGCTGATAATACGGCACGATGCCGACATGGGCAGCGCGCTGCTGCAGCAGTTGCAACAAATGAAGCCTGCCGATCGCGGAAAATCCAACTCCGTCAATTGCGATCTTCTGGCCCTGGTGGACAATTTCAATATCGTGCCATCTCTGCATGTGCCCGGCGATAAGATCGTGGGTTTCCGGATCGTCTTCATGGAGAAAAGCCAGGGCTTCATGGGAGAAGACAACACCGAATCCAAATGTAGCATCTTCAGGATTCTGCTCGAACAGCCGGACTTCCATGTGCGGCCATTTCCGCCTCAACAGAATCGAGGCATAAAGGCCTGCAGGCCCGCCTCCGACAATCACCACTTTCATAGGAGAATGTCTCCCCATGAAGGCGTTGCCGTGCGCCTGCGGCCGTCAGGGTGCATCGAGCCAATCCTCCATGGGGCCTGTGGTCGGTCTGAAATAGACGATCATGCGACCGTCCGCGCCAGCATCTTCCCGTTGACCGGTCTTCACCCAAGGAGCAACCCCATGCAGGGCCAGCCTGTGAACCAGATAGGCCTCGCCCGGTCTTGCGTGAACCACGACCCGTTCACACGTATCGAAGATTTGCTGACGGGCGGCTTTATATGCATCGGTTACATCAACATCGCCCCACTGATCGGACGGTAGTCCCTCGAACAACGTGCGAAATGTATTTCGAATGATTTCGTGGGACCGTTCCCAGACAACCAGCGGTGCTGCGTCCGCCGAGGTTTCAACCATGGGAACTCCCAGAACGAACCCGTGGGGTTCGCGCAGATGGCGCCGTCTTGCCGGCCCTTCCGGCAGCAGGCCGTCCACGTGAGCTGCGTCGCGGCGGAGCCTAAATTGGAAGGCGTCCGGAGACTCAGACGGTGAAGGCTGGGGGTACCCCGGATAGCAGACCGAAACCTGCGCACGATCCCACTGGAAGCCGCGCAGGTTCAGAACGTCGTGAATAAATTCGCAGGCCTTGCCTGAAATCGATGGACCGTCGGCGACGGCTCCCTGCGTGTCGTTTGGCAAAATATTGACGCCGACAAACCAGGTACCGCCGCATCGCAACCATTCCCGGTTTTCAGGCGCCTTAGCCGCCTTCCGTGCCGCCGGCAAGGCTGACTCGATCCAGCCCGCGAGCACAGGATCATGGGCAAAACGGCACCAGCCTTTTTCAAAGAAGGAATGGCTCATGGTTCCGGTCAAAGCCCAGGAGGGACGGGCCCGCCGGTTGCCCAGTCGAGCAGTTCCACAGTGTGGACCACGGGCCGTCTGGAGGCCGAGGCAATCTGGGAAATGCAGCCTATGTTTCCGGTGGCGATGACGTCGGGCCGCACACTCTCGATCCGTGCCACCTTTCGCGCCTTGAGTCGCACGGCAATATCCGGCTGCAGTATGTTGTAGACACCCGCCGAGCCACAGCACAGATGACCTTCGGGCACGTCCTTGACCTCAAACCCTGCATTCGCAAGCAAGGCCTTGGGTGCTGTCTTGATCTTTTGCCCGTGTTGCATGGAGCAGGCGGAATGATAGGCGACCACCAGAGGCCGGGGTGCGGTTACCGAACCGAGATCAAGCGTTGCAAGATACTCCGTCACGTCCTTCGTCAGGGCCGAGACACGAGCGGCCTTTTCCGCATAGCCGGGATCAAGCCGTAACATATGTCCGTAGTCCTTGACCGTCGTGCCGCATCCCGACGCGTTGATCACGATTGCGTCCAGCCCCTGACCGTCCATCTCCGCAATCCAGGCATCCACATTGGCCCGGGCGGCATTGAGCGATTCCGTTTCCTGACCCATGTGATGGACCAGGGAGCCGCAGCATTGCTCACCCTTAGGAATGACCACTTCGATGCCAAACCGGTTCAGGAGACGGATCGTGGAACTGTTTATCGAGGGGCGAAGCACCTTCTGCGCACAGCCCGTGAGCAATGCTACCCGCCCTACGCGTGCTGGCGACGCCGCATGTACGGATGGCCTGTCATCCGTTGCCGCCTTCGGAATCGAAGTCGGCGCCAGGGCCAGCATGGCGGCAAGAGGCCTTGTCAGCGGCCAGATCTCGAAAAACGGACCGATCGGCTTGGCCAGGCGGGCCAGATGCAGGGCAATCCGGAACCGTTTGGGATGAGGAAGGATCGCCGTCAGGACCTGGCGCAGTGTGCGGTCATACCAGGAGCGCTCATAGGTTTCTTGGATGTGAGCGCGTGCATGGTCCACCAGATGCATATAGTTGACGCCGGACGGACAGGTCGACATGCAGGACAGACACGACAGGCAGCGGTCCACGTGCTTGACGACTTCCGGTGTCGCCGGCCGGTCGTTTTCGAGCATTTCCTTGATCAGGTAGATCCGGCCCCGAGGACTGTCCAGTTCATCGCCGAGCAGGACATAGGTCGGGCACGTGGCCGTGCAGAATCCGCAATGAACGCAGTTCCTGAGAATTGAATTGGCATGCCCGACCTTGGGGTCCTCGAGCTGGGCATCTGTAAATCGTGTCTGCATGGTGTTCCCTAAATACCGGCTCAGAGACCGGTAGACATCCGGCCCGGGTTCAAAATACCGGACGGATCGAAATTCGATTTCAGACGCTGCGCCAGCGCGGCAACGCCCGATGACTGCGGATGAAACGTGCCGACTGCCGACCGTGTCGCCATGGGCGCGCGCACCAGCGTTGCGTGGCCGCCATGCTCATCGACGATGGCGCGGATAACCTCAGCGTCCGCTTCCGATTCATCATCGGTTGAAATCCAGACCAGACCGCCAGCCCAGTCGTAGTAGACCTCCAGGGGAATTTCGTCACCGATACGGGCGATGATGTTCGCGCTTGCCATGGGTGTGAGGGAGAGCTTCCACACGGGATTTTCAGACCCGTCGGCGAAGTATCTGACATCGCGTACATCACGCCAGAGTACCTGGCTGGTATCGGCATCCAGGATCTCCGTCTTGCCAAATTCACCGACAATCCCGACCAGTTTTTCGCAACGGTATTTCACCGAGCCCTCAAAGCCTTCCACGCGCAGGACGGTCATGGCGAGGCCAATGCCCTTGTAGGCCGCATCACCGGCGCGCGCGACGATACCGCCGGGAATGTGGGCGGCGGCGGAAACATCAAATGCCGATCCCATGGCCCGGCTCATGGCCGTCAGAGCCTCGCCTTGTCCCAGGCCGGCAATAACCACTGTGGCTTCGGTTTCTGCCTTAGGCAGAACCTTGACTGTGACATCGGTCATGACCGCCAGCGTCCCCCAAGAGCCGGCCAGAACCTTGCACATGTCGTAACCGGTAACATTCTTGACCACCCGGCCACCGGATTTGAACGCTTCACCACGGCCGCTAACCGCTTTTACGCCGAGAAAGTGGTCGCGGGCCGCACCAGCCTTCAGCCGGCGTGGGCCTGAGAGATTGCAGGAAATGATTCCACCCAACGTTCCTCCACCCTCTTCACGGCCCAAAAGAGGGCCCAGATCCGCGGGTTCAAAGGCAAGCTCCTGGCGGCCTCCTTCCAGTGCCGCACTGATCTCGCTGAGTGGTGTCGCGGCCCTGGCAGAGAGAATGAGTTCCTCCGGCTCGTACAAGGTAATGCCGGAAAGAGCCGACAGGTCGAGCCGGTAAGCGCCCTGAACGGGGCCGCCCAAGGTTTTCTTTGAACCGTTGCCCAGAACCTCCAGAGGCATATCTTCGGATACGGCCCAGGCAACGGCTTCTTGGACCTGCTCACTGGTTTCTGGTTGCAGGGTGTCTTTCATGACAAAGGAACTCTCAAAATCTCGGTATGTCGGGAAATGGCAGTTGCCCACGGTGGATATGCATGCGGCCTAGCTCGGCGCATCGGCGGAGTTCCGGGAATACCTTGCCCGGATTGAGCAATCCCTTGTCATCAAAGGCGCATTTGACGCGTTGCTGATGATTGAGATCGGTCTCGGTGAACATCGTGCCCATCAGGTCACGTTTCTCGACTCCGACGCCATGCTCTCCGGTCAAAACGCCACCGACGGCCACACAAAGCCTGAGTATGTCGCCGCCAAAATCCTCGGCCTTTTCCAGTTCGCCGGGGATGTTGGCATCGTAGAGGATAAGGGGATGCAGATTGCCGTCGCCGGCATGAAAGACGTTGGCAACCCGCAGGCCGTATTGCTTGGACAGCTCGCGCATGCGGCTCAGGACTTCGGGTAGCCGGGCGCGCGGGATGGTGCCGTCCATGCAGTAGTAATCCGGCGACAGTCGCCCAACGGCCGGAAACGCCGCCTTGCGCCCCGCCCAGAACGTCAACCGTTCATCTTCACTGGTGCTTACCTTGACCGACACGGCATTGCGGGCTTGGGCAATCCTGGTGACCTGTTCCAGCAACTGATCGACTTCCGCCTCCGGGCCGTCGAGTTCAACGATCAGCAGCGCTTCCACATCCAGCGGGTACCCTGCCTCAACGAAGGCTTCGGCTGCGTGGATCGCCGGTTTGTCCATCATCTCCATACCGCCGGCGATGATGCCGGCACCGATGACATCGGCGACACAGGCGCCGGCGTCTTCACTGGAGGGAAACCCGATCAGTGCCGCGCGCGCGGTCTCGGGTTTCTTGAGAATGCGCACCGTTACTTCTGTCACAACACCGAGGAGCCCTTCGGACCCGACCATCAGGCCCAGCAGATCATAGCCTTCCGCATCAAGATGCTTGCCGCCCAGACGCAGAACCTCGCCGTTCATGAGCACCATTTCAACACCCAGAACATTATTTGTGGTCAGGCCGTATTTCAGGCAATGCACGCCGCCGGAGTTTTCCGCGACGTTGCCGCCGATCGTGCAGGCAATCTGACTTGAAGGGTCCGGAGCGTAATAGAATCCCTCCTGTTCCACGGCATGGGTTATCGCAAGGTTCGTGACGCCAGGTTGAACCACGGCCACCCGGTTGTCGTAATCGACGTTGAGCACACGGTTGAATTTGCCCAGACCCAGGATAATTCCGTCCTCGAGAGGCAATGCGCCACCGGACAGGGATGTCCCCGCCCCGCGCGGCACGACCTTGACGCCTTCGGCATGGCAATATTCCAGCACCTTGGAGACCTGTCTTGTGTCGGACGGCAGCACCACGATCATTGGCAACTGCCGATAGGCGGTCAGCCCGTCCGATTCATAGACGCGCATTTCCTCGGGCTCGGTAATGACGCCTTCGCCGGCGACGATCTGCCTCAAGGCAGTGGCAATCTCGGCGCGCCGCGACAGGACGGTCTGGTCGACCGGCGGCATCTGCAATCCACTCATAAACTCATCCTGGCCAACGAAAAAGTGTTCAACCTGTTATTTGAAACTAACCTGTTCGCTCGGTAATGTCTCCGGCGACTTGCGTCCAAAGACAACTCCGAAGGGTACACGATATGAGATTTCCAACTTTTGCACTTGCAGCGGCCTTGCTGGCAAGCCCGGCAATCGCCTTTGCCGAGGGCAATGCCGAAAACGGCAAGAAGCTTTTCAAGAAGAAAGCCCGTTGCGCTCAGTGCCATATCGTTGACAAGGTCAAACACAAGATCGGTCCGACACTGAATGGTGTGGTCGGCAGGACGGCGGGAACGGCCGAGGGCTTCAAACGCTACTCTCCGGCCATGAAAAAGGCCGGCGCCGGGTCTGAAGCTATTGTCTGGACCGTGGAGAACCTCGATACCTACCTGACCAAGCCCAAAGCCTTCATTCCGAAGAACCGGATGGCATTCCCCGGCCTGAAAAAGGCGGAAGACCGCGCCGATGTCATCGCATACATCCAGACGTTTTCGCCCAAGCCCGCCAGCGAATGATTGCTTGACGACCAAGCGGCCTGCTTCGCTACACAACACCTTCACTCTCCCGACGCCGGACGCTTCAATGCTTCCGGCGTTTTTGTCCGTGACGGCCCTGACCGGTAACAGTTAGGTAAGGCAAACACATAATTGGATAACAATATTGACCAATTTAGGCAATTGATATTATGCTGGCCCTTGAAACCGCAGGCTCCAGACGTTATCCCATGACGCGGTGACAATCCGGCGGCACAATCCACAAGTCAACACTCGATGATTTTCAATAAGATACAGCATGACAAACTGGCTGACGCGGTAATTAGACAGCTTGAGTTGTTGATATTGGAGGGCGTCTTGCGTACAGGGGATCAATTGCCACCCGAACGCGAATTGGCCAAAAAACTTGATGTTTCGAGACCCAGCCTGAGAGTCGCCATCAAGGAACTCGAGAGGCATGGCCTCCTTATCGCACGCCAGGGTGGCGGTACCTATGTGGCCGATGTTCTGGGATCGGTATTCTCCGAGCAGATTACCTACCTGTTCCGCAAACACAGGAAGGCGGCCGGAGACTATCTGGAGTTTCGCCGGGACAACGACATGGCAGCCGCCGGATATGCCGCCGCCCGGGCGACCGATGCCGACAGGGAGATTCTGCGACGGATACACGGCAGGATGGAGGAGGCCTACTCACGTGGCGATCTGCAGGCCGCAATCTCCATCGATGTGGAGTTTCACATCAGTGTTGTCGAGGCGGCGCACAATCTGGTGCTCCTGCACACCATGCGCAACATCTATGAAATGCTGGTGTCCGGTGTATTCTACGACCGGATTTCCTATTACAAGGCAGACGCACCCCGCCAGGCGATCCTGGAACAACACCAGACAATTCTCGACGCCATCCTTGCCGGCGATGTTGAGGCCGCAAGACAAGCCGCGGCACACCATGTAACCTACGTTGAGGACACCCTCCGGAAATTTGAACAAGAGGGCAATCGCAACGAAACCTCCCTGCGGCGGCTCGAGAAAATTGAACACGGCTCAGCACAATGACTTCGCCCTTGATCTCACGGGAACCCTCCAACACTCCACGGAATCGATCAGATGACTGATACTGCCTCTCCACGCGTGGGTCTTTTTGTTACCTGCCTGGTGGACTTCTTTCGCCCGTCGGTGGGGTTTGCCACGGTCAAGCTGCTCGAGTCTGCCGGATGCACAGTCGAAGTGCCGACCGCGCAGACCTGTTGCGGCCAGCCAGCCTACAACTCCGGGGATCAAAAGGACGCGCGAACCGTTGCCCTCGGTGTCATCGACACGTTTGAGGGGTTTGATTATGTGGTTGCACCATCAGGTTCGTGCGCCGGGATGATCAAAAAGCACTACCCGGAACTGTTCGACTCCGGCTCCCGTGAGCGTAGCCGGGCCGAGGCGCTTTCCGACAAGACCCATGAACTGATCTCCTTTCTCGTGGATGTCATGGGCGTGACGTCGGTTCCCGGTACGTTCAAGGGAACCCTGACCTATCACGACTCCTGTTCGGGCCTGCGCGAACTGAATATCAAGGAACAGCCAAGACAACTGCTGGCCACCATGCCGGGCGCAGAAGTTGTCGAAATGAACGACTCGGAGGTCTGCTGCGGGTTCGGCGGTACGTTCTGCATCAAGAACCCGGATATATCCAATGTCATGGTGTCAAAGAAGATGGCCAACATAGAGGCCACGTCCGCCGGAACTCTGCTCGCAGGCGATCTGGGCTGCCTGCTCAACATGGCAGGCAAGCTGTCGCGTGACGGGCGGGACATCGATGTCCGGCACGTGGCGGAAGTCCTTGCGGGGATGACGGACGAACCGGCGATTGCCAAGAACTGATTACAAGGACGGCCTGCCATGGAATCGACCTCACACGCCTTTCAGGACAACGTGCGCAAAGCTCTTGTCGACATCAACCTGCAAAAGGCACTCAACCATTCCGGTGGCGGTTTCATAAGCAAACGGGCCGAAGCCCGCGCGGCTCTTCCGGAATTCGACGCCCTGCGCGATCAAGCTCGCGACATCAAGAATCACGTCCTCGAACATCTGGACCTCTATCTGGAACAATACGAGCAAAAAGTGCTCGACAGCGGTGGACATGTTCACTGGGCACAGACAGCAGAAGACGCCTGCCAGATCATTGAGGAGATCTGCCAGTCCGTGAATGCCAAGTCCGTGACCAAGGGCAAGACGATGATCGCCGAGGAAATCGGCCTCAATGATCATCTTGAGGATACCGGGCTGACGGTTGTCGAGACCGATCTGGGCGAATACATCATTCAGTTGCGCAAGGAACGGCCCAGCCACATCATTGCGCCGGCCATTCATGTGACCAAGGAGCAGGTCGAGGCGGATTTTCGCGAACACCATTCCTATCTGCCCGAGGACCGGTCGCTCGAAGAGCCGGAATCCCTCGTGAGCGAAGCCCGCACAGTGCTTCGCCAGAAATACCTTGATGCCGATGTGGGAATAACCGGTGCCAACTTTCTTGTCGCAGAAACCGGCACCTCGATCATCGTCACCAACGAAGGCAATGGCGACCTCACCCAGAGTCTGCCGAAGGTTCATATCGTGCTGGCGAGTCTCGAAAAAATCGTACCCACGCTCGAAGACGCCTCCGCCATCCTGCGGGTTCTCGCCCGGTCTGCGACGGGTCAGGATTACAGCACCTACACGACGTTTTCCACGGGCGGGCGGCGCGAGGGCGACCCTGACGGCCCAGAGCACTACCATGTGGTACTGCTCGACAACGGACGCTCCGGCATGTTGGGCACCGAGTTTCAGGAAATGTTGCGATGCATCCGGTGCGGTGCGTGCATGAATCACTGTCCTGTCTATCAAGCCGTCGGTGGTCACGCGTACGGCTGGGTTTATCCCGGTCCCATGGGAGCTGTCCTGACCCCCTCGCTGATCGGGGTCGAGGAAGCCGGCCAACTGCCAAACGCTTCGACCTTTTGCGGACGCTGCGAGGCGGTCTGCCCGATGCGAATCCCCTTGCCAAAGATGATGCGTCACTGGCGGGAACGAGAGTTCGAGAAACATATGGGCTCCGCTTCCGCGCGATATGGATTGTCGTTTTGGAGTGCGCTTGCAAGCCGTCCCTGGCTCTATCACCTAGCCTCTTCGGTGGCCGTGAGAGCCTTGAGGATCATGAGCCTGGGTCGCGGCTATCTCAAATCCGCGCCGCTGGCGGCCGGATGGGTTCGACACCGGGATCTGCCGGCACCTCAGGGGCGCAC
>JAJFHC010000115.1 GCA_021775835.1 Hyphomicrobiales bacterium | reverse complement strand
TGGTCCAGGACAACGCGGTAGTTGCCGGACAGATCCGGAAACCCGGCAATCACCGCAGCAACCATTGTCGGAAAAATGTTGAGACCTCTGACCACAACCATGTCGTCACTACGCCCCACAACCCTGAACCGCATTCCCGTGCGGCCGTAATTACAAGGCTCGGTATCGTCAACGGCTATGATGTCTCCGGTTCGAAAGCGCACCAGGGGCTGGCAATCCCGCGCGAGGTGAGTGAGCACGAGTTCTCCCTCCTGGCCGGTTTCAATAGCCAGGGGCGCGCCAGTTTCAGGCGTGATCAGTTCCGGATAGAGAACATCGCCGGCCAGGAAGTGCAGCCGTGTATCGTGGACGCACTGGGCTGCAAAATTTGAGAACACATCGGACACCCCATAGTTCGCATTGCGAGGCTCAAGGCCCCACGTCTGTTTGATCCGGTCCCGCAACTGCGGATCGTCCAGTCCGGCTTCACCGCCGAACAACCCAAGCTTCAGCCCAAGGTCACGGGGCGTCATGCCCTCAAACCGATCGGCCAGCACACGTTCCAGGACCGCAGGATACGACGGGGTACACGAAATGGCGTCAATACCGGTTTCCAGGATTGTGCGGATCAGAAGCTCGGTGCCGCCGACACCGAAAGGCACGACCGTGGCGCCGGTTCGCTCCAGCGTGAGGTGATCGGTCACCCCACCCATCCACATCTGATAGTTGAGGCAGTGCACCACCGTGTGTTCCGAAGAAAGACCGGCGGCGCGCTGGCTGCGTCCGCCAACGGTTTCCGTTACGTCGCAATCTCTTGCCGACATGGCCAGATTCATGGCTTGGCCAGTCGTGCCGGACGTCCGGTGCAATCGCGACACGGTCGCCCGGTCAGACGCAAGGTAGTCGCCGAAGGGCGAATGACCGGCCTGCGAAATTCTCAATTGAGCCTTCGAAGACAGGGGAAGGTCCGGCAAGTCACGAAGATCGACCGGCGGATTTCGACCAGTCCAGAGGTTCTGATAGAATTCTGAATTCTCGGAAACATAGAGACGCTGGCGCTGCCATGCAGCCTGTTGCCTGGACAGCAATTCGCTCTGGCTGAGCACTTCCGCGTCATGAACGAGCGTCATCACCCCTACCTCGCTTCCAGTCTGGATGAGCGCATCGGTCGAACGCCATTATGAGGACAGGCAGCGCAGATTCAAGTGCAACGTTTGGTTCGCCGCCCCGTGGGCACAACGCGTACACGGGTCCAGCCGGAGCGCACAAAATCGAGCCTGCGGGCTGCCGCCTTCGTCACATCGATTATCCGACCGCGTATAAACGGGCCGCGGTCATTAACGCACACGACAACCGACCGGCCATTGCGCAAGTTAGTCACCCGCACATGAGTGCCGAACCGCAGGGTGCGGTGGGCAGCCGTCATCGTGTAGGGGCTTGCCCGTTCTCCACTGGCCGTCTTGGTCGTCATTGCGTACCAGGAGGCCTTGCCTTCCTGGGCAGCGTTGGCGGGAACAGTAAGCAGGGCAGACCCCAGGACAGTGAGGCCGAGAAGAGCTGCGATTTTGGCGTGAGGTCGTCTTGTCGGCATGGGAGTTTACTCCTTCGAGCCCAGGATCACGGCGCATAAGCAGCCGAATTGTGTCAAGATTGTGGCAACAATCTCTCCCCATGTCTTCCGGTTATGTCACCGGCGTCAGGAAAAAGCGCAGTTTGGAGACGTCCACCACCGCTCAAGCTGGTAGCAGAATCACCGCCCCTTCCACTCCGGCTTGCGGTTTTCGGCAAAGGCCGTGGCACCTTCCTTGAGGTCTTCGCTGCGGTAGACGGTCTGGACCGTGTCCATGCCCAGGATGAATTCGAAGGCATCCATCTCCGGGACCGTTTCCGTGCGCCGCAGCACGTCCTTGATCGCGGCGTAGATCAGCGGTGGGCCTTCGGACAAGGACTTGGCGATTTCACGGGCACGCGTCATGAGCTGGTCGGCAGGCAGGATCTCGTTGACCAGACCCCAATGCTTGGCTTCCTCCACATCCATCCACCGGCCGGTCATGAGAAACTCGGCTGTCACGTGATAGGGGATCCGGCGCCGCAGCTTGATCGTGGCGGCATCCGCGATCACGCCCACGTTGATTTCAGGTAGGGCAAACTTGGCGTTTTCAGCCGCCAGGATGATGTCGGTCGAGATCATGATCTCGAACCCACCGCCACAGGCAATGCCATTGATAGCGCCGATCACCGGTTTGTTGAGGTTCTTCAGTTCCTGAAGACCGCCAAAACCGCCAACTCCGAAATCACCGTCCGGTTCCTCGCCCTCGCTGACCGCCTTCAGGTCCCATCCGGGGCAGAAGAACTTCTCCCCCGCCGCCGTCAGGATGGCAACGCGCAGTTCCGGATCATCACGAAAATCAGCAAAGATATCGCCCATGATCTTGCTTGTGGCCGCATCGATCGCGTTGGCCTTGGGCCGATCGATCAGGACTTCGAGAATCGCCCCGTCGCGGGTGACCTTGATTGGTTCAGACATGCAAAAACCTCGTGTGTTGTCTCTTTTATCTTCTGACTGTGATGTGTCACAGGCACCGGAATTCCGCAATGCCGAACGGATCGAAAATGGCGCGGGCATGATCGCCCTGCGCCAGGTCGTACTGTTTGGTGAAGGACCCTGACATGATGTAGTCGCCCGCTTTCAGGTCGCGGCCGTAGCGACCGAGAACATCGGCCAGCCAGACCAGGGAGTGAACCGGATCGCCCAGGACGGCGGATCCGGAGGCGTCTTCCCGGATCTCCCCGTTGACTTCTATTTGTACGGTGGCCGCACTCAGGTCGTGATCTGGCTCCAGCGGCACGAAATCCCCGTTCACAAAATACCTCTGCTGGGCATTGCCGGCCATGGACAGGGCAAAGTCGAGGCCGATCACGCAGCGTTTCTCGATGATCTCCATGGCCGGGGCCACGGCCTCGATCGCGGCTCTGGCGTGGCCATAGGATACCTGACCGCCATCGAGATCCGATCCCAGACGAAAACACAATTCGTTTTCGAATCCCGGGGACACGAGGCTTTCGAACGGCACGCCAGCCGGAGAGGCGAGCCTGCCGGACTCGAGCAACTGGCCGAAGCAGGGTTCATGCACCCCTTGCTGTTCCTGCATTGCCTTGGCCGTGAGGCCGACCTTCCAGCCGGCCCGCCGCTCACCCTGCGCTTCATGCAGGCCAACCAGTTCAAACTGAATCTGATAGGCCGTGGCAAGGTCGAGGGCACCATTCAGGGATTCAGGATAGAGTCCGCCATTGTGGAAGGCGTCATGGAGGGTCTGGGCAACGTGGGCTGTCTGCATGGGAAATCCCCGGTTCTGAATGCGGTCGGGCGCTACCTTATCCAGACGGTGCGCGTCTTGTCATGCCCTTCGTGCCGCACAGTCCGAAAAAACGACACTCATGGATACCGGCATCAAATCACCGGAACCGGCTTGTGACGTAGACCGGAGACCGCATTGTAGGCGAGAGCGGCAAGCAGCACCACACCGCCGATAAGCGTTCCGGACCCGGCGGTCTCGCCCAGGAACAGCCAGACCCAGAACGGCCCGAGGACGACTTCCGTCATTGCCAGCAGCGCCAGTTCTGCTGCCGGCACGTGTTTTGAACCGATTGTGTAGAGGCTGAGCCCCAGGCCCAGTTGAACAATACCCAGACACATGGAAAGCCCCACATCACGCAGCGGAATGGCAAGGCCTTCGCCGGAAGAAACACACAGCAACCCCATGACGATTGTGGTGAAGACTCCGCCCAGAAAGACCGCGGGGAACATGTCGTCGCTGCGTTTCCAGCGCAACGCCAGCGTAAAGAAGGCGAACCCCAGGGCCGACATGACTGCCCACAGGTTGCCCAGCAGATGACCGAGCGAAATTCCTTCGGCCACCATGATGGCAATCCCCACGGAGGCTACTGCCATCGCAATCCATGTGGCAGTTCTCACAGCTTCGCCAAGCAGGACACGGGCCAGCAGGGCGGCAAAGAAAGGCGCGGTTGCAAAAAGGAACAT
>JAJFHC010000114.1 GCA_021775835.1 Hyphomicrobiales bacterium | reverse complement strand
GCCGCCGATATGGTTCTGGTGCGCATGGCGCATGTAGCCGATCTGCCGACCCCCGACGAGTTGATCCGGTCGGTCCAGTCTGGCGATACCCCGCCAGCGCCAGCGCCGGCGTCCGCGCGGGCGCCTGCGCCGGCCAGCCCGCAGGAATCCCCGCCGCAACCGATCCACCAGGCACCGCCTCCCGTCGAAGAGCCCGTTGCCCAAAGCATCACGACCGATCCGGTCCGACCGTTCGTCGATGATGGTGCGGCGGATACCACGGCGGCCGTGGAGGTGCCGCAGCATTTCGAACGTTTCGAGGATGTTGTTGCCCTGGTCTCGGCCAAGCGCGATATCCGCCTGAAACGCGCGCTCGAGCACGATGTCCGGCTGGTGAGTTTCCGCCATGGACAGATCGATCTGCAGCTCGGTCCCGATGCCGCGCCCAGCCTCGCCAACGACCTGGGGCGCAAGCTTTCGCAATGGACCGGGGAACGCTGGATCGTCGCGGTGTCACGCGAAGACGGCGCCAAAACCATCGCGGAGCGCAACCGGGAGGAAAAACAGGCCCGTATTGACGAAGCCGGCAAGGACCCGCTGGTCCAGGCGGTTCTGGAGAAGTTCCCCAATGCCCGGGTTTCGTCTGTAACTGACATCAAGGATCTGATCGCCGGTGGTCCGGCGGATGCCCGCGACATGCCTCACGGTGACGCTGAAGTCGACCCGTATGATGAAGATGTCGATTTCTGATCCGGATAAATTCGCTACTGCGATCGAAAAACAGCCCCAGACCAAACCAACGATCTCTCAATGCAACACGGAGCACTGAACCCAAGATGAAAAACATCGGGAACCTGATGAAGCAGGCTCAGGAACTTCAGACGAAGATGGCAACCATGCAGGAACAACTCGGCGATCTGGCCATTGCCGGACAGTCCGGTGGCGGCCTGGTGACCGTGACCCTGTCGGGCAAGGGCGACCTCAAGAACGTTGAAATCGATTCGAGCCTGATGGTTGCTGACGAAAAGGAAATCCTGGAAGACCTGATCGCTGCCGCCCATGCCGACGCCAAGCAACGCATGGAAAAGGCGGTCGCGGAAAAAATGAAGGAAGTCACCGGCGACCTGCCTATTCCGCCTGGCATGAATTTGGGGTTTTAGGCTTTGATTTTCTGGTCTGAGTCAGAATCCGGGATGACGGTGCCATGAGCCGCAAGATTGCCGGTCCGGAAATCGAACGCATGATCCAGCTTCTGGCGAAATTGCCGGGTCTTGGACCGCGATCGGCCAGGCGCGCGGCGCTTCACCTGATCAAGCAGAAGGATCAGCTTTTCTTGCCCCTGACAGCGGCTCTCGAAGATGCCCTTGAGAAGGTCGTCATCTGCACTAATTGCGGCAATGTCGATACCGTCGATCCCTGCACTGTCTGCACCGACCTGCGCCGGGACCGGACCGTGATCTGCGTGGTTGAAGAGGTCGGCGACCTGTGGGCGCTGGAACGGGCATCGGCAATCTCCGGGCAGTATCATGTGGTCGGCGGCACCCTGTCCGCCCTCGACGGTGTCGGTCCCGACGATCTCAACATCGCATCCCTCGTGGAACGGGCGGCAGGCGAAGAGGTGATTGAAGTGCTGCTCGCCCTCAACGCCACCGTCGACGGACAGACCACGGCCCACTACATCACCGACCAGCTCGCCGGCTGTTCGGTCAAGGTCTCGAGATTGGCCCACGGTGTGCCTGTCGGCGGCGAACTCGATTATCTAGACGACGGCACGCTGGCCGCCGCCGTCAAGGCACGACGCCCGTTCTGAATTGCAAATTTGCGCTAGGTATTCTTGAGCAACAGAAGAGCCGGTTGCGACCAGGTGAGCGCGAACCTGGAATGCCCGTCGCCGGTCAACAGCGCATTGTCCTCAAGGTTCTGAACTGCCACAAGAACCGGCTCTGCGTCGTCATCGATGCTGACATAGATATGGGTCCTGTCGCCAAGATAGGCTGCATTGCTGACGATGCCGGTGACCGTCTCCGCCGGTTCCTGGCCAGTGGCCGGCGTAATCCGGATGTTTTCCGGACGCAGCCCGATCGTCACTGTCTCACCAGTTTCGAAGCCGCCGGTCAACGGCGTCGCTGTGACCGTACCGATCCGATCGGTTTCCACCGCGTAGGCATCGCCATCGCGGCCCTTGATGCGGCCTTCGAAGAAGTTCATGGCGCCCAGAAATTCCGCGACAAACCGAGTTTGCGGCTTTGCATAGAGCTGTGACGGCGCGCCTTCCTCCAGCACCTTGCCGTCTGACATGACCGCGATCCGGTCCGACATCGTCAGGGCTTCTTCCTGATCGTGGGTGACGAACACGAAGGTGATGCCCAGCGATTTCTGCAGGTCGCGCAGTTCGAGCTGCATCTGCTCGCGCAGTTTTTTGTCGAGCGCCCCGAGCGGTTCGTCCAGAAGCAGCACTTTCGGCTTCTTGATCAGGGCACGGGCCAGAGCTATCCGCTGGCGTTGGCCGCCGGACAGCTCATGAGCGCCACGTTCGCCATAACCCTCCAGCCTGATCATCGCCAGGGCATCGTTGACGCGGGTCTCCAGGTCGGCTCTGGAGAGCCCTTCCATGCGCAGGCCGAAGGCGATGTTCTTGAACACGTTCAGGTGGGGAAAGATCGCATAGTTCTGGAACACCATGTTGACCGGGCGCTGGTAGGGCGGCACCGCGGCCATGGGATCGCCGTCAAGATAGATTTCCCCACCGGTCGGGATCTCAAAACCACCCAGCATGCGCAGCAACGTCGTCTTGCCACAGCCGGAAGGCCCGAGCAGGGCAAAGAACTCTCCCTGGCCGATTTCCAGGTCCACCTGGTCGACCGCGCGAACGTCACCGAAATGTTTCGAAACCGAATCGATGGAAATAAAGGAACGTTCCGACATGTCATGGAGCCTTTGAATCGGACGACGCGTCGTCTGATCGCCTGAGGCGTTCGGCGACGATCACGATGACGAATGTGATGATGAGGATTGCTGATCCCAGTGCCAGTACCGCGGGTAGTTTGGCGGGAAACCGCAACTGGCTGAATATGTAGATCGGCAGGGTCGATTCATTGCCGGTCAGGAAGAAAGCGAGCAGGAACTCGTCGAAGGAGATCGTAAAGGTCAGAAGCAGGCTTGCAACGATCCCCGGCAGGGCAACGGGAAAAGTCACACGCCAGAACGTCATCCACGGTGTCTCGCCCAGATCGAGTGCCGCTTCCTCGATGCTGCGGTCAAAGCTTTCGAGCCTCGACAACAGCACGAACAGGGAAAACGGTACACAAATGAGTATGTGGCCGATGGCGACGGAAAAAAGCGACAGGCCAATGCCGTAACTGTTGAAGGCAATTAGAAGGGCAATCCCGAGAATGATAAACGGGATCACCAGCGGCAGGGTGAACAGGCCGGTCAGGAGGTTGGTCCACGCCAGCTTGTAACCGGTCAGCGCCTTGGCCGCGCACATGCCGAGCGCCGTGCTGATCACGGCCACTGGCACAGCAACCCTGAAACTGTTCCACAGGGCATGCAGCATACCGTCCTGCTGAGCCATTTCCGCCCACCAACGCAGGGTAAAACCTTTCATGGGAAAGGCCACATAGATCGCATCATTGAAGGAGAACAGGGGCAGCAGGAAGACCGGCAGGTAGATGAACACCAGATAGGCGACCGTATAGGACCTGAGCAGTCCGGACCCCGATTTGCGGCGCCTGATGGTCATGACAGCCCCTTCTTGATCCGGTCAAGACCGAAGAGGAAGGCACAGACGACACCTGTGACCGTGATCATCGAGACCACAGATATGGCGGCGCCCAGGGGCCAGTTGTCGAGCCGTCCGAAGGCCACCTGGATGAGGCTGCCGATCATGATGCCGTTGGGGCCACCCACCAGTTTGGGGGTCACATAATCCCCGACCGTTGGGATGAAAACCAGCAGCAACGCGGCAATGACGCCGGGCATGGACAGGGGCAGGGTCACGCGCATGAAGGTGGCAAACCGGTTTTCACCCAGGTCCTGTGCGGCCTCGATCAGGGACTTGTCGATCTTCTGGAGCGACACGAATATCGGCAGGATGGCAAAGGCTGCCCATGCATGCGCCAGGGTAACGATGACGGCGGTGGTGTTGTAGAGCAGGAAATCCAGCGGTTGCGAGATCAGGCCCAACCACGTCAAGGACGAGTTGATGACACCGTTGAAGCCGAGGATCAGTTTCCATGAGAACACCCGCAGGAGGTAGCTGGTCCAGAACGGCAGGGTAATCAGGATCAGCCACACCATCTTGTTGCGCTGGACATGAAAGGCGATGAAATAGGCTGCAGGGTACGCCAGCAACACGGTTGTGATGGATACCAGCGATGAGACACCGATCGAGCGCCACAGAATCCGGAAATACTGCGATTTTTCATAGACCGTCTGGTAGTTGGCGAAACTGAAAACCCAGTCGGTGTTGTTGGTTTCGATAATGAAACTGCGGCCCACCAGCAACAGGAATGGCGAGACCAGCGCAATCGCCATGAGGATGAGTGCCGGCGACAACAGGGCATAGCCGCGCAAGGCCGGGCTTTGCCGCCAGAACCTCACCAGGGGGCTCATCTCTTGTGGTGTTGCCGAAATGGTTTCTCCCCCTGACGTCGCCGATCATTGAAGTTATGATGCTACAATATGTTTGTCATACAAAAAAGCGATGATATGCTGTTGAGCACCGTCCGAGGCGAATGCCGGCGACGGCAACGGTCAATCCTGGAGTGCACGTCGGCAATGCAGATACCGGAAACGCAAGCGTCGAAAGCCAGCGGTAGTCTTGGTGCCTCCATGCGTGTCGGCCGCAAATCCATGACCTTGCGTGAACGCTCCACCGACATGCTGCGCCAGGCGATCATCGACCACCGTCTGCCGCCGGGAACCCATCTGAAGGAGCGGGAACTGTGCGAGATGCTCGACGTCAGCCGGACGTCGGTACGCGAAGCCCTCCGCCATCTGGAGTCCGAGCAACTGATCGAGACGGTGCCTCATCGTGGTCCGGTTGTTGTCACGCTGACGGCACGCGATGCGAGGGATCTGTACAAGGTCCGTGCAGCCCTTGAAGGCCTGGCGGGCGAACTGTTCGCGGAACATGCCACAGACCAGCATATCGCCGATTTGAGCCGGATTGGGCGGGCCATGGCGGTATCGGCGGAGGAAAACCACCCCGATGTGACGCTGGGCCTGATCTCCGAGTTTTACAAAATTCTCTTTGACGGTGCTGACAACGGGGTCTGCGCCCATTTCATTCATTCCCTCAATGCCCGGATCTCGATGCTGCGCCGGATGTCGCTGGCAAGCGTTGGCCGTCCGAAAGC
The DNA here is from genome assembly GCA_021775835.1 of Hyphomicrobiales bacterium. The sequence goes on along the minus strand of JAJFHC010000114.1, from coordinate 23,716 downwards.
AATGATGAAAGACGTCGAAAGGATCGTCGACGCGGCCACGGCGCGTGATCCCGAAGCCCTCAAGAAGGCCTGCATGGACCACGTGGAGGGGGCCTGTGCTGCCGTCATGCCCCAGCTGATCGAGAACGAGAACATCAGGGAAAACCAGGACTGAAAAACACCAAGGCGCGGGGCAACGCGCCGGACACACAAACCAGACGTTTGATAACAGGGAGAAAACACCATGAGACGCAACGATTTGCCGGTTAACCGGCGCCAGATTCTGAAGTCGCTCGCAGCCTTGGGCGTAACCTATTCGGTCATGCCGGTGATGTCGAACACGGCCAAGGCCGCCAACGAAGTCCACTACCACACGTGGTCGGGCTATGACGCCAAGGACCTGTTCAAGTCTTACATCGCAAAATACGACGGTATGCCGGAAGTCAGCCATATTGCCAGCGAGGAAGAGTCCTTCACAAAAATGAAGACCGGCTGGTCACCGGATCTGATCCATCCCGGCAACTACAATGTACGCCGGTTCAAGGATGCCGGACTTCTCAAACCCATCGACACCAAGCGCCTGAAAAACTGGGGCACACTCATCGAGAGCGTGCGCAACGATGACTCGTGCGTCTACGACGGTGTCCAGTACATGATCCCGAGCGAATACGGCAACAGCTCGGTCATCTACCGCAAGGACCTGGTCGACAAGAGCTATCAGGATAACCCGACCTGGGGCCTTCTGTATGATGAGAAGTACAAGGGCAGGCTGGCAAACTACGAGACCTCTGCGGCCGTCGTGCAATGTGCCGCCCTGGTGTTGGGTTATGACAACATCTACACGCTCAACGATGAACAGCTTGCCGAAATCAAGAAGCTCGCGTCCAAACAGCGCGATCTGCTGCGCATGTACTGGTCTGACGCGACCCAGCTGGAACAGGCCATGGCGTCGGGCGAAGTGGTTGCCGCCTATGGCTGGAACGCGTCCCTTGTCAACCTCAAGAAACAGGGACTCGACGTTGCCATGATGGTGCCCAAGGAACGCATGTTCACCTGGATCGCCGGCTTCACCATGCACAAGAACGTCAAGAACGAGGACGCAGCGTACGATCTGATCGACGCCTGGACCTCGGCTGAATCAGGCGCATGGCTGATGGAGAACTACGGCTACGGCTCGACCAACAAGGCGGCCTACGCCAAGGCCGATCCGAAGAAACTGGCAGACCTGGGCATTTCCGATCCCGAAGCCGTGCTCAACGCCAGCCTGTTCTTCAAATCACTGGCGCCTGAGTTTGAGAAGAAATATCAGACCCTGTTTGCCGACGTTCAGGCCGGCGGCTGACTTTGGTTTCATGACGCATTGTGCGACGGGACGGCGGGATCTGCCTGCCGTCCCGTTTCTCTTTTGAGGTGACGACGGAGAATAATCTTGGACGATCTCGATCTGTGTTATCTGCCCGGTCACCGTGCCCTTGACCTGTTCAGGCAGCGGCAGTTGTCGCCGGTTGAACTCCTGCAGGCGCAGATCGCGCAGACCGAAAAGGTCGGCGAGAATGTCAACGCCTTCACCGACACGTACTTCGATGAGGCGGTTGAGCAGGCAAGAAAGGCCGAAGAGCTTTTTGGCCGTTCCGACGGTCGTCCCCGCGCGCTTGAAGGCCTGACGCTCGGCATAAAGGACCATCAGGACGTCGCCGGAAAACGGTCCACCCATGCCTGCCTGGCTTACCGGGACAACGTGGCTGCCACCACAAATGCGGCCTGCCAGCGTTTGCTCGATGCCGGCGCCATTCTGGTTGGCAAGACAACAACGCCGGAATTCTGCAGTGCCGGCGTCACGTACAGCAAGCTCTTCGGCACCACCGGAACACCCTGGAACCCGCACTACACCGCCGGCGGATCGTCCGGCGGATCTGCGGCTGCACTTGCCGCCGGTCTGGTGACGCTTGCAACCGGATCGGACATTGCAGGCTCGGTTCGTGTGCCCGCGGCGTGTTGCGGCGTGGTCGGCTACAAACCCCCTTATGGCCGGATCCCGGGAACAGCACCCTTTAACCTGGACTTTTATTGCCAGACCGGGCCGCTTGCCCGCAGTGTGGGCGATTGCGCGGCAATGACCAATGTCATGTCGGGCATTCATCCATCCGACATCGCAACGGTGCGTGAAGAAATCGATCTGCCCGCGACATTCGAGCCGGTGGCCGGCTGGAAGGTCGCCCTGTCCCGCGATCTGGGCTTTGCAGCGATTGCCCCGGAGGTCCACGACGGCCTGACGCGGACGGCAGACCAGTTGCGGGCCTTGGGCGTTACCGTGGACGAGGTTGACCTGGGGTGGGGCGATGAGGTCACGGCCGCCGCTGTCGCCTATCTCGATCACCTGTTCGGCCGGGAACTGGCGCGCAATCTCGAACAGTTCGACGACCAGCTCTGCGACTACAACATCCACTATGCCGGCAAGGCGGGCCGGGCGGATGCAGAAGCCTATCTGTCGAGTTTCCAGACTGCCGCCGCCATGTACGATGACGTGGCGCCTTTGCTGGAACGCTACGACGCCCTGATCTGCCCTACCGTCGGCACCCACGCGGTCCGCGCCGACGCCAAACCCTGGGAGACGATCACTGTCGGCGGACGTGAGATCGACACGGATTTCGGCTGGGTCCTGACCCACCCCTTCAACATGCTCAGCCGCCTGCCGGTGCTGGCCATCCCCAACGGGATTGCGTCAAACGGTCTGCCCACCGGCATCCAGATCGTTGCCCGCAGCTTTGACGATCACCGTGTATTCCAGCTGGCCCACGCCCTGGAACAGCAGTCGCCCTGGCTCGATTGCGCCGAGCGCAGGCCGGTGCTTTAGAACGACGCACGGATCCCTCAAGCGTGTCATCCTTGGTCGCGCCGCAGGCGGGACCGAGGATCCATGGACATCTCAGAAGGCAACGGCAAATGCGAATGGATCCTCGCCTGCGTTTCACTCCGGCAAGGATGACAGCGCAAGCGATGGAGAATCCTGCTCACCTGTCAAGGTTCGCCTGCCTGATTATCACGCCGGATTCGGGCGGTGATAGCCCGGTGTCGACAGGGAAACTTCCATCTCTTCGTCGTTCATTTCCGCTTCGATATCGCCAAACAAAGGTGTGCTCAGGTAGCGTTCGGCGGTGTCAGGCAGCATGCATAGGACCGTCGAACCGGCAGGTGCGCGCTCGCACACGTCCAACGCACCGGCAAGTGTGGCGCCGCCGGACACGCCAACGAATATGCCTTCCTGCCGGGCAAGGTTCCGGCTGCATTCCATCGCCCGTGGTCCGGCAATCTTGATGATTTCATGGATATGTTTCCGGTTGACGGCGTCCTCGGTGATTTTCGGGATGAAATCAGGCGTCCAGCCTTGGACCGGGTGTGGTGTGAAGGCCGGGTGACTGCTGGCGGCCGAGCCGTCCGCATTCCGGTCTTGGGCCGTGCCGCTCGACAGCATGGCCGCGCCTTCGGGTTCACAAACAATGATTCTGGTTTCCGGACGATGTTCCGCCAGGACCCGCCCGACACCGTTCAATGTGCCGCCGGTGCCGAAGCCCGTCACCCAGTAGTCGAGCCCTTCGCCGTCGAAGTCTCTCAGGATTTCCTGGGCCGTCGTCCGGGCATGAATGTCGGGATTGGCTTCGTTCTCGAACTGTCGGGTCAGGAACCAGCCGTGTTTTTCCGCAAGCTCAACGGCCTTGCGAACCATGCCGGTGCCCTTTTCCCTGGCCGGGGTGAGCACCACCTTGGCGCCCAGAAAGCGCATCAGCTTGCGCCGCTCTACACTAAAACTCTCGGCCATGGTGATAACCAGGGGATAACCCTTCTGGGCGCAGACCATCGCAAGCCCGATACCGGTATTGCCGCTTGTGGCTTCCACGACCGTCTGCCCGGGCTTCAGTTCACCGGATTTTTCCGCGGCCTCGATGACGCCAAGCGCCAATCTGTCCTTGACCGAGCCGAGCGGATTGAACGCTTCGATCTTTGCAAAAAGGTTGACGTGATCCGGCGCCAGCTTGTTGATCCGCACAACCGGTGTGTTGCCGATCGTCTCCAGAATATTCTGAAATTTTCCACTCATGGTCCGTTGCCTCCAGTTTTCGAAGGTACAGACTTAGGGGCTTTGGGACAGGGTTTCAAATGCCCGGCGTTATCGGGCAGCTTCATGCCCTGTTCGTCACGTCAACGGGATGCTATCGTTCTCCACCTCGTCAAGGGCCCGCCTTGGAGGCACCGATGGACAATTTGTTTCTGGTGAAGCCGGGATTTCGCGATCCCGAGTCCCCTGGCACGGTGTTTTATTGCTGGCACTGCGCCCTGATTGAAGGCGTCCTCGGGTCGTTCCCGCAACTGGGACAGAACCTGACCGTCGAGCGAATCGACTGGCCGCGGCCCCGCACACCGGTCATCGCGGTGGCGGGTGTGCAGAATCAATCCGTGCCGCTGCTGGTCCTCGGCGAGGGTGAAACGTCGCCCCTGGCCACCGGTCAGTTCAAAGGCCGGTCACTGATCGCCGACAAGGACGCAATCCTCCGGGCCTTGACCGAACGTCACGGTTTCCCCGAACCCCATCCGTGACCAGGCCTTTACCGGCTGCGTTCGTTGAGGCAAACGTTGGAAGTGCTGTCTACGGCACACGCGTGGGTCGGTTTGCGGCATTCCACATAGCCCATGTAGCAGGCAAAAATAATCGCGGTAATCATGGTTGTATCCTGAATTCTGATGAGGGTGGAACCCTGTCGCGGCGACCCCAAGGGGCGGTTGGTTTGCGGCGGGTTCGTTCGAGGAGGGTTATCGGGCAGGGTCGGAAGCTGTGTTCGCGCAGCGTTCGCGTGGTGCCGGAAAACCGGATTTCGGAAGTTCTATAAGTGTTCCATCTTTTGGAAGGCTAGATCGATCATCGATCGAACCGGACGAAAGACATAGCGAAACGCCTAACGGTCCAGCAAGTTGTGCAGCTTTTCACATGTAATAATGTCATTATTGCGGCATTGCAACATAAATTGTTGTGCAATGCACTATTCGCCGGCAAGTAGCTCTCGTTCCGCATCCGAAACGTTTTCGTTCGCGGTTTGATCCTCTTCCAGTTCGACCTGTTCGATCTTCATGCCGCGGCTTGTCAGCTTGTCGGTGGAGATCAGGATCTTGTCGATGTCCTTGTTGGCCTGCCCAAAATGGCGCTGCAGGTCGAGAACCCGGTCACGGGTGCGGTAGACGTCCTGCATCAGTTTGCCCACTTCCGCCTGGATGAGACCCGCCTGTTCGCGCATCTGGGCATCCTTGAGGATCGCCTGCATGGTCTGTACCGCCAGCATCAGCATGTTGGGTGAGACGATCACCACCCGAGCCCTGTAGGCTTTCTGAATCAGGTCTTCGAAAAGCTCATGCAGGTCCGCATAGACCGACTCCGAGGGGACGAACATGATCGCCGTGTCCTGGGTCTCTCCGGGAATCAGGTATTTATCGGAGATATCGCGGATATGCTTGGTCACGTCACCGCGCAGCCGTTGCGACCAGGCTTTGGTCTCGTCAGGCGTGCCGGCTTCCCGCAAGGCATTGAAAGCCTCGAGCGGGAATTTGGCGTCAATCACGATTCCGCCCGACATGTTGGGCAAGTGAATCAGGCAGTCGGGCCTGGTGCCGTTCGAAAGTGTCGCCTGAAAGCTGAAGGAACTCTTGGCCATTCCGTCCATGATAATCGCTTCCATGCGCCCCTGACCGAAAGCGCCGCGCGATTGCTTGTTGGCAAGAATGTCCTGCAGTCCGACCACCTGGGTTGAAAGCTCGGTAATGTTTTTCTGGGCTGTGTCGATGACGGCGAGACGCTCCTGAAGCGAGGACAGACTGTCGCTGGTGCGCTTGGTGTTGGTCTCCATGGACTGGCCGATACGGTGGCCCATGTGGTCGAGACGCTGGTTGAGCGTGCGCGCCATATGGGCTTCCCGGCTGGCGGCAGTCTCGGCGATGGTCTGCAGTCTGGTGGCCATTTCAGCCAGGCGGATTTCAAGCTCTGACGCCCTTTTGCGGTCTTCTTCGGCATTAACGGCGCGTTGCTTGCCGCTGCGCCACAGGGCGAACAGAATGGCAACCAGGACCACGATTGTCAGCCCGACCGTCGCCAGAATACCCTCTCCCAGGGACACCGAATGCCCGCCCGCCTGCAGCAGGGTCATGTTGAAATCCAGAAACATGACGCCACCATAAAGCGATTCGCGCAAAATCCGGACCAAATCGGGAACATTTAGAGGAAATCCCGCTGTTGACGTTTGCGGCTGCTTCGCCTATCTCACCCGCTGGAAAGTGAGACCTGAATGACGACACGCCCGATCATCATCCTGCCCGACCCCAAGCTGAAACTCGTGTCCGATCCGATCGCCCGGGTCGACGATGATGTGCGCGCACTCATGGACGATATGCTGGAGACCATGTACGACGCGCCGGGCATCGGTCTGGCCGCGATCCAGATCGGCATTCCTACGCGGCTGGTGGTGGTCGACGTCACCCGCGACGACGAAAACCGGGAACCTCTGTGCCTCGCCAACCCCGAGATCATGTGGGCCTCGGAGGAAACCGCAATCTACGAGGAGGGGTGCCTGTCGATTCCCGAATATTACGAGGAAGTCGAACGGCCGGCCGAATGCAAGGTCGCCTATCTCGATCGCAAAGGCGAGGCGTGCGAAATTCATTGCAACGGGTTGCTTTCCACATGTATCCAGCATGAAATAGATCATCTCAACGGTGTGCTTTTCATTGATCACCTGTCGCGCCTGAAACGTGACCGCGTGATCCGCAAGTTCACCAAGGCCCTGAAACAGGAAAACGGCGCCTGACGTCCAGGTGTCCGCGCCGGTTTCCGAAAGAGGCCCCGCGAGCGAAAAGGACCAGCCCAAGTGCTCCGTGTGGTTTTCATGGGAACCCCTGAATTTGCCCTGCCGACACTGGAGGCCGTGATGGCGACCGGCCACGAGGTCGCCGCGGTCTATTGCCAGCCGCCGCGCCGGGCAGGCCGTGGCATGAAGGAAAAGCTGTCGCCGGTTCATGCCGAGGCACTCCGGAACAATCTGCCCGTCAGGACGCCTGCGAGCCTGCGTGACGACGCGGTTTGCAGCGAGCTGGCGTCATTTGCCCCCGATATCATCATTGTCGTCGCCTATGGCCTCATCCTGCCACGCGAAGTGCTCGGCATTCCGCGGCATGGCTGCCTCAACGTGCATCCCTCTCTGCTGCCGCGCTGGCGTGGCGCCGCCCCTTTGCAGCGCACCATCATGGCGGGCGATGCCGAGACCGGCGTCTGCGTCATGGCGATGGAGGAAGGGCTCGATTCCGGTCCGGTCTATGCGGTCGAACGCCTGGCCCTCGAACCGGATGTGACCGCTGCCGAGCTCCACGACACCTTGGCGCAGACCGGCGCCGGCCTCATGGTGCAGACACTGGGCGCGATCGAAGACGGCACAGCCGCGGCAGTACCGCAATCAGAAGACGGCATCACCTATGCCGAAAAAATTTCAAAGGACGAGGCTCGTATCGACTGGGCGCGCGATGCGTCTGACCTGCATAATCACATTCGTGGCCTTTCGCCATTCCCCGGCGCCTGGTGCCTGTTCGGTGACGGCCATGTGCGGATCAAGATCCTCAGAGCGAGGCCAGTGGCGCGAAACGGCCTGCCGGGAGAACTCCTTGATGACAACCTGACGGTCGCTTGCGGTCACGGTGCGCTTGAGATCCTAGAACTCCAGCGTCACGGCAAGGGCGTCATGGACCGGGAAACTTTCCAACGCGGCTTTCCGGTGCCTTCCGGCAGCCGCCTGGACTGACCGCAATGCCCCGCTACGCCATTACGATAGAATATGACGGCACGCCCTTTGTCGGCTGGCAGATCCAGAATAACGGCCCCACAGTTCAGGCGGCTATCGCGAGGGCTCTCCAGGCCATGACGGGCGAAGACGCCATCGTTCAAGGTGCGGGACGCACCGACACCGGCGTTCATGCCCTGGGCCAGGTCGCTCATTTCGATCTCTCGAAAGAGTGGCCAGCGGATACGTTGCGGGATGGTCTGAACTTCCATCTGAAGCCGGACCCTGTGGCGATCATAGAAGTTACCGCCGTCAGTGACGATTTTCATGCCCGGTTTTCCGCCACCGCCCGGCACTATCGCTACCGCATCGTCAACCGGCGCGGCCATCTGACGCTCGACGTTGGCCGGGCCTGGCAAGTCCCCAAGCCCCTTGATGCCGCCGCCATGCACGCGGCCGCACAATGCCTCGCCGGCCACCACGATTTTACCACCTTCCGGTCTGCCCATTGTCAGGCCAGGTCGCCGATGAAAACCCTCGATAAGGTAACCGTTGACCGCACCGGTGATGAGATCGACATTCACGTCAGCGCGCGGTCGTTTCTCCATCGCCAGGTACGCTCGCTGGTGGGATCGCTGAGACACGTGGGCGAAGGCAAATGGACCGCCGATGATCTGCGCGCCGCTCTCGAGGCCGCCGACCGTGCCGCCTGCGGGCCCGTGGCCCCGGCGGACGGGTTGTATCTCGTGTCTGTGGGTTACGACAGACCGGAAGATTGACCGGCGTCCAGAGTGGCCCAGAGGAAGGCGAACAGCAGCAGGTAGCTCAGCAGGATATCGAAGATGACGATTCCCGTGGCTGTGAGTCGGCTGGTCTGAAGTCCTGCGAAGGCAATGAACCAGAGATAATAGGCCGCTGCGGTCAACAGCACCATGTAGAGCATGCCGACCATGACATCGGAAAGGAGGCCTGAGGCCGCGGCCAGGTGAACCGGGGCCTGTAACAGGGCCAGGGGTATCGAACACCAGTTGTAGGCCACGATATAGGGGACATAGCGATGCGAAAGTCCGAGCAGGCGTGTCATGAAGGCCATCGCGATGGGAAACGCAAGCCAGATGATCAGAAGGAAGGGAAGGCCGCTCAGCACCGATGTGGTTGAGCTGTCGCCGACACCTTCAGCGGCACTCATGCGGCCGGACAGATCGGACACGAGTTCGATCGGGGCCACCAGCAGGATCGCCAGAAACGAACGCCAGAACCCTTCAATCGTCTGATTGAAATACTGCAGTCCGGACGCGTCCCGTTTGGCAAGCTTGAACGCGCCGATCATCGCGCTCATGAATTCGGTGATAAGTGGCATCTATGGCTCCACGGCGCGCGCGATCACGCGCCCGCCTGATCGAATTTGGCATCAAAGTACGCATCGAGAATGTGCGCATAAACGCGTGTCAGCATGATGAGGTCTTCGACCGGTACGCGTTCGTCGGCCTTGTGCATGGTCTGGCCCACGAGGCCGAACTCGACCACCGGACAGTGATCCTTGATAAACCGCGCATCCGACGTGCCGCCATTGGTCGCCAAAGCCGGCTGTTTGCCGGTCGCAGCCTTAACACCGTTCTGAACGATGTCTGTCAGCTGGCCGGGCTCGGTGAGAAAACAGTCGCCTGACGGCAGGAACGCCAGATCGTAGTCGCAACCGCCGGCTTGCGCACCGGCTTCACACTGAGACCGGATCCAGCCCTTGAGACTGTCGGCGCTGTGTTCGGTGTTGAAGCGGATGTTGAAGGCGGCACGTGCCGACGACGGAATGACGTTGGTTGCCGGATTGCCCACATCGACCGTCGTGATCTCGAGATTTGACGGTTGAAAGGCGTCCGTGCCCTGATCCAGTGGATCCTTCGTCAGGCGGGCCAGAATGTCGATCATTGGCGGGATCGGGTTGTGCGCCAGATGCGGGTAGGCCACATGGCCCTGCACGCCCTTGACCGTCAAGGTACCGGTCAGGGTGCCGCGACGGCCGATCTTGATGGCATCGCCCAGGGTTTCTGGGTTTGTCGGTTCCCCGACGATACAGTGATCGAGCGTCTCGCCGTTGCGGGCGAGCCAGTCGAGCATCTTGACCGTTCCGTTGACGGAGGGGCCTTCCTCGTCACCGGTGATCAACAGGCTTACCGAGCCCTGTCCTGTTTCGAGTGATGCCACGTGATCCAGCGCTGCGGCGACAAAACAGGCTATCGCCCCTTTCATGTCGACCGCCCCACGCCCAAAGAGCGTGCCATCGACAATCTCGCCGGCAAACGGCGCCACCGACCAGTCGTCTTCAGGGCCCGGCGGCACCACGTCGGTGTGCCCGGCAAAACACAGGTTCGGCGCCTGATCCCCGAACCGGGCATAGAGGTTGTCCACGTCCGGTGTTCCCGGTGCGCTGAAAGGCAGCCGTGTGCAGCGGAACCCGGCCTTGGAAAGCACGTCTTCAAGATAGTCGAGCGCCCCGCCCTCTGCCGGTGTCACGCTGGGACATCGGATCAGGGACTGGGCAATTTCAACCGGATCGTGACGGCTCTGGCCGGACATGAGGTTCTGGTCTCCCGAGTGGAATGATCGGCTGGTTTGCGCGGGAAATTCAGTCTCTCAGGAGTTCGTTGATGGACGTTTTGGAACGTGTCCCTTCATCGACCGTCTTGAGGATAACCGCGCAATAGAGCGACGGTCCCGGCTGGCCGTTCGGCAAAAGCGCACCGGGCAGCGATCCGGGCACGACCACCGAATAGGGCGGCACCCAGCCTTTGTGTATGTCGCCGGTCTCGCGGTTGACGATCTTGGTCGAGGCGCCGATGAACACGCCCATGGAGATGACAGCCCCTTCGCCCACGACCACACCCTCGACGACTTCGGAACGGGCGCCGATGAAACAGTTGTCCTCGATGATCACGGGGCCTGCCTGCAGGGGCTCCAAGACGCCGCCGATGCCGGCACCGCCGGACAGGTGCACATTCTTGCCGATCTGGGCACATGAACCCACCGTCGCCCAGGTGTCCACCATAGTGCCCGAGTCAACATAGGCCCCGAGGTTGACGAAACTCGGCATCAGGATCACGCCCGGCGCGATATAGGCGGACTTGCGCACAATGCAATGAGGAACCGCCCGAAAACCGGCGGATGTAAAATCGTCCGCCGACCATCCCTTGAACTTGCTGTCGACCTTGTCCCACCAAGTGCCGCCGCCCGGTCCGCCGGAGATCGGTTCCATGTCGTTGAGCCGGAAAGACAACAGAACGGCTTTCTTGAGCCACTGATTGACCTGCCATTCACCGCCTGATTTTTCCGCTACCCGAGCCTGACCGCCGTCAAGCAGGTTGAGGGCCTGTTCGACTGCATCCCGGATTTCACCCTGGGTGGAGGAACTGATCTGGTCTCTGTTTTCGAAGGCGTCGTCAATGACGGCGGCGAGTTGTTCGTGGCTCATGGGATGTCTTTCCAGGAAAAAGTTTTACGTCGGGCGACCGGCGCGCGGAGAGTAAACGCAAGCTTCGCCGTGTCAATAATATTTCAGCGCAAACCAACGCGAAGGCCGCAGCCGTCAGGCCGGCTCTGGTGCTGTGAGAGGCGTGAGAAATCTAACGAGATCGTCCGTCACATGATGAACGTGGGGGTCATCAGCCCCGATTCCGTCCCACTCGTTACTGTGATCTTCCCGCCGGTCTTCCGGTGAGCGGACGAGAACCGTCTTCATCCCAAGGTCGTGAGGACATATGAGATTCTTGGAAATGTCTTCGAACATGGCAGCACTTCTCGATGCGATACCGGTTGCCTTGAGAAACTTTTCGTATGTCGACGCCTCGGGTTTGGGAATGTAGTCGGCGGCGACAATGTCGAAAATGTCGGAAAAATGATGGGTTATCCCGATCCGGCTCAGCACGTTTTCGGCATGGCGCACCGATCCATTGGTGAAAACGTATTTGTCGCCGTCCAGTTGCTTGAGAATTTCATCGAGTGCACGGTCTTCCGGTACGGCGTCGTGGTCGATGTCATGAACAAAATCCAGAAACGGGCCCGGTTCCATGCCGTGACAGTTCATCAGGCCGCTCAGGGTTGTCCCGTATTCGTGATAGTATGTTTTCTGTACGCGGCGCGCTTCCACGCGGTCGACACTTAGATACTGCGAGATGAATTCACCCATCTTCTGGTCGACCTGGTCGAAAAGGTTGCAATGGGCCGGATAGAGCGTGTTGTCGAGATCGAAGATCCAGGTCTCCACATGATCGAATTCTGCAGCGTAATGAGGCGTCATGGACCAATTCTCCATCTCAGGATCGCGTAAGGGCCAGCGTGGTGGCGTCGATTCAACAATCTTGCCGCCGATTGGGTGCGGTATGCACCCGGTAGCGGCAAGAATCTCTCTTGTATGCCGGTAAGCGGTCATTAACACGCTTGTAATACCATAAGCATCTTTAAATTTGCAGAGTGGGGGCACCTGCGGGCTGGAATGGGCACTTCCAAATCAAACGACGCGCACGACTGGGCGCGATCACTTGTCCTCGGGTTTCCCGGGCCGGCACTGGTCGCCGACATTTCTGGCGCCATACTTGAGTGCAATCGCGCCGCAAGGAGCGTGCTGACGATACATGCAGGCGGCGTGGATGCCTTGCGTGGCGACCTGTCCCAGCGTGTTGGTGCTCTGGCAGTGTCCAGGAAGCCCGATCGCTGGGCGGTCACGATCGACGGCAAGGCCGGAGACCCGCCGTTGAGCTTTCTGCTCGCGGGCATCCCAATCGATACCGGCCCCGACCAGGAACCGGTCGTCGCCCTGATGGCCTGGGAAACCACGGTGGAAACCCACTTGCGGACAGCGCTGGCGGAAAGTCGCGCCTTTTTCAGGGATCTGGCGACAACCTGCGGCGAATTTGTCTGGTCAATCGACCGGGAAGGCATCTTCAACTACGCGAGTGACACCGGCCTCACCGGCTTGTCCTCGACGCAGCTTCACGGCCGTCACTGGTCCAGTCTGTTTCAGGGCGACAACGAACGCGCCACTGCCGCAAAGATCTTCGAGAGCCGTGCATCGGTCGACGAAGCCGACATTTGGTTGAAACTTGGCGACAATCGCGTCTGCCTCCGCCTCTCCGTACGCCCCTGTTTCGAGGGCGATGGCAAGTGGGTCGGCGCCCGTGGCGTTGCGCGCAACATCACCCGGCAGCGCGAAGAGCAGGAAAGAGTAGCCCGATGGCGCGAAAGCGAGGCGCGGCTTAACGGTGTCATGCGTCACTTCCGTGAGCAGGTCGAGCCATCCGAGATGTTGCGTTGTGCGACAACGGCTGTTGTCGGCGCCGCGAACCTCACCGGATGCTGGATCTACATCCGGAAACAGGGACAACCCTTCGACCTCGATACCACGTCCACCTTGCATGTGGTGCCGAAACGTTATTCCGAAGAGTCGCTGGCGCAATCCGCCACGGTTCTGCGCAAACTGGCGGAACAGGTCAGTGACGGCGACGGTGACAAGACAGCACAATGTTCGCACGGAGAATGGTCCTACCTCGCCAAGACGGCACGTTACGGCGGCAATCTCCTGGGCGTTTTGTGTTTCGGCCGTGTCAGTGAGGGGCCCGATGCCGGAAAGGATCCTGGCGCCAATGTCTGGGATGACATTGACAGGCACTTTATCTCCCAATTGTCGGATCAGGTCGCCATCGCCATCGTTCAGACCGAACAGCATGAACAGTTGCGCCGCTTGTCGAGTACGGACGAACTGACCGGACTGTTGAACCGGCGGGCCTTCGTTGCCGACGTTCGAAAGCGGTTGGATCACCACGCCAGAAAACAAAGCCGGGCAGCATTGCTGTTCATTGACCTCGACGGTTTCAAGGCAATCAACGACACCGAAGGCCACCGGCGCGGGGATGAGGTTCTTGAAGCGGTTGCCGGTCTGATCCAGTCGACCAGTCGCTCCAGCGACCTCGCAGTTCGTTATGGCGGCGATGAGTTTGGCCTTTGGCTGGAGGAAGCCGATGAAACCGTCGCCATGCTCAAGGCCCACGATCTGATCGAAGGGTGTATGGATCTGAACCGGAGCGGCCCCGACAACGAGGCGGACGTCCGGCATCTCCCTGTGGGCATGTCGATCGGGATTGCCGTCTACGACCCCGAGGAGCCTGAAGACATCGAAAGTCTGCTCAACCGGGCCGATACAGCACTCTACGAAGCAAAAGCCTCCGGCAAATCGGCATTCCGCCTGGCAAAGCAACCGGTCGAGATAAAAGCTGAACTCGGAAAAGGCGGGGGCATCGAGGCGTCGTATGAAGAACAACAAAACAGCGGGCTGGGAAGACCATGACAGACAGGAAACCGGAAATCGAACCGTTGAAAGACGAGGACGATACGCAATCGTACGAAGGCGCCCGCAACGTCCTTGAACGCAAGGATACCGAGGGAATGCGCATTGTTGCAGCCGACCATACGGCTCATCCAGAAATGCTGTTCTTTCTCGCAGCCTCCCATGACGTCGAAACACGCGCTGCTATCGCCGCGAACCCGTCGACACCACACCAGGCGGATCAGATTCTGTGCGACGACCCAGAAGATCGTGTCCGCATGCCGCTGGTCAGCAAGGTGGTGGGCCGTCTGGCCGACAACGGCTCCGATGGCAGTGACAGAATGGCTGTGGCGGCAAAGGAAATCCTGCGCCGTCTCGCTGCCGATCAGTCGGTGGCGATCCGGCAGATGTTGGCAGAGGAGATCAAGTCCAGCGCCGATGTGCCGACGGACATCGCCCAGCTGCTCGCCCGGGACTCCCACGAACTGGTCTGCTGTCCGGTGCTGGAAAACTCGCCGCTCCTGGATGACGACACGTTGATTTCCCTCATTACCGAGCATTTGAGCACACCCGCCTTGAGCGCAATTGCACGACGTGAAACCGTGTCGGCTGACGTTGCCGATAGCATTGCCGGGACATCGAACACCCAGGCCATCGCCGACCTGCTGCTCAATTCAGGCGCCCAGATCAGAGAGCAGACACTTGATCTTCTCGCAGAGGCGGGCGCCGACAACAAACCCTGGCACGAACCGCTTGCCATGCGGCCGATTCTCTCCGCCCGGGTCATGGAAAAGATCTCTCACTACATCGCCGATGACCTTCTCAAACGCCTGAGCGAGAGGAACGATCTCGATGTGGAGACAGCCCTGCAGTTGTCCGAACGCATGGCGCAAAGGCTTGAGCAGCAAAACAGTAATGTTGTCGACCGCGACGCCGTTCTCGGCGTCCTAGAGAAGGAACTGGCCGAACAGCACGAGCGCGGCAAACTCAATGTCTCCTACATTTCCGAGTTGGCAAACGACGAACAGCACATGGCCGTCTGGGTCGCACTGGGCATTCTGAGCGAAACCAACACGGCTTTCGCCTACCGGATCTTCTCGAGCGGAAACGCCAAGGCAGTCTGTGCCCTGGTATGGCTCGCCGGCCTGCCGGCATTTCTGATCGAGCCGTTACAATCGACCGTGGCAGGGATTTCGCCTGAGGACTGCCTGGAACCGGACGACGGAAATGAGTTCCCTTTGACCGAACAGGAACTTCATTGGCAGTTGGAATTGTTCGGCTACGAGGACTACGAAGCCCTTGCATCGTGAACGCGGTGCGTCATGAGTGTCTTGTAAAGACCAGATACGGTCTAGACCAGAGTCCTGGTGCAGGTGACTTGAACGTCATTTCAAGAACAGGCGTCTGAAATAGCGCGCGAACAAACGGCCTGTCAGCAGGAACGACGTCAGAGTGATCAGAGGCGCGACGCCCAGCGTCGTGAAACTAATTAGGATATAGAAATTTTCGTTTGCGTGCTCCCAGGTGTCTGCGCTGAAATTCTCCAGTAGAAACAAAAGAACAAACGAGGAAAACAGGAACAGCACGAAGCAGACTGCGTCGAACAGATAGTTCAGCACCCCCCGGCGAAACTGCGGGATCATCCAAATTACAAACCCGGCGGCGAAAAAGCCAACATGAACGAGAGCAACGTTATCGAGAATCCAGATGATCCACGGATATTCCTCCTGGAACCCCGAAATGTCTTTATCCATGAGTTCGCGGAATGAGCTCATGTCAACTCACGAGCGGTGCAACGAATTTGGTCATGGGCATTCCCGCTTACTTGTATCCCAGTTTGGCGAGCACCCAGTCAGCGTAACGTCCAGCTCGCGTGTAGGCGGAAAAGGTCGCTTGTCGGTCACACCCCTGTCCATCTGACTGGAACATGCCCCAACTGACGATGCCGGCTTGGATGTATCCGCCGTCCTTCAACGGCACCACCAAAGGCCCGCCACTGTCGCCGTCACATGCGCCCCTAGGCCCCTCTGGTGTGCCCGAGCAGATCATGTTGTCTGTGTATGGCTTTTTGGCATCGCCGAGCATCTGTATCCAGAGCTGGTTTGCAAGTTTTCCCGATACTCCCAGTGCGTTGACGGTTTTCGTGAAATTGCCCGCGGCACTCTTGAGCCGAGGCTTCATCATGGCTTCGTTGCACACGTCCCGGCTCAGTATCTGGATGTGACCCTCCAGAAGTCGCGGCGATGCGTTGCCGGTCTCTGTGCGCCCCCAGCCCGTGACGATCGTTTCGATGCCTGGCCGATCGAGAATGTTGGCGTATTCCGCATTGGGAATGGAAATCGTCTTGAAGGGCTTGTTCGGCTTGCGGGTCAACTCGATCAGGGCGATGTCACTGTCGAAGCCGTTTGGATTGTAGGACGGATGAACGATGATCTGGGCAACCGAAACGAAGTCGCCCGCATCTGAGATGGTGTTGCTGCCAACCATGACCAGAATCTGTTTTTTGTCGACAACGAAGTTGCCGTCCTTTCTGCTGTCCACCACACAGTGAGCGGCTGTCAGTACCCACTTGTTCTGGATCATGGACCCGCCGCAAAATTGCGAAACGTAGCCGGGTTTCTGGCCTTTCTTGAGAAGCGCGACCTGCCAGGGCCATGCGCCTTCCTTGGCAACGCGTCCATTCAGGACGCGCGATGTTTCGGAATCAATCTCCCGGGTTGCGTGGAGCTGTTTTTCCTCGCTCCCCGCCAGGGAAAATGGCGTCTGGAAAACCAGGCCGTCCTTGGTTGGCGACAGGGTTTCCCCTGCCCATGTTGCGCCCGACAACGTGGAAATCGTAATCAGAACCACCAAGCATATCTTTTGTCGCATAACGAAGTCTCTCCCTGGTCTGCGGTCCGCCGTTTCAGAACTGTCGCTAACGCGCGACAACTTCGAGAAGGACCTGTGAAATTGCGCCGCCGCCTGTTCCATTCGTGCGGCGGGCAGCGCCTCTTGTCGTTTTGCCAAAACCCGCCTCGGCCAGGACACTCTTGAATACGCTTTGACTCAATTCCGCTCTTGATCGCTGCAGCTCGGGTTGGGCAAGCCAGCTCAGATCCTCGGTCGCACTCTGAGGTCGGGCCGGTGTGGTCACAAGCAAGATTCTCTCCCGTCCAAACGAACTGTCGGTAACGTCGAAAAGATCGAGATTCAGGACTCCACCGCTGCCAATCCGGGCGTTGTGGATGAAGCTGATCGAGTAATCGCTCCCCACGTAAAGTACGTTGAGATCCAGCGGCACGGTTTCTGTGTTCCTGGCGGTGATAAACACGATCTCTCCCGGAACGACCTGTGACACCTTCAGCGTCGACAGGGGCTTTAACTCGCCGGTCGCGGGGTTCTGTGCGGTGAGTTCCACGTCCAGTCCCGACGTCGAAGGACGGAATACCTTGCCGAGCCTGATCAGATTTGTAACCCGCGCCATGCGCGCAAGCGTGTCTCCAACGAGAGCCGTCGCTTCCTCGGCTGTTCGTCCATCGACTCTGACAGATATCGTCTTGTTCTGGCCTTCCTTGACGATTACACCGTCATCAGCCACGAACCAGAGAGATCCGTTTTCATGAACAAGATGGATATCCGCGTTGGTGTCAGGTTCAACGACCTGCAGGCGAAGGCCCTCTTGATCGAGTGATTGCAGGTTCTGGAACAGGGCGGCCAGTTTCTCGCTGCCTGCCGCATCCGGCAGAGCCAGCCTGAAGTTGAAGTCGACGCTCGATGAGAGTTTCCGTGCGAACCACTCGGGCTGCAGGGGCGTGAATCCAGTGCTGACCGATTCCAGGCTGGCACTCAGTTCATTGACCGACACGACCTTCAGTTTGAGGTTGGGAATGCCTTCCGCTGCAATCGCGGTTTCCATAACAATCAGTTCATCGTGTTTTTGGAGACCGTGCAGCCAACCGGCAGGAATCGTGATTTTGCCGTCGGCCATTCGAATCGGCCATTGCTGCGGCAAATCCTTCACGTCTTGTCCAAAAATGCCCTTGTCAAGGTCACCCTCAAACAGCGGTGTTGGCTTGGCGCGATTTGCCACAGAATACTTGCGCAGGATTTCCTGGCCAAGCTGGCGATAGGATAACGCCGGGTTCTGAGCCAGGGTCTCAAACAGGCTGAAGCCGAACAGGCCATGGGTCTTCCGGCCTGGCATTCCGCGGGGCAGTCGAAGCTCCGGTGTTTCCTCATTGGTCTGGGCTGCATAAAACGCCACAAACCCGCCACGGCCATCAACCGGTTCTGAACGGCCGCCGGTTTCATTCAACGAGCTTGTACGCTCCTCCACCGGTCCGCCACGTGTCTTCGGTCGTGCGGACTCCATGACGGCTTCGGACAGCCCAAGTACCGCGGGCTCCAGTCGCCGGGATATCTCGCGATCAACCGCGTTGGAAAAACTGACGGCGCGCGTCACGGTCCCGGAGTGACAACTGTCAAAAACCGCCCAAACGTCGGCTCCGCCATCCCTGATCTTCGAGATCATGGCGCCAATTTCGTCGTCAACCAGGGCGTTCTTTATCGTGCGGGTCTCCGGATTCCAGTCGGAAATATCCGCTGGAAGGAACAATTCATCCAAACCATCAAGTTCGGACGACGGATCGAGCGCCGGTGCCTGGGTACCGTGACCGGCAAAGTGAAGATAGACAAAATCCCCCGGCTCGACGGTGTCTGCCAGCCTGCGCATCTCTGTGCGTATGGCGTCGAGTGTCGGTTCCTGGACGCCGTCGATACCGTTGGCAAGCACCGTGATGGTTTCCGGTTTGAACCCGAGCGCCTTGTTCCCGAGCAGAAAATCGCGAACCAGTGCGGCATCGTTCTTGGGGCCTGACAGCCAGGAGACCTCCGGAAGGTTAGGATACTCCGAAACCGCAACAATGAGCGAGAAGTGCGTTCTGGCGATCGCGTCGTTCATCCAACTCAGGACAGCCAGGATGAAAAGCGGTGTCAGAAAAATTCTCCGGACAGCGACGGTCGGATTGAAGCAGAAGCGGGATTCGAGAACCCGAAGAAGACACCTTGCCGGCGAGGCGTAATCGACCCGCAGCAGGCCAACGGGCCAACCGGGCTGGAATGAACAATATGGTGGTTTTGTCATGAAGGTTCCTGGCGTTACCGGTTGTGGTCCTTTAGAGCCAGTTGCCCATCAGGACAAACGGCGACCAGAAATAGGGATGGGCAAATCTGTTTTCTCCGGAAGCAATAGCGGTTTGTTTTTGCTTGTGACGGGAAGCAGCGCCGCGCTCCGCCGACGGCACCGTCTCCTCCGGTGCAGCACCCGTGAGCATGGCGATCTGGGCCTGGCGCAAGGCTTCGGCCTTGGTAAGCCCGTCAACCATCATTGTACGGTAGAAATCGTGCATAAGTCTGGGCGTTGCATCATCGGCAACCGGCCACAGCGACGCCAACACGGAAGAAGCGCCATTCAATTGAGCCGTCGCGCCAAAGCCCTCGATCTCGGACCCGTCGCCACCGCGCGCCGTCTGGCAGGCGGACAAGGTGAGGAGGTCGATGCCCCGGAAGCTTAGCGCCTTCTGTTGCCGTATTTCCGATAGCGGCAAGTGTTTGCCATCGCCCAACAGCAGGAAGGAATCGTTTTCCCGGCCCGGGACCAGACTGAAATGGCTGGCGATATGCAGGATTGTCGGCTTCTTCAACAAAGTGCGTTTGAGGTTTCTTTCGTCAAAACGTTCATCGAGATTTGTCGGCCCGCTTAGAATGCCCTTTTTGTCTTCGCCGGAAAATATGGTCTCAAGCTCTTCGCGCACGCCGGGAAGGGCGGAAAAGTTGGGATGAGCGCGGGTCACGCCAAAGCCGGCGGTCTTCGAAGCTCGCCGACGCTTTGTCTTGAACTGCGTGGGGATGGTTGGAGAGTAAAGAGCGAAGGCATACTTCTCGACCAGATAGTTTTTCCCGTCAAACAGTGCCGCGAAGGGGACATATCGCAGGAAACCGTCGAGGTTGAGCATGATGACGTCAACACCACTCTTCTTGAGGTCGTGACTGACAGGTTTGAAAATTACGTCATGCAACGCAGCAAGTTCGGATTGGGCGTCCGGGGACTGTCGTTCGATTGCCTGCAGGGCGTCCAGCACCATCTTCGAGAGTTCTGCTTTCGGCAACTCAAGTTTCCTGTGAACGGAGAGGTCCGAAAGCGTCAGGAACAGGTGCGTGGCGTCGCCTACCGAAGCGATCTGGAGGATCGCGGAACGGCCGCCCAAGTCGTCCAGGATGTCCTGATAGGTGTCGATCGCATCGAACTGATCACGCAGGCTTTCTTCCTTGGTCGTCTCGACGGTCGCCAGAAACGCTTCGACGTCCTGTTCGAATTTATCGACCGAAGCCTGTATGATGTCCTGAAGTTCCGCTACCCTGTCTTCGTCTTCGGTTGTGGCCGTGTCGGCTTCGATTTTTACCAGCAATATCCTTAGTTCCAGGGCGGCTTCGAGAGGCGCCTCTGACAAAGCCTCTACCTGGCTCTCCGTTCCCAACTCCTCGTCTGTCAGAACGGACTTCGTGTTGGCGACATCGGCTGAGGCATCGCGGCGAAGAAACTCAAATACCTCCTGTTCCTTCGTCATGTTCAACACGGCCTGAGCCTCGCTGATCCTTCCCTGTTCGATCAGCAATTCAGCAAGGTGCTCATACAATCTGCGCCACTCCTGACGAAGATTCTGAGTCTCGGCGTTTGACAATGACGCATTTTGCGCGCGGATTGTCTGCTGTGCGTTGACGGCGAGCTTTGCGAACACGGTTGCTTTCTTGACGTCATCTTTGGCCCGAAAGGCGCGGGCAAGATTGTCAAACGCCCATCGCTGGTCGGAGAGAGTCGTGGAGCGATTTGCAACCATGAAGGGCATGGCGCCCATCGTCCAGTGTATGGCTTCATCGGTGTTGCCTTGCAGATAACTCACAATGCCCAGATTGATCCTGATCTTACCGGCGCTGTCAGATATCCGTCCCTCAAGTTTCTCGACGATCGGCAAGGCCCGCTTTAGCCAGTTTTCGGATTGGACAAACCTGTCCATCCTGCGAAAGACCCATCCGATATTGTTGATCGCATATCCCGCTTGGGCGCTCTCGGGACCGAAGGCCTTGGTGTAAATTGCAAGGGCCTTTTTGTATCTGTCGATAGAGATCTGAAATTGTCCCATTCCCTCTCGGGCAATTCCTTCGTTGAGATAGGTGTCACCCTGATAAACGCTTTGTGGTCCGGCTTCAGCCGCAAAGATGGAGCGGGCATGCTCAAACAAGGAAATGCTTTCGTCATACCGTGACAGATCGAGCAGCACTATCCCCTGACCCTGGGCAATCAGACCTCGCATAATGCCGACATTCTCCAGATGTCCGAAGTCAGCCAGCTCCCTTGTGGCGCGTTGAAAATGCTCGACGGCCTTGGCGTAATTGGCCAGCCTGCTGTGCACGTCTCCCAGCAGTTTACTGGCGTCACCGGCCCATCGCCGGTCATCTCCTTCTGCCGCCAGGTAGCCGTCGTGAGCATAGGTCAGATAGACCAGCGCCTTTTTCAGGCTACCGGCATCGCCTTTCGCCAAGAGGAGTTGGCCGGCGATAAAACTGGAATAGGGATCGCCCTTTTCCGCTGCTGCAAGCAATTCGCTGGAAAGGCTGGGCAATGCGGCTTGTGCGGAAACGCCCTTGCTGAAACCGATCATTGACCCGATCAGCAAAACGATCAGTGCGGCGGGTCTGGCGTATTGGATGAAGTTCACGATGTTAATGACGTATTTGCAGGCGGACAACCGGCAACCGCCGACCGTCCGCCGTCAAATAGCGAAATCAGAAACAGACGCCGTTTCGGGCGCAAATCGGCATCCGGCGCGAACTCGACGCCTCGACGTCCTTGACGATTTCCAGCAGCGCCGGATCATTGGCGGCTGCGGTGTTTGCTGCGGCAAAGGCATCTTTGCGTGATGTCAATTGTCCACCGGGTTCCGCATTTTCACCATCTAATGATGCCCGCAACCGAATGGCCGCGAGGATCAGCAAGGCATCGTTGCGAGCCTTGCCCATGGCAATCAGTTTTTCCGACAAGACAATTTGCTCCATCACGGCGGCAGAAGGTCCTTCGTCTGCCGCAACTGGAGCGGCCAGCGAAAACAAAATGACGCCGGCGAGTGCTAAATGTTTCAAGATATCTCTCCCCATCAATGCCTTAGAGTAACAGTCTACCCAACCGGAACTCAACTCTCAATAGACAAGCCGTGCAGGTCGTGTTCCTGATTGAACCCCAAGGGTCGCTCAATCGACACCGGTCTGAACGGGATAGGGGACTTGGCTAGGCCGCCACAAACGCGAAACTAGAAGTCCAATCGGATGGTCAACGAAGCTAAAGGCGCGGACGAAACGCCCTGTTGCATGGGCACCATATGATGCGATAGTAGCGGATCATAAACCTGACCGATCGCATTGCGCGATATGTCAAGCGTCGTCCGGGGTGTCGGGGTAATTCATGTTATGGTTCAACAGACTGCAAGCGTGGTTTTCCAACGATGAACCGCCCGACGATGAACAGTCCGACGACGTACAGCCCGACGATGAACCGCTTGACGATGAACCGCTTGACGATGAACCACGCCAAATTGAGCAAAATCTGACTTTTGAGAATGTCGTCGGAACCGCTGCGGAACAGCACACACCGAGCGGTCCAAGACCGAAGCCGGGTGAGGTGGATCTGGTTTATCTTTGGGTCGATTCAACCGACGAGAAGTATGTCGAGACCCGACTGCACTGGATGAAGAAATGTGGTCGCGACCATTCATCGTTTCGCCATTGGTCGCCGTCGCGCGACAATGACGAGTTGCGGCATTCCATTCGATCGGTCGAAAAGTTCGCTCCGTGGGTTCGAAACATCTACATTGTAACAAACAATCAGGTGCCGACGTGGTTGCGTCACCGCGACCCAAGAATACAGGTTGTCAGCGCGCAGGTGCTCCTGGGGGACCATTATCCAACCTTCAACAATCACGCCATATATTTGTCCATGCACAAGATTGCCGGGATATCGGATTGGTTCCTTCAAGCCGATGATGATTTCTTCTGTGTACGGAACGTCGAACTGGATTTCTTTTTCGATGAGAAAACCGGTAGACCCAGAGCTTTCCTCGACGTCGGAAGGCGACAGAACTCGGACGACAAGTATGGCTTGCCGAACCAGGCAGAGCTGCTTTTCAGGTCGTTTGGAGTTGCCCATTGCAGCGATCATATTCACTGGGCAGCACATGGGTTCCGGCTTTACAACAAGGAAATTGTTAGAGAAATCTGCGAACGGTTCTCAAGCCATGTCGGAACAACAATTTCAAGCAGATTCCGCGAAACCTCTGATCTCGACCTCACCTCCTTTTATCCATACTACATTGCAAATACCGGGCGCGGCGTAGTGGATGACGCGGGTGAATTTTCAGCTCTGGCACATTTGTTCGGAGATATTGATATGGACCGAAAGGCGATCGAAGACGCACTGGCACGAAATACATCGATGATCGCCATTCAGGACGACGTAAACAAACAGAACTGGACAATAGGTGATATCAATGATGTCGCTGTTCGGGCACAGGTCTACGACTGGTTC
>JAJFHC010000113.1 GCA_021775835.1 Hyphomicrobiales bacterium | reverse complement strand
CCAGCTTTCTTCGCGCCGCGCCCGATGGCCCGTGCGCCACGGCCGACGGCGGAAGCTGCACCCTTGGCCTTGTTCCAGAGCCAGCTGCCGGCCTTCTTGGCGCCACCAAAGATGCTGCGCGCGCCGCCGGCGATACCACTACCGATCTTTTTCAGACCACCGAGCAGCCAGCTTCCTGCCCGCTTCGCACCACGACCGACTCTGCTGACAGCGCTCTTGGCCTTGCCCCAAAGCCAACTGCCGGCTTTTTTGATACCACCGAACAGGCTACGAGCTCCGCTACCGACCGCAGAGGCAGCGCCCTTGGCCTTGCCCCATAGCCAGCTACCGGCTTTCTTGAAGCCGCCGACGACCTTGCCGCCGATTTTCTTGAGGCCGCCGACGACCTTGCCGCCGAACTTCTTCATGCCGGCAAGCGCGCTCGAGCCGAGGCTGCGAGCCTTCCCGAGCAGTCGGCTGCCCGCTTGCTTGATGCCCCCGACCAGCTTCTTGCCGAACTGGAAGACGGCCCCGCCCGCCTTCTTGAGACCCGAGAGCAGCCGTTTGCCGCCTGCGAGCGCCAGGCCGGCGCCGGCCAAAGCCACGCCGCCGACCGCCAGGGCACCGCGCCCGATCATCGAGCCGGCCTTCTTGAGACCGCGCAGGATCTTCGCGCCAGTTCTCTTCAGCCCGCACAGCGCGCGCCGACCCAGGTTCTTGATCTTGTTGATCGCCCCGCGGGCCTTGTCCGCCACCCGGCGCCCAAAGCTCTTGAGGCCGCCCCAGACCTTTTTGGCGAAGCCGCCGACCTTCTTTGCGACGTTGACGACGGTGTTTTTGACTTTGCTGGCGATGCCGCGGACAGCATTGGCGACGCCACGGCCGGCGTTCTTGAGGCCACCGAGGATGCCGCGGCCGATCTTCTTGATGCCGCCGAAGATCTTGCCGAAGAAGCCACCGACCTTCTTGAGGCCGCCGACGATGCCACGGCCGATCTTCTTGCCAAAGCCACCGATTTTCTTGCCGAAGGACTTGATGCCGCCCCAGACTTTCTTGGCGAAGCCACCGACCTTCTTGGCGACGCTGTTGACCGCGCCTCTGACTTTGCCTGCAATGCCGCGCACAGTGTTGGCTATGCCTCGGCCGACTTTCTTGATTCCACCGAGAATGCCTCGGCCGATCTTCTTGATACCACCGAAGATGCCGCGGCCGATCGAGCCGAGGAAGCCACCGACTTTCTTGATGCCGCCCAGGATCCCGCGACCGACTTTCTTGATGCCACCAAAGACCTTCTTGCCGAAGCGCTTGATGCCCCCCCAGACCTTTTTGCCGAACGCGCCGATCTTCTTGGCGACACCGCTGACGGTGTTTTTGACCTTGCTAGCGATACTGCGGACGGTGTTGGCGATGCCACGGCCGATCTTCTTGATTCCGCCGAAGATTCCGCGGCCGATCTTCTTGATTCCGCCGAAGATCTTGCCGAAGAAGCCACCGACCTTCTTGATGCCGCCGACAATGCCACGGCCGATCTTCTTGCCAAAGCCACCGATTTTCTTGCCGAAGGACTTGATGCCGCCCCAGACTTTCTTGGCGAAGCCACCGACCTTCTTGGCGACACCGCTGACGGTGTTTTTGACCTTGCTGGCGATGCTGCGAACAGTATTGGCGATGCCGCGGCCGACTCTCTTGATGCCACCGAGGATGCCGCGGCCGATCTTCTTGAGGCCACCAAAGATCTTTTTGCCGGCCATGGCGGCGCTACCAAGGACCGCAGCGCCGATTCCGACCGCAAACCCGAGGGCGCCGCGAGCACCGCTGGCGATTTTCTTGCCGAAGGACTTGATGCCGCCCCAGACCTTCTTGGCGAAGCCGCCGATCGTCTTGGCGACATTGCTGACGGCGCTTTTGGCTTTATTCGCAACGCTGCGCACGGTGTTGGCGATGCCGCGGCCGATCTTCTTGAGGCCACGGCCGATGCCCCGTCCGATCTTTTTGATGCCGCCGAAGATCTTGCCGAAGAAGCCGCCGACTTTCTTGAAGCCGCTGAGGATGCCGCGGCCGACCTTCTTGCCGAAACCGCCGATCTTCCTGCCGAAGCTCTTGATGCCGCCCCAGACCTTCTTGGCGAAGCCGCCGACCTTCTTCGCTACCGCGCTGACGGTGCTCTTGACCTTGCTGGCGACGCTGCGGACCATGCCCGCGAGTTTGCTGCCGGCCTTCTTGATCCCACCGAAGATCTTTCTGCCGAGCTTCTTGGCGCCGCTGAGCAGGCCCCTGCCGATGATGGAGATGCCGCCAAGCGCGGCCGCACCGAGGCCCGCGGCCAGGCCGATCGCGCTGCGAGCACCGCTGGCGAGTTTCTTGCCAAAAGTCTTGATGCCACCCCAGACCTTCTTGGCGAAGCCGCCGACCTTCTTCGCTACAGCACTGACGGTGTTCTTGATCCTGCCGGCGATGCCGCGAACAGTCTTGGCGATGCCGCGGCCGGCGCTCTTGATGCCCCCGAGGATGCCGCGGCCGATCTTCTTGATGCCGCCGAAGATGTTGCCGAAGAAGCCGCCGACCTTCTTGAAGCCGCCGAGGATGCCACGGCCAATTTTCTTGCCGATGCCACCGATCTTCTTGCCGAAGCTCTTGATGCCGCCCCAGACCTTCTTGGCGAAGCCACCGACCTTCTTGGCGACGTTGCTGACGGTGTTTTTGACTTTGTTGGCGATGCCGCGCACAGTGCTGGCGATGCCGCGGCCGATCTTCTTGATGCCCCCGAAGATGCCGCGGCCGATTTTCTTGATTCCACCGAATATCGTCTTGCCGGCCAGGGCGATGCCAC
>JAJFHC010000112.1 GCA_021775835.1 Hyphomicrobiales bacterium | reverse complement strand
ATCTCCCGGAAGGCGCACAGAACGCGGCGAGCATCGACGCGGCCGAGGCGGCGCTCCGGCCCTATCTCCTTGAAGACAAAGAGATCCGGACGCCAGAAGGCGACCGTCCGCTATTTGCCGCAATCCTTATCCCTGCGGATTTTGGCGCGAGCGACGACGCCGCATCGGCGCAATATTGGAGCCGGCACATCACCGATACCGAACTCCAGTCGCGCGTATCGACAGCGCTCACCGATGCGCTGAAACGCGCTAAATATAATGAGATGGGTGTTGCCGACGAAGCGATCAAAGACATCGAATCCGTGGATGCGCCGGTGGCGTCCTTCCGCCCGGACCGGGCCCCTGGCGAGGCTGAACTCGGCCTCAAAGACCGTATTGAATCAGCCCTTCCCGCCGCCATGACCTACATGTTGCTGGTCATCATTTTTGGCGTCGGCAATCTTCTCCTGACCAACACGATCGAGGAACGCTCAAACAAGATCGTCGAAATCTTGTTGTCGTCGGTCACCGCCAATCAGTTGATGATGGGCAAATTGCTCGGCATCGGCGCCGTTGGCCTCACCATGCCAACCCTTTTTATCGCTGGCGGTATTGGCATCAGCGCGACGATAGACACTGGCGGGCAGGAGGGCGTTGCCATGACCATCGTCAGCGCCCTGACATCGTCAAACCTGTTGCTCGTGTATCTGTTCTATTTTTTCTGCGCCTATCTGATTTTTGCGATGCTGTTTCTCGCCATCGGCGCGATCTCCAACTCGCTGCAGGACGCCCAATCCTATATGGGTCCGGTGATGCTGCTCGTCTTCGCACCGCTCCCCTTCATGATCATGGTGTTTCAAGAACCGAACGGCGTCATCGCGACGATCCTCACCTGGATCCCGATCTATACGCCCTACGCCGTCATGATGCGAGCCGCCGCCGATCCGCCAATGTGGGAGATTATCGGCGCAACGGCGCTGATGCTGACATTCGCTTTCTTCCTGATGCGAACCATGGGCCGGATTTTCCGTCAGGCCATCCTGCAGGCATCACCACCCAAAATGCGCGAGGTCTGGCGACTGGCGAAGAAGGAACGGGCTTAAGCCTGAGACCACTTTCGCCTATCGGCCAAAATTATGTAATTCGGGGAAGATAAAAACAAGCGATAGCAAAACAAAGAAGATAACGCCTTTTATCGCCAACCAACGCCAAGGCACAGGCTCAGAGCCGTCCGGATTGCTCCATCCCCGTGGGAAATCCTCATCGAACACTGCGAGATGCATAGCAAGCAAAAGCCCGACGAACCCAACTGCTGAAAAGACGTACGGCACGGAAAAGAATATAGAGAGAAAAATTGCGACGACGACAGCGAGAAAGATGCAGATCGAAAGCTTCCCAAGATTAATATTCATAACCAAGATATAGGCAGAGTCCGTGTATTTTCTACACACCGCCAACCTTTAAGCCGCGTCGTCCTTTGCCTCGTCCGAATCAAATTCAAGTCGCAACTCCGGGCCGTCGCGCATTTCGCGAAGCGCGCCTTCCACTAAACCCGTATCCGGTATGTCCTTGTCGACGCCCGGCAACTGGTACTCAGCGAATTTGCGCGCGCGGGAGAGAACGCGTCCCTCAAAGCCGCCGACAGATGTGTTGTAATTCTTTACCGCGCCCTCAAGCGACCGGCCGAGCGACTTCATATTGCCGGCCATGGTAAAGAGGCTGTCGTAAAGATCCTTCGCCATGCCGGCGACTTCGTTTGCGTGCTCCGTCATCTTTTCCTGGCGCCAGTTCAGGGCGGCCGATTTCAACACGGCAATGAGGATTGTCGGCGTCGCCACAAGGATCTTCTGCTCAAATGATTTTTGATAAAGGTCCGGGCGCACTTCGAGAGCGGCGGAAAAGAAATGCTCCCCCGGCAGGAACAGCACCGTGTAATCAAGCGAGTCCCGCAAAGTTGCTGCATAGTCTTTCAGCGACAGGGATTTGACGTGGTTCCATAAATCATCCGCATGGCGATGAAGCGCGGCAGTTTTGGCTTCGTCCGTTTCCGCCTCGACGGCGTCGAGATAGGCGCCGAGCGAAACCTTTGAATCAACCGCGATCACCCGCTTGCCGGGCAGGCTGACCACCATGTCGGGGATCTTCCGCTTGTCGCCGTCGGCATGCGAGGCTTGTTCGATGAAGTCCACATGGGCCGTCATGCCGGCGATCTCGACAACGTTTTTCAACTGCTCCTCGCCCCACCGGCCACGCGTTTTCGGCCCGGCGCGGAGCGCCGTCGTCAGCTTCTGCGCTTCGGCGCGAACATCCTGGGTTTGCCGGGCCAGATCGCCGATCTGGTTTTTGAGCGCACCGCGGGCCTGCGCCTGTTCCGCGCGCATTTCCGCAAGGCCTTTTTCATAGCGCGTCAGCGTATCGCTCACGGGTTTGAGGAGATCATCCATCGCTTTGACGCGCTTGTCGCCTTCGCTCGACGCCGTCTGTTTGTAGAGATCGAACGTCTGTTTCGCGTTTTGAAGGAACGACTCATGGGCGCCTTTCAGGAGATCGGCCGTCGTTGCCTTGAACTCCGATTCGAGGCGAGCACGCTCATCAGCGACAGCCCTTTCGCGCTCTTCCAGCCTTGCCTCTTGCGCGGCCGAAACGTTTTCCGCATCGGCGCGCCGGCGACGCTCATCGTCAAGTTCAGCCTCCAGTTTGACTGCGTCGCTCGCGCGCTGTTCAGCGCTGGCGAGTTTCAGCTTTGCCGCCTCCAGCGTCCGCGCGAGGGCCTTCGCCCGGCCGGATGACTGCGCCCAAAATGAACCGGCCGCGATGAGCGAAGCCAACAGCGCGAACGCGATCCAGAAGCCGGGAGAGCCGGGCGCAAGGCCGGCGTCTGTGAGTACTGATGAAAACATAACGTGAACATGTGCACGATTCGGGGGCCAGAGTCCCGAATAATTTCTCCCCGCCCCACCCGCGACAACGCCCGAACGCGCCGCCTAAACGAAAGGGAAAGGCGCGCCGGCGTAAAACGCTCCCTATGGAGACCGCTGAAAATTCCAGCCGGCCTGAACCGTCAGCCACGGCGATGCGCTGGGCGCGCTATGTGCCGACGCGGCGCAATCTGTGGCTGGTCTTTGGCGTCTGGGCCGGTATTTCCATCGCCACCAGCGCGGTCATGTATGTAACCGCACTTGCCGGCGCGAGCGGGATTATGATCGGCGGCGATTTCTCCGCCTTCTTTGTCGCCGCGCGCGCCGCCGCCGAGGGCGCCGCCGCCGACATCTACACCGTCGCCGATTTTCAGGCGCGATTGAACACGGCGTTTCCAGGTCGCGACGATCTCACCTTAAGCTGGCAATACCCGCCCACATATTTTCTCGTCATCGCGGCGTTTGCCGGCATGCCCTATTTGCTCGGCTTTACAATTTTCTCCGCAAACTCCGCCGGCGCCTATACGACATTGCTCCGTAGAGAGATTAAAGACAATCTCCTCTTCTTCGGCGTTGTCGCCTCGCCGGCAGCGTTCATTGCATTTACAAGCGGCCAGAATGGTTTCCTGACAGCCGCGCTGCTGATCATTGCGGCGAGCGATCCGAAGCGCCGTCCCATTGTCGCCGGGATCGCCGCGGGGTTGCTCACAATGAAACCGCATCTCGGGCTGCTTATTCCCATCGCTTATCTCGCGGCGGGATGCTGGCGCGCCATCGGCGTCGCGGCGTTAACGGCGACTGCCCTCGCATTGTTGAGCCTCGCCGCCTATGGAGCCGAGCCTTGGCTCGCGTTTTTTGCTGCTGTCACGGAGGTGAGCGAACGGGTTGGCGTCGGCATGATGCCGCTCGCGAAGATGGCGACGCCCTATTCGGCCGCGCTTTACGCCGGACTACCGGAATGGCCGGCGCGGGTCTTCCATCTCGCATGTGGGCTCGGGGCCGCATTCATGGTCTGGCGCGTATGGCGGATGATCGACGACGACGCGTTGCGCGCCGCCGCGCTAATTGCCGGTGTCTTTCTGGTTGCGCCTTACGGGTTTTATTATGAGCTTATTATTCTCGGCTTTCCCGTCGCGGTGGTCGTCATGCGCGCGCTTCAGACCGGGTGGTTGAAATATGAGCAATGGATGCTCGCCGCCGTCTGGGTGCTTTGCGTTTCAACGCCGATGTTCGCCGACACGCGCCATGGGTTATCGACGGGGTTCTTGATTGTTGCGCTGGTCTTTGTGCTGACAATAAGACGTGCGATCAAAAAGGCGCCTGCGCTCATTCCACGCCCGGCAAATTAGAAGCTCCGGCGCGTCTTCATGGCCGCCGCGAGCGTTCCCTCATCAAGGTGATCAAGCTCGCCGCCGACGGGCACGCCCTGGCTGAGACGCGTAACCGCGACGTCCGCGCTTTCCAGATGTTCGGTGAGATAATGCGCCGTCGTCTGGCCGTCGACGGTCGATGACAGGGCGATCACAACCTCACTGATTTCGGTTTCTTTCGCGCGCTCAACGAGCCGGCCAATGTTGAGATCGTCGGGGCCAATCCCGTCGAGGGGCGACAAGAGCCCGCCGAGAACATGATAGCGGCCTTTATGGGCGCCGGCGCGTTCCAGCGCCCAGAGATCGCCCACATCCTGCACGACGCAGAGCACCGACCGGTCGCGGGTCGCGTCAGCGCAGACGGCGCACGGGTCAATCGAATCCCAGTTGCCGCAAACTTCGCAGGCTTTGACTTTTTTTGACGCGTCGTCGAGCGCAAAGGCCAGCGGCTCCATCACCTGCTCGCGCTTTTTCAAAAGATAAAGCGCCGCGCGCGTGGCCGAGCGCGGCCCCAGCCCCGGCATTTTTGCGAGGAGGTCAATAAGGCGCTGGAGTTCTGGGCCGATGGGGGATGCAGGCATTTTTTAAAATTCGAAAACAAATTCGCCGTTCTTAAAAATTTTTAAGTCGCCCTGAGAAATAACATCCATTCCAAGCAAGATATCAAAGGGAGATCCGTTAAAAATTAATGTGGAACCGATCACAGGTTCGGGAAGCACTTCAAATGGAATTGCATGCGAAACAGGTTCAACCGGGCTAGGGTACGAAAAACCAACCTGAAAGAAGTAAGATGCTACGTTCGCAGCGCCGCCAGCGGTAAGTACAGTTCGCCGACCGGCCATTCGCAAATTAAGTTTCGCGGCCGCTTGCGGGGTAATGCTGGTCGCTGTAGCGCCCGTATCAACCAATGCTCGCAACGGTTCCAAAGAAATGGAAAGGTCACCTTCCGCAGGCAGGGGAGCAGAGTCGCGACGCACGTCGATAACTACGACATCGAGAAAAATCTGACTCCGATTATGACGACCGCGTATTACCGGCATATGAATAAAAACCTAAGTCCACGGGAACTTTGGAAATTTCCTGAACAGAAAACCGTTCGTCGTCAAAGATTTTCCAAGCCGCGATATGCGCATCGCGCGCCGTATCGAATATTTCGATAACACTTCCATCTCGAAGCAACGCCCATCTACCCTCATGTTGATCAATGAGGTCGTTCAGCTTGGCTTCAAACGCCTTAAAGTTCTCCGTTACTTGCTTTTCTTGTTCGCTAACCGCCATGGTTCACCTCCGAAGAAATTATCCATAACGTGATTTGACCATTGCACAACCATCCTAAAACGGCAGCTTCATACCCGGCGGAAGCGGCATGCCATCCGTCAGTGATTTCATTTGCTCCGCTGACTGAGTATCGACCTTGGCGCGGGCGTCGTTCATTGCCGCAGCGATTAAATCCTCGACGACTTCGCGATCATCGCCGTTAAAAAGCTGCGGATCGATGGCGACGGCGGAGACATAGCCCTTGCCGCTCAGCGTCACCTTGACCATGCCGGCGCCGGCCTCGCCGGTCACTTCCATGGCCGCGATTTTCTCCTGCATTTCGGAGACTTTGGCCTGCATCTCGCCGGCCTGCTTCATGATCTTGCCAATATCCATTTCGCTTCAGCCTTTTTGGTTGTCGGTGCGCCCGCGCAGCACGCTGAGCACAATATCATCATCTTCGAATTCACTGATTTCGATATCTTCGTCGTCCGGATCAATGGGCGGGTCTTCTTCCAGCTCGTCGGGCGCTGGCTCTATGGGCGCTTCGGCTTCCCTGACGCTGGTGACTTTCGCGCCCGGGAAAACCTCCAGCGCTTTGGCCACCAGCGGATCGGCCAGTACTTCGGCCATGCGCCTGTCGCGCACGGATTGTGCGCCGTTTTCCTGCTCGGTAACGGAGACGACCCATTGCCGCCCCGTCCACTCTTTCAGGCGCCGCGTCAGCCGGCCGGGCAACGTGTCGGGCGCGCCGGCGCCGAGGCGCATTTCGACTTGGCCCTCTTCGAAACGCACGATGTGAACATACGCCTCCAACTCCGTGCGCAGCTTTGCGTCGCGCATGCGCCCCGCGAGCCGCGTCACGTCCTCGAACGAGGCCAGCGTTACCTCTTGCGCCGCCGGCGGCTGATGCAAAGGCGGTTCGATGTTGATGATCGTCGCAGACGGCGCCGGCGCCGGATCAGACCGCTCAGGCTGCGGCGTGTTTACCGTCGCTCGCCCGTTTTCAGAATTTTTTTTTAAGGCTTTCAACGCTTCATCCGGGGTCGGAAGATCGGCGGCAAAGCAAAGGCGGATCAACGCCATCTCGCCGGCCGCAGCCGGGTCCGGCGCGGCGGCCGTTTCCGACATACCCTTCATCAAAAGCGACCAGGCGCGGGTCAGCGCATTGAGTTCCAACCCGTCGGCAAGCTGTTTGGCGCGTTCGGCGTCGGCCTCGCCCGCGGCCCCATGGGCCGCCGCAGCCGGTCCGGCCACTTTCACGCGCGTCAATAGATGAACGATATCAAGCATGTCGCGCAGGACGACAGCAGGTTCAGCGCCGCCATCATATTGCGTTGAGAAAGCGTCCAGCGCCGTTTTCGCATCCCCCTTCAGACAAGCCCCGACAAGATCCCAGACTTGCGTCCGGTCAGCCAGGCCCAGCATATCGCGAACAGCTTCCGGCCCGATCTCACCCCCCTCACTAGGACTGGCATTCGCTCCGTCTACGGATTTATGCTGCACGATCGCCTGATCGAGAATTGACAGCGCATCGCGCACGGACCCTTCCGCTGCGCGCGCGACCATGAACAAACCGTCGCGGGCAATCGCGACATTTTCCTGTTTCGCAATATGGCTGAGATGATCCGTCAGCGTTTCCGGATCAATGCGCCTTAAATCAAAGCGCTGACAGCGCGACAGGACTGTGACCGGCACTTTGCGGATCTCGGTCGTCGCGAAAATGAACTTCACATGGGGCGGCGGTTCTTCGAGTGTTTTTAGCAGCGCGTTGAACGCCGCCGTCGACAGCATGTGTACTTCGTCGATGATGTAGACTTTGTAGCGCGCCTCGATCGGCGCATAGCGCACCCCCTCTATCAGCTCGCGAATATCGCCGACGCCGGTGCGCGAGGCTGCATCCATTTCGAGCACATCAGGATGACGGCTTTCGGCGATGGCTTTGCAGTGGCGGCCCTCCTCGGCCATGTCCATCTGCGGGCCGTTGTCCTCGTCATTGGGGCCAATATAGTTCAGCGCCCGGGCGAGAATGCGCGCCGTGGTCGTTTTGCCGACCCCGCGCACGCCGGTCAGAATATAGGCATGCGCGATGCGATCGGCGGCAAATGCGTTCTGGAGCGTTTTGACCATGGCCTCATGGCCGATGAGGTCCTCAAAGCGCTGCGGGCGATATTTCCGCGCCAGCACCTGGTAGGGCGCAGGCGTTCCGGCCGCTTTATCTTCGCTCAAAAGATCGCTCATATCGCCATTATGCGAGGTCTGCGCCCCCAGCGAAAGGCGCGCCGGGCGTTTGTGGAAAAACGCCCTTGAGAAAATGAAAGTGGAAGACTGAAACGACCCGCGCCGAAACTCGTTACGGCTGCTTCCTTCCGGATCTGACCGGGTTGGCGAGAGGTGCGTCCGCCAGCCTTCCGCGCTCTATATCCGCGCCCGTCGAAGGAATTGCAAGAGGCGCTGACCTCAATGATTGCGCGAAAGCGGCAAGTGCGTAGAACCGCCGGCATGAGACCAGAACAAAACCCCAACTGGTTCGCCAACGCGCCCCTGGCGCGACTGAATAACGAGGTCGCGCTCGATGATATTGTCGCGGCGAAACTGAAAGATCCCTCGACCCTTCTGATCCCGCTCTGGCGCGGCGATCCACTGATTGCCAATGGCGCGGCTGGCTTCCTGTCCGCGGCGGCGCGGTCCGAGTTTCCCGCCGGCGCGCCCGTGGTCATGCTCGGCATGCGCGGCGACGCCGCGGTTTTTGCGATTGACGCGTCGGCAGCGGCGCAATCCGCGGAAGCGGCGCCTTTCGCCGACCTCGGCGAATATATGCCGATCCGACAGGCCGCATCGATTATTCCAAGAGACGATGTGGCGGTGATTGGCCATGGGCGCTGGCTGTTTGAATGGCATCGCACCCATCAGTTTTGCGCCAAGTGCGGCGCGGAAACGGAGATGAAAAACGGCGGCGGCAAGCGCCGCTGCAATGCATGCGAGACCGAACATTTCCCGCGAACGGATCCGGTCGCCATCGTCCTCGCCATTCACGAAGACGCGTGCCTCCTCGGACGCGGCCCGCATTTCCCGCCAGGATTTTTATCGGCGCTTGCCGGTTTCGTTGAGGCTGCGGAAACGCCGGAAGAAGCGGCAAAGCGCGAATTGTTCGAAGAGGCCGGCGTCACGCTGACCGATATCCGTTATCAGTTCTCCCAGCCATGGCCGTTTCCGTCTTCGATGATGATGGGCTTTATCGCAGATGCTGAAAGCCGCGACCTTACGCTTGATATGAGAGAAATTGTTGAGGCGCGCTGGATCGACAAGATTGACATTCAGGCGATGTTGGCAGGCGAGGAGCGCGATTTCTTTATGCCGCCGAAGTTCACCATCGCACGGCAATTGCTCGAACGTTGGGTCCGCGCCTAACGCCTGTCCTTTGCCGCCGGGTAAACGCCCAGGATTTTCAAAGAACTTGAGAAAAACCCAAGTTCCTCGAGCGCCAGCCGCACCGGCTGCTCATCGGGATGGCCTTCAATATCAGCGTAAAACATGGTCGCCGTAAACGCCCCGTCGAGCTGATAGCTTTCAAGCTTTGTCATGTTGACGCCGTTGGTCGCAAAACCGCCCATGGCCTTATAAAGAGCGGCGGGAATATTGCGCACTTGAAAGACAAAGCTCGTCACCACCGGACCGTCTTCGGGGCCAGCGTCGTCGGGCTCATCAGCCATTTGCAGGAACCGCGTCGTGTTGTGACCGGCGTCCTCAATATTCTGCGCAAGGATTGTAAGGCCGTATATGGCCGCCGCGATGCTCGATGCAACGACGCCTTCGTCCGCGCCGCCCACTTCCGAAAGCCGGCGCGCGGCGCCCGCTGTGTCGCCGGCCACCTCGGCGCGCAATTTGTTTTTGCGCAAAAATCCGCGCACCTGGCCCAGCGCCATGGCGTGGCTGCGCACGATTTTTACGTCGCCCATCACGACGCCCGGCCTGACCATCAGATGATGTTCGATCGGCAGGAAGTGCTCAGCGACAATGTGAAGATCCGCGGCAGGCAAAAGGTGGTGAATGTCAGCGACCCGCCCGGCCAGGGAATTCTCGATCGGCAGCATGGCCCGCACCGCACGGCCGGACTTTACCGCGTCAAAGGCGTCCTCAAATGTCGGGCAGGCAAGCGGCTCATAGCCAGGCGCAAAACGCCGGCAGGCCACTTCCGAAAAAGCGCCGGGCTCGCCCTGAAAAGCGATCCG
>JAJFHC010000111.1 GCA_021775835.1 Hyphomicrobiales bacterium | reverse complement strand
GCACGGGCACTGGTTGCTCCTCCCACAGAAGGGTTGTCCAACCTGCGCGTCGCAACGCCACTAATACACTGCACCCCCCAAGACAGGAGCAGGCAATGTCAGGTAACCGATGGTTGCCGCATCCGCTTTACCTTGTTCTACACTACTGTCTTTTCTAATCCTTGTACATCGTAAACTTGGTTTCTCGCCCTTCCATAGGGCAATTAACTGATGTTCTCACAGAAATTTCGGTTCAATTGCAGACCGCCTTCTTCCGCCACCGAAGCACACAAAACCAACGGATTCTCCCGCCCCCGACTGGTCCATAGCCGCTGTCCCCTGAAAACTCCCGGTGCGCTACAGGGGAACCTTTCGCTCTCCGATTCGTATTAGCAAAGGCAAGTTCCGACGAAACCAGGGATCGTTCCACGCCATGGAAGACGC
This sequence comes from Hyphomicrobiales bacterium, assembly GCA_021775835.1. The sequence continues at coordinate 12,662 of JAJFHC010000111.1, read as the reverse complement.
CGGTGTCGGAGATCGCGGGGAGTAAACAACCGATGAAACGACAAAAACAGAAACCCAAACGCACCGGTGGCAAGAAGACCGGTGCGGCGGCCGACTCAACCACCACGTCAGGCGCGACCGGTCGACGAAACTTTCTCGCAACCTTGCGCAACGGGGCACTGGTTGCAGCAGTCGCCGGAGGCGGCGGCTGGCTCCTGATCCAGCATGTCAGCGCAACCATTGCCGAACACGATCTTTCTGTCATCGGCAATGGCATACCAAGCGTGGTCCAAATCCATGATCCACAATGCTCGCGCTGCGTCGCTCTCCAGCGCGAGGCCCGTTCCGCAATGGCGGCTTTCGATGACGGTGACCTTCAGTTCCTGGTGGCTAATATCCGCAACGGTTCGGGCCGGCGGCTTGCCGATGCCCATGGTGTCGGCAACGTCACTCTGCTGTTGTTCGATGGCAAGGGCAAACGCCGCAACACTCTCGTCGGTCCCAGCACAAGCGAGTTCCTGCAGCAGGCCTTCCGCCGGCATATTGCCGTCAGTGACGCGCAATAGTGCCAACAGTGCCAACAGTGCCAACAGTGCCTAAACAGACATTTTTAGCATCATCCGACCACACTCCGGTCAGCGGGTAACGTCAGTCTTTCGAAATTGAGATACGCATTCCGTCCCGGCCAATATGAAGCGGCCCATCCCAGTAGGGTTTTACAGCCGTGTGCCAGTCTTCTTCGGTGAAATCCGGATCGTCCGACGGAATGAGATGATGCAGGGCCAACGCCCCAACCGCCGCCTGGGTTGCTATTTTTCCCGCATCACCCGCCATCGTGTGCGAGCGTAGCCAGTGCTTCATCAAACGGTCGTCACTGTTGCCGATCCGCGCAAACAACGCTTCAAGGGCGTCTCCCAGCATCGCTTCGTGGATGAGCAGATTGGCGCCTTTGGCAAACTCGGCAAGTTTCGGGAGATACGCCGTATCGCCGGAGAAGACGACGTCATGCTCCTGACCTGAGAACCGCAGCGAGAACGTATCGACCAGTGGGGGATGCTCATTGCGTATTGCGGTAACACCCATGGCCCCACAGTTCAGAACGCGGCCTTCCTGGATCGGCTCAATCGAAACCAGTTTTGCAAGATCGGGCCGCCCCTCGTCTTCGATCCTCAGATCAATGTCGGCTTTCATCGACTGCAGAAACTGAGTCCAGCAGTCGTCTATGCCCGCCGGTCCATGAATGACAACGGGCGTACTGAGCCCCGCAGTCCAGGCCGTGTGCAGGAGAGGTCCAAGCTCAAGGTAATGGTCGGAATGCATGTGGGTGATGAAGATCAGGCTCAGGTCCTTTAGCGCCATGCCCTGATCTACCAGACCACGCGAGACACCCAGGCCACAATCGACGACGACCTTGTGACCATCCATGACAAGAAGGCTGGACGTGGGGTTGGTTGAACTGGGCCGGATAGCCGGCCCGCCTTTCGTGCCAAGGAGCGCTACGAAGTTATCCCCATCAAGCGTGTTCATGGCGTCCCTCCTTTACCGATTTGACCATGTGGTTCTCACGCATCCCGAAGTTCCGAGAACCCGGCATCAAGCGCCCCAAGCACGTGTTCCACTTCGCTTTCGGAGACAATCAGCGGCGGCGACAAGATCAGGTTTGGTCCAGACACGCGCACCATGACACCGTGTTGATAGACAGCCTCCTGCAGCCTGGTGGGGGTGGCCTTGTCGACGGGCGTTTTTGTGGCCCTGTCGGAAACCATTTCGATTGCCGTCATCAATCCATGTCCGCCGCGTACGTCACCGATGAGCTCGTGCCTTTCCATGAGGGCCTTAACACCCTCATGGAGTTGTGTTCCGCGGGCCGCAGCGTTCTTGACAACATCCAGTTTCTTCGTTTCGGCGAGGCAAGCGATCGCCGCCGCCGCGCCAACCGGATGGCCCGAGTAAGTATATCCATGACCAATGAAGGCCGCCCCGGACTTGTCCTGCTCGAACACATCGGCAACCCCGAGTGACAGCATCACGGCACCAAAGGGAAAGTAACCGTTGGTAATCGCTTTCGCCGTACACATCATGTCCGGTTTGATTCCCCACAGTCGTGACCCACTCCAGGCGCCCGTCCTGCCAAAGGCGGTGATGACCTCATCCGTGATCAGCAGGATGCCATGGCGGTCGCAGATGTCACGGACCATCGGCATGAAAGATTTATGCGGCGGGATTACCCCGCCGGCCCCAAGGATCGGTTCCATGATGAATGCGGCAATCGTGCCGGCTCCCTGAAAGGCAATTTCGCTTTCCAGTGCAGCAGCGCAAAGTTTTGCCAGTTTCTCCGGATCGGTTTCATCGAACGGGTTTCGGTAGGTGTAGGGAGCGGGAATATGATAGCAGCCGGCCATGAGTGGCTCGTAAGCCGTCCTGAAATTGGCGTTGCCGTTAATCGAGGCCCCGCCCATATGGGTGCCGTGGTAGCCCTTCTTGAGACTGATGTATTTGATCCGTCCGTGTTCGCCTCTGATCTTGTGATATTGCCGGGCCAGGCGCAGCGCCGTCTCGATGCTGTCGGAACCGCCTGAAGTGAAGAAAGCACGGCCCAATCCATCCTCTGCAAAGAACTCGGCCAGCTCGTAGGAAAGAGCTATGACCGCATCGTTCGAGGTTCCGCGAAAGGTCGAATAGTAGGGCAAGGCATCCAGTTGCCTGGCAATGGCCTCCTTGACGGGATCACACGAATACCCAAGGTTCACGTTCCACAGGCCGCCGACAGCATCGATTGTCTCCTTGCCGTCCACATCGCAGATCCGGACACCTTTGCCGCCGGTTATGATCTTCGGCGGATTGGCAAGGCTATCTGCGGGATGCGCCATCGGATGAAACATATGGCGGGCGTTATTCTCTCTTAGGAAGTTTGAGTCTTTCATTTCAGCATGCCTTGCTTGATCGGAATCTGGGACGCACGATTCATCCAAATGCCAATGTGGGGACATCAACAACCGTTGCTCCCCCATCGATGGTCAGAACGGCACCGGTTATCATGGAAGCCTCTTGTGAACAAAGGAATGCGACAGCGTTGGCAACATCGCCAGCTTCCGCCGGCTTGCCAAGCGGCACGTCTTTTGTAACCAGCGCATAGGCCTCGTCGACGCTGTTCAGGCCGAGGCGCTCCACCAGTTCCGTCATCTCACTGTCGGCCATTTCCGTCTTCACCCAGCCGGGGCAAATGGCATTGCATCGAACCCCTTTTGGCGCATAGTCACGGGTTATGGACCGCGTCAGTCCGACAAGTGCGTGTTTCATGGTGACATACCCGCAAGCCTGGGGACCGGCCGCCAAACCGGCAATCGATGACATGATGAGAATGTTGCCGCCACTCTGCATCAGCGCGTCCATGCAACCTCTGGCCGAAACCATCGCCGTGTTCAAATTGGACTGAACCGACACGGCCCAGTCCTGATCGGTGGTCTCCGTCAGGGTGCCAAAGCCGAAACCGCCGGCATTGCAAACGAGAACATCCAGGCGTCCAAATTTTTCGACCGCCGTCCCAACGGCCCTCGCAACATCTTCTTCTTTTGAAGCGTCTCCGGCGACAATCGTGCCGCCGCAAGCGTGCGCGACAATCTCCAGCGGCTCATGCCGGCGGCCCATCAGGATCACCCGGGCGCCTTCATCGGTTAGTCTCCTCGACACAGCCGCCCCGATGCCGGTCCCAGCCCCTGTGACGATGGCCACCTTGCCTTCAAATCGTTGCATCTACCAACCCTTGTTACATACGTTCAACATTGTGCCAGAAGCCAGTCGCGCATCTTGTCCACGTGCTCGCTCTTTCTTTGCCTTCTGGGGGTGACCACGAAAAATCCAAGTTCGCCCTTGATCGTGACAGGGAATGGGCGGCACAGTCGACCCGCTGCGACTTCGTCGGCAACAAACAGGTCGCTGGCCAGCGCCACGCCCTGACCGGCAAGCGCTGCGTCGAGCGCAAGCGATGTCTGGTTAAAGTTCATCGACCTCGACGCCGGTTTCGGCCCGTCGCCAAAAACCTCCTGGAGGAAGACCGACCAAAGCCCATGCGCATCGTGCAGCAGGACGTGATGCGCGAGATCTTCCGGCGTTTTGAGCGGATGCGTCCCCGACAACAGCGAAGGACTGCAGACCGCGTAGAATTCCTCGACGAACAGGGGTTCGGCGGTCAGGCCGGGACCAAACGGCGGGCGTCCCTGCCGCACGGCTATGTCAACGCCATCGCTTTGGAAGTTTGCCAGATCCTGAGACGCCACAAGCCGCACATCGATGTCAGGGTTTTCTTCTGTAAACGACCCCAGGCGCGGGACAAGCCACTTGGGCGCGAAGGATGGCGTCACGCTGATCGTGAGGACTGCTTTACGGGGTCGGATTTCTTCGGTGGCCTCCGCAATCATCTGCAGAGCCCGCCGCACAGGTGTAAAATACTTCCGTCCTTCGTCCGTGAGGGCAAGACCTCGCGGCAGGCGTTCGAACAGCCTGACGCCCAGGTTTGCCTCCAGGCTTCGAACATGCTGGGCGACGGCGCCCTGGGTAACGCCGATATCCTCCGCAGCCAGTCTGAAATTCAGGTGGCGGCCGGACGCCTCAAAGGCCTTCAAAGCGTTGAGTGGCGGAAGTCGGGCCAATGGTGTGCACCTGCTACCCTGTAGATATTCTACATGCTTACGCCTCAAAATTTGGTTAGTCAATGATGGCTCAGTGCGTAATAGTCCAAACAGCAAACCTCAAAACGTCACCGAATACAGGGAGCCCGACATGTCGGAACAAAAAGTAGCTGTCATCACTGCAGGCGGAAGTGGCATGGGCGCGGATTCCGCGCGCAAGCTGGCGCAGGACGGATTTCATGTCGCAGTCCTGTCGTCGTCAGGCAAGGGCGAAGCACTCGCCCAGGAACTTGGTGGCATCGGCGTCACGGGGTCCAATCAGTCGAATGACGATCTGCAACGCCTTGTGGATCTGACGATGGAGAAATGGTCGCGTATCGACGTCCTGGTCAACAGTGCAGGACACGGGCCCAGAGCCGCTGTCCTTGAGTTGACCGACGAAGACTGGCACACCGGCATGGATGTCTACTTCATGAACGCAGTGCGCCCGACAAGGCTCGTCACACCGATCATGCAGGAACAGAAATCAGGCTCAATCGTCAACATCTCGACATTTGCCGCATTCGAACCGGACCCCGTGTTCCCCACATCCGGTGTGTTTCGCGCAGGCCTTGCCGCGTTCACGAAACTCTTCTCAGACAAATACGCCGCCGAGAACATCCGGATGAACAATGTTCTGCCCGGTTTCATCGACAGTTTGCCGGAAAAGGAAGAGTTTCGCTCACGGATCCCCATGGAGCGCTACGGCAAGTCGCTCGACGAAATTGCATCCGTAGTAGCCTTTCTCGCATCGGAAGGCGCCGGCTACATTACCGGCCAGAACATCCGGGTGGACGGCGGCATTACACGGTCCGTCTGACCGTTCAACACCAAGACGTCATTAGAACACCGCGCGACATCGTTGCGCGGAGCGGCGGAGGCATGCCTCTTCCGCATTGAATGGAAACCGAGACATGCTTACCGCACCCATCAGGGCAACGCCTGCCCGCAAATCGTATGACGTCGTGATCGTTGGTGGCGCCACCATGGGTTCCGCTGCCGCGTGGTTCCTGGCCGCAAACAAGGACTTCGACGGCAGTGTCTTGGTGGTCGAACGGGACAACACCCTGGAGTTGACCTCCACTGAAGCATCGAACAACTGCATGCGTCAACAGTTCGCCACGGAGATCAACGTCAAGATCGGGCAGTTTGCTGCAGAGCACGTCAAGGATTTTCGCGCCAATCTGGGAGGCGACGAAGCCGTTCCGCACCTGTCGATTCAAAACTTCGGGTATCTCTACCTCTCCGACAACAAAGAGCTCTCCGACGTCCTGATCCAGGACCAGAAGACTCAGGCATCCTGCGGTTCAGCCACCCGGATATTGATATCGGAGGAAATTGCCAGCGTCTACCCGTTCTACAATCTCGACGATATCGAGTTGGGCTGCCTCAACACAGTCGACGAGGGATACTACAACGCTCCCGCGGTGGTGAAATGGTGGTGTCGCAAGGCACGCGAAAACGGCGTTGAATATCTGCAGAATGAAGTCGTTTCGATGTCCCGTGACGGCGACAGGGTGACCAGTGTCACGTTGAAATCGGGTGAAACCGTAGGAGCCGGCATCGTGATCAACGCGGCCGGCCCCCGGGCCGGTCTTGTTGCGGAAATGGCCGGCCTTTCGCTGCCGGTAGAACCGCACCGCCGGTACACCTACATTTTTGAAGCTGAAAAGCCCCTGGACCAGGATTTGCCATTGACCATCGATCCCACAGGTGTTCACTTCCGCACCTATGGCAAACACAATCTGGTTGGCTGCCCTCCGCTGGAGGGCGACCCGGGGGTCGATCATGATGACTTCGGCTATGAACCGGGCATCTGGGAAAAGAAACTGCAACCTGTGCTCGCGAACCGGATTCCTTCATTTTCCAAGATCCGCCCGCTTGAATCCTGGATCGGTCATTATGAATTCAACACCTTCGACCGCAATGCGATCGTCGGACCGCACAGCACTGTGACCAATTACATGTTCGTCAACGGATTTTCCGGTCACGGCTCGCAACAAGCACCTGCCATGGGCCGTGGACTCAGCGAACTCATTGCTTATGGTGAGTATCGCAGCATGGATCTGTCGGTGTTTGAGTACGCCCGAATTGAGCGCAACGAACCCGTAATGGAACGCGCTGTTATATAAGTTTTTGCATTTGGCGCTCCGGTCGGCGGTGCCAGGCTCTTAAGGAAGGTTCGAACACATGAAACTCTCCGGTGTCATGCCCGCATTGGTCACGCCCTTCGACCAGAACGATAAGATCGACTTCAACGCGCTCGAACGGCACATGACAAATCTGCGCGCCGCTGGTGCTACCGGCTGGGTGCCGAACGGATCGACCGGCGAGTACTTCTCCCAATCAACACAAGAACGCTCTGAAGTACTGGAATTCGTCAAGGATTTTGCTAACCCCGACGAAGTCCTGATCGCCGGCACCAATGCGCCCGCTACCCGGGAAGTGATTGAGCAAACCGCCATAGCCAGGGATATGGGCTATGAAACGGTGCTTCTGGCAACGCCGTTTTACACCCAGCCGACGGACGGCGAACTGGTGGCACATTACAAGACGGTGCTCGATGCCGTGGATGTGAGCCTGGTCCTCTACAACTATCCGCCGAAGGACGGGATCGAGGTGTCTTTCGATGTCTTGGATGCGCTTGCCGACAATCCTCGCGTCATCGGGATCAAGGAGTCCAGTGGTTCCCTGCAACGAGCGATCGATATAGCCAGCCGCTACGAAGGACGTCTCCAACTGGTGAGCGGTTCCGATGACATCGCCCTCGATTTCATGTTCTGGGGCGCCGACAGTTGGATTTGCGGGCCGTCGAACTGCATGGCACAGGCCTGCTGCGATCTGGACCGATCCTTCCGCGCCGGCGATCTCGACAAGGCCCGTGCGCAGATGAAGACTCTCTACCGCGCCATGAACAGTCTCGAGAGTGGCAAGTTCGTGCAGAAGATCAAATATGGATGCGAGCTGCAGGGCGCACCCGTAGGCGTTTGCCGACAGCCGTTGCTGCCCCTGAGTGATGAGGAAAAAGCTGAATTCAAAGCCGCCATGGAACCGATTCTGAACTGGTGATTAACTTCACAGGAACAGCGCAGAACACCCCCCGTGTTCCTTGTCGCCTTGGTCCTTTACCCTGCTGCCGATATCAGGATTTCACCCCATATATCTGGGGATAGAGATACCGTTTGGCCGTGTCGTCAAATTCGGTCTTCCAGCTGTGCCGATCCTTGAGATTCAAGGCCCGTTGCGCTGCCGGTCGCGCGTCGATCTCCAGCATCAGCCTGTTTAGATTGGGGTACTCAGCCATCGCGTCGTCGCCGAGCATGAAGGGAATCCGTGTGGCCCACCCCCAAACCGCCATGTCCACAATGGTGTAGCGTTGCCCGAGCATGTAGCTTTGGGTGGAAAGCCGCTCATCGACAATACTCCAGTGTCGCCGCGCCTCGTAGGTGTAGCGTTTCTGGCCGTAAGGCACCGGCTCCGGGGTAAAGTGGCGAAAATGTACGGCCTGACCGGAGAATGGGCCGACACCGGTGGCCACAAACATCAGCCAGGACAGCAACTGCCCGCGTGCCGGGCCTGTGTCATCGGGAAGGAACTTTCCGGTCTTCTCGGCCAGGTACAGCAGGATCGCATTGCTGTCGAACACCGTCACGTCGCCGTCGACGAGGGTCGGTGCCTTGCCGTTGGGGTTTAGGGCCAGATAGTCGGGCTGATGCTGGTCGCCACGACGCGTATCGATCGCAATTGGTTCATATTCCAGACCGGCCTCTTCCAGAAACAGCGAGACCTTCAATGGATTGGGTGCCGCATTGTAGTAAAACTTCAACATCTGTGTTCCCCGTGTCGTGGCATGCGATGACCTGCCTTTCGCATCCGGCAACGAAGCGTCTTGCCGATAGTGGAATTTGAAGGATAACACGGCTCACTTGACGTTGTCAGGGAAGCTCTGGAGAATGGACAACAGATGCAGTTCACCGAAAGCCAGTGCACGGACTTCTTCTGGAACATGCCGGGCAGGAGTCGATGGTCCAATCGCGGGGCGGCTCAAGCGCCGCCCCGGGTTACACGTGGGAAGATCATTGCACGGCGGACGGGTTGTCCAGACTGTCGGACCCTTCAAGCGAAATGGTCACGCCAAGGAGCGAGACCGCCTTCTCAATCTGCCGCGTCTGGGCCACGAGGGCATCGATCGCCCCCTGCACGACGGCATGACCGGCAGTGTTGCCTTCACCGATCATCTGGTCGTAACGTTCGGTTGTTTCTGCCCTCTTCCTGAGCACCGACATCTTGTCCATTGTCGCGGCGAGGCTGTCCTGGATCGCCTTGTCGACGCCGCCGTCCTTGGATTTTACAAGCGCTGAAAGACCAGGGCCTCTGACGGTCGAACCATCGACCCGCACATACTTGCCGAGATAGACGTTTTGTATGCCCAGAGCGTCGTAGTAATGAGATTCATGGGTGTTGTCGGAGAAACAGTCGTGCTCTTCTTCCGGATCCCGCAGCATGAGGCCCAGTTTCATGCGTTCGCCGGCAAGTTCGCCGTAGGAAAGCGAGCCCATGCCGGTCAGCATCGCCTTGATGCCTTTTGAACCCTCTGCGTTCATCAGGTTCTTCCGGGCCACCCCTCCGGACTTCCAGTTTGCAACCATCTCCTCCAGATCCGAGAGAAGCAGCGATGTTGCCGCCTTTAGATATGCCGCCCGCCGGTCACAGTTGCCGTTCGTGCAACTGGCGGTGTCGAAATCCGTATGCGGACGACTTCCCGCACCTGCCCCGGTGCCATTCAGGTCCTGCCCCCAGAGCAGAAACTCGATGGCGTGATAACCGGTCGCCACATTGGCTTCGATCCCACCAACCTCCTGCAGACTCAACAGCAGTTCAGGCGTGATCTTCGAAGCATCCACGGTCTTGCCACCGGAAATCAGCTTCTTGTTTGCAATGACATTGACGACGTAGAACGGATTTTCACCCGACTCCGAGCCATACGATCCGGTGACATAATCGATCAGACCCTCTTCCAGCGGCCAGGCATTTACCTTGCCTTCCCATTCGTCGACAATTGCATTGCCAAAACGATAGACCTCGGTTTGCTGATAGGGCCGCCTGGCACGTACCCAGGCCTCCTTTGCCGCAGCCAGTGTTTCAGCGGAAGGGTTTGAAATCAGTGCGTCGATCTTTGAGGCAAGCGTCATGGCCGTCGTGAGCGAATCTTCGTAACCCGCCAGCGCAATATCCGAGTAGGTTTTCAGCACCAGCTCTTCGGTAACCATCGCTCTCACGGGGGCAGAGTGCCCCCAGGTCAGGACAACGGCAATCGTCGTGGCTGCCACTATGTTCTTCATTCTGGATTCTCCTGTTTTCTGACTCATGTCCATGTGCATCTCACCAAACGAAGAGGCCGCGAAACGCACATAGGATTGCTGCAAGTGGAAGCCTGCTTCGGATGATTACGCTTCCACAATAAATATGACAAAAATAGTCATATATATTTCAACGAAGGAAGAGTCAACACAATTTTGAGTATTTTATGCAATAATTTCAGTAGTTTAGAGCGATTCAAAGATGAAATTATTCCAATCCTAAACTAGGCATCATCCCGTCTGCCGGCCGGCAGGAGAAGGCTTGCTATTGAATATCGTGCAGAGTGAAGGTCAGAGGTGCTTCGCCCCGTAAGGGCAATTGTTTTGAATGTAAGAACTCTACCCAGTCTGTCGGGGCGCCCCTCTGCACATCAGGACACCAATCCGCGTTCAGGACTGCGATGCACCGCCTACCGTGCCGCTTCGCTGAACATCCAGATCCGAACGTTGGCCAGAAGCAAGATCAGCAATGGTGTTCCCGTCGAGAATATCCAGAAAGGCTGAAAATGCATCGCCGACCATTTCGTCAAGAATTACGGATTGATCGTCAGCACCACCGGCACCTTGAATGTTCTCCAGGGCGCGAACAACGTTGCCGACAGATATGTCTCCAGGATCGACGGCAAGCTTGACACCACCACCACGTCCACGTTCCGTTTCCAGAAAGCCCGCCCTGACCAGCGAAGGGATCAGCTTGAACGCCGTTGCGTCCGTCATTGTGACTGCAGACGCGATGTCGGGGATGGCATGCAAGACTTGATCTGACCGCGTGAGAAAGACCAGCGTTCGAATAGCATCCTTAGTCTGCTTGGAAATCCGCATGACCCGAATTTACAGGCGTGCACCCCACCAGCACAATCCAAAAATTTAACAAAAACACCGTATTTTCCGTGTGTTCCCAGCGCGTGCAAGGTGGTCTGATGATGCCCCGTTGTGGCCAAGGGACATGCGGACTCCGCACGCCTGTACCACCGCAACGTGACACCACACTTGTCAGACCAGGACATCAATTTGACAACGCACCAATCTGCCCGTCAAACCATGCCAGATCTCGCTTCCATCGGGCACGCTCGGGAGACACCTGAAGTAAGTTATGCGCAATAGTCCGGCCTGCCCTCAGTTCCTTCAAGGCCCGGCTATCGTCCTTGAGCCGGAGACAAACAACGGCGAGCCTGGAGTGTCCAACTGACCGACCACGTTGCCATATTTCATTGTGCGGATCCGTTGCCGCCAGGCGCTCGAAACTGGCGAGACCGTCATTGTACGAAGCCAGGGCTCCATTCAGATTGCCTAGCCGGACCTGCCCTACCAAGATGGGACGGTTCTATCGGAATTTGGCGGAATTGTCGCCGCTACTGCGGATAATCTCAGCACCAAACAGTATCTTGAATATGCCGCCGATCAAATCGATTGGATCGAAAATAGTATCGGTCACGTCACGGGTTATGTCTGACGCTGGCTCCAATTCACGGTGCAGGAGGGATTCCAGACCGAGCTGTACATCGATCCTTGCCACGTCCTTGGAGCAGACCTTCGACCGGTCGCAATGACGGCAAAACGAACAATTTCAGGTGGTGTCTCGAAACAGCGGAATGGAGTTCTCGTCAAACGTCGCCACGAAAGCAACTGCACCGGCTCAAGTCAGTTTCCTCTGATACCGCGGTCGTGCCGGTCCGCTCAAGCGGAACCCTGCCCGAACGACTCCTTCTCAACGGTCAGGAACGCTCTTTCTTCATCTGTCGTTGCCCGGCCAAGCACGTGGTTGCGATGGGGGAAACGTCCAAAACGGGCAACGATGTCACGATGACGCGTCCACCCCGATATGCTGCGCCGGATATACGGCTGCCATGGGACCGGCGCCTCGACGACGAGTTCGTTCAACAGAACAAGCCCATTGTCCTGTTCGGCAATCTGCTCTGAGTGGTGAAACGGATGATGGAGCCAGATGCGCGCGACCGGGTGCAGTGCGTGGTCCAACCCACATTCGGCTGCGTGCTGCGCGACCTCAAGGGCAATCACATCACCGGCATATGCCTCCGGCGTGCCGCGATAAATGTTCCTGGTAAACTGATCCAGCAACAAAACCAGCGCAAAAGCGCCATTCGGTGTTGATCTCCACTCCATTAGCCGACGCCCGCAAGCCTGCTCTATGTGCCCTCCAAATCGAGAGCGAATCTCCTCATCCACTGAGCTGCCGCCAGCATACCACCAACCAAGGCGTGCAATCGCCGCGTCTGGACTTTCGAGACCGGAACCCAGCCAGAAAGCGACGATATCGTCGACAACGTCAGTGCTCACCACCTGTGGTTCCTTTTGAATCTTCCCAAGTACGAAAGAACAAATCAGCATTCCAATGCACCCTCTCGCCTGCAACGCGATCGGTTTGGTCAAACTGACAGATAGGTTGTCCGGACCTCTTCATTTCCCAGAACATCATCGATGGTACCGACATAGCGGATGCGGCCCTTTTCGATGACCACGGCACGGTCGGCGACAAGTTTGGCGAAATGAATGTTCTGCTCCGACAGAAGGATGGTGACGCCCTTTCGCTTCAGGTCACCGATTGCCCGGGCCATTTGCTCCACGATAAGGGGAGCCAGGCCTTCTGAAGGTTCATCAAGCAGAATGGCGCGCGGGTTGCCCATCAGCGTGCGCG
>JAJFHC010000012.1 GCA_021775835.1 Hyphomicrobiales bacterium | reverse complement strand
ACCATCTTGACGAAGTGGCCGGCGCCGCCGGTGCCGAACCAGTCGACGCAAGGCCTGGTGTCACGGTTCGCCGCAACACCGCTCAGGAGAGAAAGTAACCGGTCGCGTACATCGCCTGGACATCCGAGCATCATGGAGGGGCCAAGTCGTGCGCCTTCCGCACCGCCTGAAACACCCAGGCCCGCAAAATTCAGGTCCCGGCTCTCCATCAACCGGGCCCTTGTTTCTGTATCCTTGAAGTCGGAGTTTCCGCCATCGATGACCGTGTCTCCGGGCGCGAGAATCGAGATGAGCTCCTGGATCATCGAGGTAACCGGTTCGCCTGCCTTGAGCATGACCAGAATGGTGCGAGGCGTATCGAGTTGGGCTATGAGGTCTTTCAGATCGTCGCACGCTGCAATCCCGTCGGCTCGCCAGCGTTGCGCCTCCGGCCATGGGTCCCAGACGGCGAGTTCATGGCCGGCGTCACGGAAATTCAACGCCAGGTTACGCCCCATCACACCCAAACCGATGATCGCTAAGTTCATGTTCCGGCCCCAGGATAGTTGTTTGGGTGATACTCTTCTGAGGGAGACATCAGCATCACCCCTCTGGTTCAGGGCAATGTATATTGCTGTGGACCCGTCGGCAACGCACGGTTCCATCCGGAGCAATGCGACAGTGCCGCTGGAAGGGAAGCCCGGCATTCCATCAGGTGATGCTCGGTTTATAGTGGAGACGAAGAGATGGAAATACTGACTTCAGCGCAGCGTGATTTCTATCAGACCAATGGATATCTGGTCTTGCCCGGGCACATTCCGGCCGCCGTCGTCGACAGCTGCATTGTGGAAATTGAGACGTTTCGCCTTGAAGCCCAGGAGCTTGAACAGTCCAACGATCGCCTTGATCTGGAGGACTGCCATACGCCCGATGACCCAAGGCTTCGGCGGGTCAAGCTGCCACATGCCATTTCGGGCGTGTTCTCAAATCTGATGCGGTCTGACGCGGTGCTGGCGCCGGTCCGGGATCTGATCGGCCCGGACTTGCGGTTGCATACATCCAAACTCAACATGAAGTCTGCGGGTTACGGTTCGGCGGTGGAGTGGCATCAGGACTGGGCTTTCTACCCGCACACCAATGACCACATGCTGGCTGTGGGGATCGTGCTCAACGACGTCGGTCCTGATAACGGTCCTATGATGGTGTTCCCCGGTACCCACAAGGGCGACATTTTCGATCATCATCACAATGGTGTTTTTGCAGGTGCGATGGATCTCTCGGCTTGCGGTCTCAACCCCAATGATGCCGTGGCCCTGACCGGTCCACGCGGGACAATGTCGCTTCATCACGTGCGTACGGTTCACGGGTCCGATTTGAACCGTTCGGACAAGGACAGAATGCTGCTGCTCTATGAAATCTCGGCAGCCGATGCCTTCCCCGTTGCGGGTGCCATGTCAAAATGGCCGTCCCTGGAAGAGTATGACGAGAAACTGCTCTGCGGTCGTGGCACGATCACGCCACGTCTTGAGAATGTGCCTGTGCGCATTCCGCAGCCGCAGCCGGACAAGGCCGGGTCGATCTACGAAGTACAGGCGAATGCGGGCAACAAGGCGTTTTCTAGAGCGATGCCGTGATGCCGCCGTCCACATAGAGGATATGACCATTCACGAAACTCGAAGCGTCGGTCGCCAGGAAAATAGCGGCGCCGACGAGTTCTTCGACGTTTCCCCAACGGCCGGCCGGCGTACGGTTTGCCAGCCATGCGGAAAACTCTGCATCCTCGACCAGAGCACTGGTCAGTTCGGTCTCGAAGTATCCCGGCGCCAGGCCGTTGATCTGTAAACCGTGCCGGGCCCAGTCCGTGCACATGCCCTTGGTCAGGTTTGCAACCGCGCCTTTTGATGCGACGTAAGGCGCAATGCCGGGGCGGGCGAGGGCGGTCTGCACGGAACAGATGTTTATGATTTTGCCGCGTTTGCGCCCGATCATGTGCTGTGCGACAGCCTTGCCCACATGGAACACACTGTCGATATTTGTGCGCATGAGTTTATCCCAGGCGTCGTCAGGAAAATCTTCCAGTGGTGAACGGTGCTGCATGCCGGCATTGTTGATGAGAACGTCGATCGGGCCTTCTTCCGTCTCGATGGCATCAACGGCGGCTTTTGTATCGGCCGCTATGGTCACGTCAAATACGGTTTGTGCAACGTTGGCGCCTTCACCTGAAAGGCGAGTGGCTGCCGTCTTCAGTTTTCCCGGATCGCGTCCGTTCAGGACAATGTCGGCACCGGCAGTGGCCAACCCCCGGGCCAGCGCAAAACCAATTCCCTGACTGGAACCGGTAATCAGGACCCGACGGCCGGATAGATCAAAAAGCGGATGTACATTCATGAACAGACGTCCTTAAGTGGCGGGAGGAGACTATCAACCACTTTGGCCGCCGCTCAGCAAGCCCGGAGAGAGATGTCATGCGCGCTTTGACGATTCACGCTGCAGGAGACCTCAGACTCGAGGCATCATCAGTGGGAGATCCGGGTCCGGGCGAGGTCCGAATTGCGGTGTCAGCCGGTGGAATTTGCGGGTCGGATCTGCATTACTACAACCACGGCGGGTTCGGACCGGTACGCCTGCGCGAACCGATGGTTCTTGGTCACGAAGTGGCGGGGGTCGTTGCCGAAGTCGGGAGCGGTGTCCGGTCGGTAAAGCCAGGTGACATGGTGGCGATCAATCCGAGCCGGCCGTGCGGGGAGTGCCGGTATTGCAGCGAAGGGCATTTCAATCATTGCCTGAACATGCGGTTCTATGGTTCAGCAATGCCGTTTCCCCACATTCAAGGGGCATTTCGCGAGGGATTGGTCGTCGATGAGGAGCAGTGCTTTTCTATAAGTGACGGCGTCTCCGCCGGCAATGCCGCCATGGCGGAACCGTTGAGTGTTTGTCTGCATGCGGTACGCCAGGCGGGTGAGGTTGCCGGCCGGCGCGTGTTGATTACCGGTTGCGGCCCGATCGGCGCGTTGTGTGTGATGGCGGCGAAGCATGGGGGTGCCGAGGAAATTACGGTGACCGACCTGACGGATCAGGCCCTTGAGTTCGCAACCGGGTCCGGCGCGGACCGAACGATCAATGTTGCAAGGGATAAAGACGCACTGGAACCGTTTACAGAGGGCAAGGGGTATTTCGATCTGGCGATCGAAGCGTCGGGCAGCGGTCCCGCCCTGGCATCGGCTCTGGGTGTTCTTCGACCTCGTGGCACGCTTGTCCAGTTGGGCCTGGGCGGCGAGATGGCCGTGCCGATGAATGCCCTCGCGTCAAAGGAAATCCAACTCAAGGGCAGTTTCCGGTTTCATGAGGAGTTCGGCCAGGCCGTCGGTCTGATCAATGCGGGCGAGATCGATGTGGCGTCACTGATTTCTGAAACACTTCCCCTGGACGATGCCGTGGCAGGGTTTGATCTTGCCAATGACCGGTCACGGGCAATGAAGGTTCAGATTCGATTTGACGGATCATCGTGACAGAATGCGGTTCATAACAACATACGGCAGCAGTGATAATGTTTGAAAGTTGCAGGGCTTTGTTCAGGCGGGCGCTTGATTCGTTGCGGTCTGGTTCGGGAGGTCTGCACAGGATTTCAGATTCCCATAGTGCCAAAGCCTCGACGTTGAGGTGTCGCAACTGCGGGACGAAACTGGACTACACCGACATAACCTGCCCGGCGTGTCGTCGGAAGATTACCCGTTTCAGTTTGTCCACCTGATGAGGTTTCCATGAGCGTGAACTTCGAGGAACTCGATTACCGGCCGACGTCAATCGGTGTTCTGACGTTGCGCCGTCGGAGGGACGTGACGACCGGTGTCGATATATTTGAGATCAAGCTCGGTGACGATCATCTGATGTCGAGTAAATTTACCGCATCTGAGATTGCGCTCGCGCGCCTTGGACTGGGTGAGCTTGCGGGGTCTGAACTGGATGTGGTCGTCGGTGGCCTGGGACTCGGCTACACCGCCCACGCTGTGCTTGAACACGACAGGGTCGGCTCACTTTTGGTTGTGGAAGCGCTTGATGCGGTTATCGACTGGCATGAAACACGCTTACTGCCACTTGGCAAGGCACTGAGTGAAGACCGACGCTGTCGATTTGTGCTCGGCGACTTCTTTGCTCTCGCGGCATCGACGAACGGATTTGATCCGGAAGCTCCGGCCCGCCGGTTCGATGCTATTCTTGTCGATATCGATCATGCGCCGGACTTCTTTCTCGACCCCCAGAACGCTGCCTTTTATCAAGCCGAAGGTCTTAAGCAGTTTGCAACACACCTGCGGCCAGGCGGTGTGTTCGGTCTTTGGTCAAACGATCAGCCGGACGTTTCTTTTGTTGAGCGGTTGGAACAGGTGTTCGTCGACGCGCGTGCCGAACTGGTTACATTTCATAATCCGCTCCAGGACCGCGACGTCACCCAGACAGTCTATCTGGCCAGGTCGGAAAGGGAGCCATGACTCCCGGCTGCCCGGTTTGCCGTTCGTCGCCGGCGGCGTTGTTCCTGTCGGTTAAGGGACAGGATTATTGGCGGTGCGACGTGTGCGAAGCGCGTTTTCTTGATCCAGATCAGCGGCTGTCCCCACGCTTGGAACACGCCCATTACCTGCATCACGAGAACGATCCCGATGACCCTGGCTACCGCGAATTCCTGTCGAAACTTGCGGGTCCGTTCCTGGAGAAACTGGAACCGGGCATGGCGGGACTGGACTATGGTTGTGGTCCGGGGCCGGCACTTGCAGCGATGCTGCGTGAAGAGGGCCATCAGGTGGAACTCTACGACCCCTTCTTCTTTCCCAATCGACACCCCCTTGATCAAGTCTACGATTTCATTGTCTGTACAGAGACCATTGAACATTTTTATCGACCAGCGGTAGAATTCGACAGGCTCGATTCCTTGCTTCGTCCTGGAGGCTGGCTCGGGCTGATGACCTGCTTTCAGACGGATGACGACCGGTTTGAAAACTGGCATTACCGTCAGGATCCGACACATGTGGTTTTCTACCGCGACGCGACGTTGCAAATGGTTGCCGGGCAACGTGGGTGGCGGTGCGAAATTCCAGTCAAGGACGTTGCCTTGATGCAGAAGCCTGTAGCGATGCAGGTCTGATTGAGACGGCGCTAGCGGATTCGGTGTAGCGTAGCGACATCAGGCAGTCATGTTTTTGATTCCAGTATGAACCAAAAAAACATCTAACATCAGGAGCCATCCTTGAATTTTGTCCATCCTCCCCACGACGTCATGTCGGCAGCCACCGCATTCGATAATCCCAAGGCAGCGGTTGATCGGTTATGTGAGATTTACGGTCAGGCGCAATCCCTGCTACGGGCGCATTTTGATCGATTCGTGACAGGCGAGGAGAACCTTTGGAAAGCCGATGCACGGTATCCCTATTTGTGGATTGACGTGCCGGAGGTCGACCACCGGGGTGCAGGACCATTGTCTTACGGGTCGGTTTCGGGTGCGGGGCAATTCGGGGTAACGATTACAGCCCCCGACCTGTTTCGGGATTACTATTTTGACCAGATTTCCCTGCTGATGGAAAATCACGGCGTGCCCGTTTGGATCGGCATCTCCAAACGGCAAATCCCCCTGACATTTGCTCTTGAGAGTCTGACGATGGATCTGCGCCAGGAACAGGTTGCCGACCTTACCCGGAAGTTTCACATGCCGGTCCTAGCGGAAATCAAGGACGATATCGCCAATGGCCTGTTCCGCAGTTCGCCCGGTGGCGTGCAACCGCTTGCCTTGTTTGACGCTGAGCGGGTGGACTATTCCTTGTCGCGTCTACGCCATTACACGGGCACGCAACCGGAGCATTTCCAACGTTTCGTTCTATTCACGAACTATCAGCGCTATGTGGACGAGTTCGTCGAGTATGGCATGAACGAGGTGAGAAACGGCACGACGTTCGAGTCGTTTGTCGAACCCGGCGATGCAATCCACTGCAATCCGAATCTCACCGATACGGTATCCTGCGGCGAACCGGTCGCCAATTTGCCCCAGATGCCGGCCTATCATCTCACCAAGAACGACCATATGGGCGTCACCCTGGTGAATATCGGGGTGGGGCCGTCCAACGCCAAGACCATTACAGACCATGTAGCAGTGTTGCGGCCGCATTGCTGGGTGATGGTTGGTCATTGCGGGGGCCTGAGAAACACGCAACGTCTGGGCGACTACGTGCTGGCCCATGCCTATGCACGTCTCGATCATGTGCTCGACCAGCATCTGCCCCTGGAGATCCCGGTACCCGCCATTGCGGAGGTCCAGGTGGCACTTGCAGCTGCGGTGGGCAAGATCAGCGGTCTCACCGGCTCCGAACTGAAACAGCACTTGCGTACGGGAACGGTCGTTTCGACAGATGACCGGGATTGGGAACTGCGGCATGACGAACTGTCGACATTCTTCAACCAGTCCCGCGCGATCGCGGTTGACATGGAATCCGCGACCATTGCTGCCAATGGGTTCCGGCTGCGGGTGCCCTACGGCACGCTCCTTTGCGTGTCGGACAAACCGCTTCACGGGGAAATCAAGCTGCCGGGCATGGCCAATGCATTTTATGCCGAACGGGTGAGCCAGCACCTGAAAATATGCCTGGAAGCCGTCAATACTATGCGTGAGGGTGTCGCCCATCAGTCCCTGCATTCACGCAAGTTGAGAAGTTTTGACGAACCGCCGTTCCGGTAGAACAGGTGGACGCCTTCAGCTGGCACTTCCAAATCGTCATCCGTCAGTGCCAGCTGTTACTGAAGCAGCCCTCTACCAGAGCACCCGTCACTGGCCTGACCCGGCGCTTTTTCGTTTGTGATCTGTGTTGAGTGGAGCAGTGTGCACTGCTTCTGAAAAAAGGATCCAATGAATCAAAAGAAAATATTTTTCAAAACCATCAGAGTTTGGCACTTTGTCGGCTGAACATATCGGCAGACATTGTTTTCACCCACCTGAACATCAGGTGTGGACGGCAAGCAGGGAGAGCACACCATGATCCGGACCGGACAGCAGTATATCGATTCCATTCGCGATGGCCGCGAAGTTTACGTCAACGGCGAGCGGGTCAAGGACGTAGCGACCCATCCCATGTTCAAGCCCCTGGTCGACATCCGTGCTCGCATCTACGACATGCAGCACGAAGAGGCCACCAGAGACATCATGACCGTCGAGCAGGACGGTGATGTCAACGCCATAGGCAATGCTCTCCCGCGGACGCAGGAAGACTGGTGGAAAAAACGTCGGGCGACCGATCGGATGATGGAAGATATCGGCGGCGTCGTCACCCGCGTCGGCGATGAGACAGTCGGTGAGATGTGGTCGCTTTATGACGGCCAAGATGTGCTCAATGAAGTGGACCCGCAGTTCTCGAAGAATATCGAGAACCACATCCATTCCGTGTTGAGGGAAGATCCGTTTCATGTGTCCGCCAACACCGATCCCAAAGGCGACCGGTCCAAGGCACCTCAGGACCAGGACCCGGACATGCTTTTGCACGTGGTCAAGGAAACCGATGCCGGCATTGTGGTGCGGGGTGCTAAGTACGAAACTGCGGCGGCCTATGCCAATCAGGCTTTCACCAAGCCAACGATTGCAAACTGGGGCAACGATGCGCTGAGCGACTATGCGGTCGGTTTCATCTGCGATCTCGGTTCACCCAACCTGAAATTCCTCTGCCGTACCGGCTTTGCCGGCCGTGCGCCGAAGGAGGATTATCCCCTCTCCAACAAGTTTGACGAGGTCGATACCATTGTCATCTTCGACAATGTGCTGATCCCCTGGGAGAATGTTCTGTTCTACCGTCACACCAAAGCGGCAACGTTCATCAGGGCAACGCTCCACCGCTATTCGGCCTTTGCCTTCGTCCAGCGCAACCTCAAGCTTGCCGACATGATGATCGGTGCTGCTCTGTTCAATGTTCGTCAGACCGGGCTGGAAAAACAACAGGCAGTCCAGGAGAAGCTGGCGCAACTGGCGGTCTATCGCGAGGGCATCAACGCGCACCTCACGGCCTCCATTGCGCTTGGCGAGGAATCGCCTGCTGGGCTGATGATGCCAAATCAGTCGCTGCTCTATACCGGACGGGTTCACGCCTGTTCGCAGCTTCATCACATGATGCACATTGCCCGGGAACTGTGTGGCGGACAGATCTGCGTGACACCCGACCATGGTTCCTTCGAAGCCGCTGAAACCAAACCCTGGATGGAGAAATACTACTCGATCAACGAAAGCTGGGTGGCCGACGACCGGCGCAAATTGCTGGCCTTTGCCCGTGACATGCTGAACTCGGACTATGCCGGTCATCGCCTGACGTTCCAACTGTTTGCCCAGTCGCCGCCATTTGCCCATCTCGGTGCGGTGTACCGGAACTTCAACTGGGGCGGTCCGCTGCGCTTCGTCCACAAGGCCGCTAGTCTGTCTGACAACGTTATCGACGACAAGGCCGCGGGCGCTCAGGACAGCACGGTGAACAAATGGTTTGCCGACAACGCTCCGTCACAGCCGAGCAAACTCAATACCGTGGCCTGATGTTTGGCGGACGATGGGAACGTTACGATGAACGAGACAACGGATGCGGCCCTTCGTCAGGCTTTTCTCGATGGCATGAGCCACACTGCCTGCACAGTCAACGTGGTCACCACTGATGGCGTCGCCGGCCGGGTAGGGGTTACAGTCTCTGCGATGTCGTCAGTGTCGGCCGATACGCCAAAGCCGTCGCTACTGGTCTGTGTTCATCACATGAGTCCTGCGGCCCAGGCAATTGTCGACAATGGTGTGTTCTGTGTGAATGTTCTGCGAGACGACCAGTCCTATATTTCCGACACCTTTGCCGGACGGCTCAAGACGGATACGGGGGACAAGTTTGCCTGTGCCGAATGGGCCACGCAGGTCACCGGTGCGCCGCGCGTGGTGGACCCGCTGGTAGCGTTTGACTGCAAGGTCATTAGCAGCGAACGCATTGGCACCCACCACGTGTTTCTGGGTGAAGTTCAGGACATCTTCCGTGCCGATCTGGGTTCGCCGCTGATATTTGCCAACCGGGCATACGGGTCCTCTGTACCAATCAAGGCTGCATCGTCGATCGCCGATGGCGCCGCCCAGGCGGCTGGGCGACTGCAGGTGGGGTGCTTTCATACGTTCGGGCCCTATGTGCTGCCGGAGCTGCTTGCGCACATGGCAAGCGCCACGCCCGGCACGGACGTGCGCGTGATCGAAGGCGATCAGCGCAGTCTTGCTGCCGGTCTCATGTCGGGAGAGATTGAGGTGGCCTTGCTCTACGACATGGGGCTCGGCGATGACCTGGAACGGGAGCGGTTGACTGCCCTGAAGCCATACGTGCTGCTGCCTGACGGGCACCCGTTGACGGCCAAGGCCTATCTTGAACCCGGTGATCTGCTGGACGAGCCTCTCGTCTTGCTGGAGTCGCCTCCGAGCAGGGATTACTTCCTGTCGATCTTCGAAGGGTGCGAACGCCCACCCAGGCTGGGGCATTCCTCCTCTTCATTTGAAATGGTCCGGGGGCTGGTTGCGCACGGTCTGGGTTATGCCCTGCTGGCCACGAAACCGGCATCGGCCATGAGTTATGACGGCAAGGCGCTGGTGACCAGGCCCCTGATATCGGACGTTGAAGCCAGTCACGTTGTGCTGGCGCGTCGAGCCGGGACGCCACAATCGGACGTTGCCCGGACGTTCACGCAACATTGCCGGCAGCATTTTTCAGAATCTATACAGGCATAACATTCGGGGAGACGACGTCATGGTTCATAAGCGAATTCGACCGTTCAACACAAAAGACACCTATCCGGAACAGAACCTCGACAATGATCTGTGTCAGGCTGTTGTTGCCGGCAACACGATCTATCTCAGGGGGCAAGTAGCCCAGGATCTGGACACCAGGGAAAATATCGGTGTTGGCGATCCGGTGGCCCAGACTCACAAGGTCATGCAGAATATTCAACTGCTTCTGGACGAATGCGGTGGCCGAATGGAGTATGTGACCAAGCTGGTGATTTATCTGACCGACATCCGATATCGCGAGGCGGTTTACCGGACCATGGGCACTTACATCAAAGGGGTGCATCCGTGCTGCACCGGTCTGGTGGTCGTGGCCCTTGCCAGGCCTGAGTGGGTGGTGGAAATTGATGCAACCGCTGTAATGCCACAAGAGGACTGATGCCCCATGACATTTTCTGTTGCTGCTCGTTGTGACCGTACAGGCATGTTTGGTCTTGCTGTCTCGTCGTCGTCGCCAGCTGTTGCCGCGCGGTGCGCTTTTGCGCGAGCCGGTGTTGGCGCTGTTGCCAGCCAGAACATCACCGACCCGTCCCTTGGGGACCGCTGCCTCGACCTGATGGCCCTTGGGGCGTCCGCACAACAGGCGATGGATGCGATTACGGCGTCTGCCGAACACATCGGCTTTCGTCAGTTGACGGCCGTGGACGGGCAGGGCCGGACGGCCTGCTACTCAGGGGAAAAAACGCTCGGCGTCAACGCGACGGCGCACGGCGCAAATGTCGTCTGTGCCGGGAATCTGCTTTCCTCCACGGATGTGCCCGCTGCGATGGTCGCCGCATTCGAAACCAGCGTGGGTCATCTGGCGGAACGTCTGCTATCGGTCATGCAGGCAGGACTCGATGCCGGCGGAGAAGCCGGTCCGGTGCACTCGGCCGGATTGCTTGTGGTCGACAAGGTGAGTTGGCCGGTAGCGAGCCTGCGGGTCGACTGGCACGCTGATGGTGATCCGATCGGTGAATTGAAATCGGTTTGGGAGGTCTATTCGCCCCAGTTGGATGATTATGTGACCCGTGCTCTCAATCCATCGTCAGCGCCGGGCTATGGTGTGCCCGGCGACCCATAGGGCGGCTGATCGGGCGGATATGCGGTTTACGCTGAAACATCTGGAGTATTTTGTCGCGACTGCGGAAACCGGCAGTATTAAACTCGCCTCTGAAGTCATCCGGATCTCCCAACCGTCCATATCGTCGGCTATTTCCCATCTTGAACGCGAACTCGGGGTGCAGTTGTTTGTGCGCCACCACGCGCAGGGTCTTTCGTTGACATCGTCAGGCAAACGGATGATGCGTGAAGCGAAGTTGCTCTTGCGCCAGGCAGAGAGCCTTTACACTCTTGCCGGTGAACTCAACGACGATGTCAGCGGTCCCCTGTCGGTCGGGTGCTTTGTCACGCTTGCTCCGATGATCATGCCGGAACTGGGACATACCTTTGCGGCATCACATCCGGATGTGAGACTCGGTATTACCGAGGGCGACCCCCGTAGTTTGCTGGAAGATTTGCGCCGGGTCGAAATCGATGTGGCGATCTGTTACGACCTGCAGGTCCCCGATGATGTGGTGTTCGAGCCATTGGCGTCCTTGCCGCCCCATGTGCTCCTGGCCAAGGCCCATCCGCTGGCGGCCAAAGACGAGATCCAACTCCGTGACCTCGCCGACGAGCCTATGATCCTGCTCGATCTGCCGTACAGCCGGCAGTATTTCTTTGCCATGTTCCAAAGCGAAGAGATCAAGCCGAATGTCTATTCACGCTCCAAGAACCAGGAAGTCGTGAGGACCATGGTTGCCAACGGGTTTGGCTTCACCATCGCCAATGTGCGGCCCCGCAATCTGACCGCTCTTGACGGCCGGGAGCTGGCGTCCGTACCCCTTTGCGGTGACTACAAGCCCATGACGATCGGCATTGCCACGCTCAGGCAGGATCGCAAACCGCGAATTCTGGAAGCCTTCGAGCAACACTGCCGGACAATGATCACGAATACCGGCATTCCCGGCATGCGGATGGACTGATTCCTGAGACGGATCTCTGTCTTTTCTCGCAAGCCTTCGTCGTCCCCGGTCGGTCAGTTTGCATCGTGAAAGATGATACCCAGCGTGTGCCGGTGACCGGATCTCAGCCGGCTGACACCGTGGCGCATGTTGACGCGATAGGTGCCGCGTTTGCCCTGGACCGGGCGATGATGCACCGGGAATATGACGGCATCGCCCTGGCGGAGGTTAACAACTTCGGCGCGTGATTGCATGCGCGGTCGCTGTTCGGTGAGAACAAATTCACCGCCGGCAAAATCTTCACCCGGTCGGGACAAGAGTATGGCGACCTGAAGCGGGAACACGTGCTCGCCGTAGAGGTCCTGATGGAGGCAATTGTAGTCGCCGGGTCGGTAACTCAACAGAAGGGGGGTCGGCCTGGTCTGACCGGCTTTGTGGCACCGTTCGAGGAATTCATCGAGTGCTTCCGGATAGCGTTCGGGGCGCTTCATGTCTGCATTCCACTGGTTGGCGATCCCGGCCAGTGAGGGATAGAGTTTTGCCCGAAGGTTGGAA